>PABE01000154.1 GCA_002702725.1 Porticoccaceae bacterium
TGGAGGTTTTGGGCATGTTCTCCATGGTCGGGGCATCGGACCAGGGGGGCGGCACGTGGCCCAGGTAGTCGGACCAGAAGCTGATGTTGGCGATGGGGTAACCAACGTTGATCGGTCCGTTCGGACCCTGAGGGCCGCGATAGACATTTTTCAGGCTGGTCAGCTCCTGTTCTGTCAGGCAGTCCGGTCCATCCCCGGACTGACAGGCGAGGGTGTCGAAGTCAAACCGGCACTGGCGGTTATCGGCGATTAGGTTGTCCCTGGCGCCGTCCAGGGCATCGCAGGCGGCAATGACTTTACCTTCGACCATCTTCAGTTTTGCCGGTGACAGCCAGGCGCCCGGTTCCCGGGTCATTTGCTGGGCGTTATAGATAAAGCCCATCATGGTCGCGGAGCTGCGACCGCCTGGGGCGCCGAGCAACACGCCGTCGAAGTCCTCCGGGTGTCTGGTGATTGCCTCGGTGACCATACGCCCGCCGCCGGAGCAGCCGGACATGTAGCGGTAGAGCTTGTCGCTGTTGTAATAGGCCCTGGTGATGGCCTGGGTGGCCTGGGCGGTGACGTGGGCGCCCCGGTGGATATGGTCTTCGGCCTGTGCCGGGTTGTCGCGCAGGAAGCTCCAGTCGAGCATATGGCCCTGGTGGCCGGTGTCGGTGCCGGCAACGGCGAAGCCTTTGAACATCGGGTTACCCGGGGGCAAACCGGAATCGCTGGGCACCGAACCCGCCGCGCCGCCCATGCCGACGAAGAAGTAGCGCTGTTGCCAGCCCTCATCCGGCAGTTGCAGGCGGAAGTTGACCCGGTTGGGGCCGGGGTTTGTCGTGGTGACATAGCCGTCGATGCGGCAGTGGGGCACGGGTTCAGGGGTGTCCACGGCACTTTCGATCGTGGTGCCCGCCGGCGCCAGCGACTGGATATGCTCGACGGAGCAGGCGTCTCCGGCCTGAGTTTCAACAGCGATTAATGCGGCCGCCAAACACATTGCTGTCAGCGGTCGGTGAATAAAGTGGTCCATTGCAGATGTCATCCATTGTTATTGTTGGACGGTTTAGCCGAATCCGGTGAAAGGGCAGGCCCTGGGCCTGCCCTTGGTTATCAGGGGTTGGATGGTGCCCGGCAGGACCAGTTCTCCGCTTCGTGCACGGCGCCCGGGATATCGGCCTTGGATTGGTCGAAGGTGGGCACCTGGGGGTAAGGGCACAGGGTGAAGTCGTGGGGTACGCCCTGGGGCGGCGGGATAAGCACCCCGGAGACCTGTCCGGTTTCCGGGTCGGCGAACAGCAGGTCAGTGCGTTCTGCGCCCCGGTGGGCGACCACCTTGGCCGGTTCGACACCGTTTTCCACCCAGTCGATCATGGCGCGCAGAAGCTGGTCGGGGCCGTCCTGGGGTCCGGTTCCGCCACCGCAGTGGGCCATGCCGGGAATGCGATAGTACTTGGCAAACTCATCCAGTTTGTCGACCCCGCCCACCTTTTTGGCGGCGTTGTGGTAGTACTCGTTCATTTTGGTATCGAGACAGCAGGGATCACTGACGCCGTTCCACAAAATCAGCTTGCCGCCTTCCTTTTTATAGTCATTCAAATCAGCGCTGAAGGGCAGGCCGAACTGGACTCTTTTCTGGCCGTTGACCCAGGCATCGATATCGTCCTGGCTTTGCAGGTCGAACTTGAGCACATCGTAGCCGGGCTCCAGATAGACGTTGGCCATGGTGCTGGCGATCACATAGCCGCCGGAACTCTTGCGCATATTTTCCATGGAGGCCTCCTTCGACCACGGCGGTGGCACCGGACCGAGGAATCCGCTCCAGGCGGTCATATTGGAAATGGGCCAGCCGGGCCGAATGGGTGTGCCGTCCGGGCCTATCGGGCCCTCGAGGATGGCGTTGATGCTCTTGATTTCCGGCGCCGTCAGGCAGTCGGCGGCGTCGCCGTCCTTGCACTGCAGCTGGGTGAAATCGTAGGCGCAGGCGCGCTCGTCCCAGATCAGGCCGTCCTTGGCGCCGTCGAGCTCGTCGCAGGCCTCGGTGACTTTCTGTTCCGCGAACGCCAGCTTGGCGGGCGATAGCCAGGAGCCGGGCTCCCGGGTCATCTGTTGGGCGCCATGGATAAAGGACAGGATGGTGGTCCAGTCGCCGGGTGCGCCGAGAACCACACCGTCAAAGTCTTCGGGGTGCCGTTCTATGGCTTCCGTGCTCATGCGACCGCCGCCGGAACAGCCGGACATATACCGGTACATTTTGTCGACGCCGTAGTAGTCACGGGTGATTTTCTGCGCCGCCACATTGGTGACATGGGCGCCGCGGTCCCGGTGGTCCAGGGCCTTGGCCTTGCTTTCACCGACGAAATCCCAGTCGAGCATATGCCCCTGGCGCCCGGTATCAGTGCCGGCGACGGCGAAGTTGCCGAACACGGGGTTGCCCGCCGGTACCTGGGAGTCGCTGGGCACATAGCCGGCGGAGCCGCCCATGCCGATGAAGAAGTAGCGGCCGTTCCAGTCCTCGTCTGGCAATTGCAGTCGAAAGTTGACCTGGTTGGGGCCGGGGTCGGTGGTAGTGATATAGCCTTCCACCCGGCAGTGGGGCTTGGGTTCCGCGGTGGGTTCGGCCTTGGTGATGGTGGTGTCATCCGGGGCGAAGCCCTGTATGACGTCGAGTGTGCAGCTGTCGCTGGCCAGGGCGGCGCCGCTGCAGCCGAGTGCCAGCAGAAGCCCGATGGCCAGTTGTCGTTGCTTATATTGGGTAGGCATGGTGACTTTCCTTTGCGATGTTATTGTTTTGGACCTTTTGCCAGGCCCTGGGTGCTCAAGCTAGTCTAGCTCACGATTACACGGGCGGAGGCAACGTTTTCCACCCGGGCATGTCTGGCATCGACGTCGCCTTCTCGGTGTGAAGTGGCCCTCAGGGTGACGAAGTAGGTCCCGGGCTCACGGTAAGTATGGGTTGTTGCCAGCTCCATTCGTTCCGGTCGATCGTCGGGCACGATCTTTTCGGGGTAGGTGCCAAGGCCATCGTAGTCCCACTCCAGCCTGATCAGGGCGCCACTGCCCGGGGGTACCTCTGCCACGGCGGATAACTGCACGGGCTCGCCGGCCTTGACTCTGGCCAGGGCGGCGCCATTGACCTTCACCTGAACCACCGGCTGGATGCCACCTCGCTCCCCGGCGCTTGGCGGCAGGCTGACTTTGCCGTCGGCAAAGCTGAACCGGGTCGGCGCGGGTTTGACGCCTTTCTCCACCCAGTCGACCAGGTCAAACAGGCACTGCTCGATGTTTTCGTGATAGTTGACCAGCCAGGTATTGGCGCTACGGCCCGGGGGCGAGGGCGCCATGTCCGGCCCGATGTGTTCGGCGTTTTGGGTCCAGCGCAGGCAGAACTTTTCGGCGGCTGCGTCCTTGCCCTGGGCACGTTCAACCGCCTGTTGATAAAAAAGGCCCTGGGGAGGCCATAAAGAGGCATCGTGGGTGTGGTGTACCCACATCAGCTTGCCCTGGTACTGCCCGGAGTAGGGCACACCCATCAGGGGCGATTGCAGGGGTACGCCGTGTTGCGGGTAGATGGGTTCACCGTCGACCCGCAGGAAGTCATATAGTGGATCGTCTGAGATGTGGTGACGGTAGTAGTAGCAGAAGGCCAGGAAAGCCCTGTTGTCGATCAGTATTTCATCGCCCACCTTCACGCCGCGAAACCGCTGCAGGTTGGCCTCGCCGTGGCCGTCACAAAAGAAAAAATCACCGCCGTGGTTGATGCAGTAAAGCTGTCTGCCCGCGGCCTCGCCGCTGAGCAGTTTGACGCCGCTGCCAATACGGTAGCCCTTGGGAATGCCTTTGACCTCGACGCCGATGGGTAGTTCCAGATCCCCCATCAGGGTGGCGAGCAGGATCACGAACGGCTTGGCGGCACCGAATTCGGGGCCTGAGAACTCCTCGTTGTCGCGAAATTCGCGGGCAGTCACGATGCGGCTGACGACACTTTTATGATTGAGCAGGTGGTCGCCGAGGAATTCCGGGTTGTCGTGGCCGACATAGCCGGGGCGGGTCCAGAAGGCGTCGAAGTAATCGGCATCGTCCTTCTGCAGCATATCCGCGATGGAAGTCCACAGCCACATCTGACCCATGGGCTGGCTGATCATGAACTCGTCACCCCGGGGAAAGCCGAGCCGGTAAAGACTGGCCAGTTCCTCGCGCTGGTGCGCGTTCAGCCCCTCGTAGGGGTTGCCACTGCCGCCCGGTTGCATGGCGCTGATGACGCCGGCAAGCTTGTCGTCGCCGAGCAGTCGCTGGACATTGAACATGGCGCCAAAACCGATGGGCTGATCACTGCGTACTCGCGATCCGGTGCCGTGCTCATCGATGTTGCCGCCGCCCATGTAGGGCAGGGCGCCGTTATAGACATCCGCGCCGTACTCGAGGCACAGGGGCGAGCGACGTCCGCCGCCGCTGCCCCCCCAGACGTAGCCATAGTCCGGTTCCCTGCCGTAGATCTGTCGGGCGATATGTTTCGAAAAGCGTGCACTCTCGACGCTGGCTCGATAACCGTAGAGGGTCGGGTCGTCTCCACCCCGGGGGTCAATATCATCGCCGATGTGGCCCGAGTTGGATTCGACCATATAGCCACCCAGACGCTGAACCATTCGCAGGCCACCACTGATTTCCCCGGCATAGCCGCCGAAGAAGTCCTCGTGGCCCGCATGGCCGCCTTCGATCGGGTGGAAGAGGCGTCCCTGCCAGTGTTGCTCCGGGGGGAAATAGAACGTGAAGCGCGTGTCGGTGTCGCTGAATCCGCCGTGCACGTGGCGGTGGGGAACCGGGGTTTCCCGCCATTCATCCCGGTCGATATAGGGCTGGCCAAAGAAGGCATCCCTGGCCCGGTAGCCATTGGTGTCGAGCGGTGAAAGGTTTTCGGGGCCTGTGGCCATCGCTTGCTCCAGTTATCGTTATTTTCGGGGTGTTCGGGCCGGGCATTCGGGATACCTGTCCGGATGCGCCGGCCGACCTTGACGCACCAACCATACCGCCACTTTCTTATATTTACAATAATGACTATTTAGATGCCGGTTAAAGTTATTCCGATCCAAAGCCCGTGACTCGACAGTCTTACGACGATCACGTTTAATAGGCGCCTGTTATATACCGGTCACAGCTGTTGTCGCGCTGATAGTCCGGCTAACGATTGGCAGTAAAAAGGACTATCCATGACAGCTACCACGATCAATGGCGCAAGTCTCGATTACACCGACGCCGGTGACGGACCAACCCTTGTCTGGGGCCACGGCCTCACCACCAGTCGCGCGGGGGAGGATCTGGGTAACTATTTTGATTGGCCGCGTCAGTTGGAGCGCATAAGAGTCGTGCGTTATGACGCCCGGGGCCATGGCAAATCCGGGGCCGCGGGTGGTCCCGAGGCCTATACCTGGAAGAGTCTGGGCCACGACATGGTGGCGCTGGCAGAAAGCCTTTCCCTGTCGGGTTATGTGGCGGGCGGCATGTCCATGGGTTGTTCCAGCGCACTGTATGCCGGCCTCGAGGCGCCGGATGATATCGCTGCACTGGTGTTGGCGACGCCGCCGACAGCCTGGGAAAGCCGTGTCGCACAGGCTTCGGTTTATGTCACGCTGGCGGAGGTGGTACGCACACAGGGTTCCGCGGTGTTCGCCGACCTGATGGCCGAGCAGGGACAAGCGATGATGCCGCCGTTCCTTCTGGAACGGTACAACGAGCTGGCAAAAACCATGGCCGGCCAACTGGCGGCCATGGACTCGGAGGCCCTGGCCAATGTGCTGACCGGCGCCAGCCTGGCGAATCTTCCCGACAGGAATGTGATCAAAGCTATCGAACTGCCGACACTGATCCTCGCCTGGGAGGGGGATAAGGCTCATCCTTTGTCCACCGCCGAAACCCTGGCGGAGTTGATCCCCGATTCACGGCTGATCGTCGCGAAAAGTCTCGACGATCTGGCAAGCTGGCCGGACACCATCGCGGGGTTCGTTGAACAGCACGGTGCGGTTGCGAAGGGATAAAAAACAGGCTCCCTTGCGGGAGCCCCAAGCAGCGGCTGATGTTCGAAGGCGCATTGGATGCTGGTCTGGCTGGCGCCCGTTTACGAAATCAGATAGCCAGACGCTTTCTTGTAGCTATCGGTGCCGGGGCGCGCCATTCTTTCCGTAGAGCGCCCCGACTGTTTGCGCTCAGCAATTATTGACGCCGTCTTCGAAGCACTCTTCCGTTTTTTCGGCACCTTCCTCGATGGCTTCACCGGTCTTTTCTGCGGCGTTGTCGATGATTTCGCCGGTGCGCTCTGCCGGTCCCTGTTCTTCACAGGCTGTCAGCGTAAACACCAGCATCAGCAAGGGCGGCGCCCACTTGATTGCGGCCAGTTTCTTCATCAATTACTCCTTGTTCAGGTTTGTTTCGCCTCGAGGTTGCCCGCGGGCCAGGCCCTACTGCCTTTTCTCCTGACCTGACCCGCGGGTCCCCTTTGTCAACTCTGTNTACCGTCCNGTCGACTNAAAATGTGTANCGCATGCCGACGGTCAATGTGTCCAGATCGGTTTCATCATCCCGNGGCGGCAGGGGAAACTCGCTTCCGTCAAATTCGATGTCGTAACGCTTGTATTCGGCGGTCAGGTGCAGCGCGTCGGTCATCAGCAGTTTTGCGCCGATACCGTAATAGAAGCTGTCTTCGTCAAAATCCTCGCGGAAACCGGCTACTTTGACATCGCCATCCCACCAGAACTGACCGCCTTTTGCGTACAAGCCAAAATTGTCACTGATGGGAAAGGTTCCGACGATGGCGGCGCCAACGCCGTCCACTTCGGCGGAGGCGAATCGGTCGCCGTAATCGCCAAAATCGGTGTAATTGGCTTCAACACCCAGGTAGGGGGAAATCTGCCAGCCGAGCAGAACTTCGTAGAGATCGTTCTCATCCTCGAAGTCACCGCCCCGGGCTTTGTAGCCCCCATAATTGCCGCCGATGTAGACCCCGGTAGAGGCATTGGTGTCCTGGTAATTTTGCGAGACAGCAAAGGCAGGGATTAACAGCGCAGCGGTCAGTCCGCCAACGAGTGCGTATTGTTTCATGTGATTCTCCTTCCGGGTGACTGTTTTTCTCGTCAGCTCCGGCCGCTCGAACCGGGCAGCCGGAACGGTGCTTGTCAGTGCTTGCTTTATTGCGGTGCTGGCATGTTGTCAGGTGCGGTCCCGTCCTTCTGCGGGTTAAGTTCGGCAAGGGCGAGGAATTCGTTCAGTTCCAGAGTGCCATTGCGATCGGCATCAAGGATGACGAAGTTGTCGCTGCTGACGCCTGCCTCCCTGGCCTCGTCCGTGGACAGGCTCTGGCTGTTGTCGGTATCCAGCTCGTGGAACAGCTGTGTGTGGCGGCTAAGCGCATCATTGGGCTGGGATCCGGGGTTGATCGCATCCGCCGCCAGGGCTGACAGGCTAAGGGTGGCGGACAGGGTGGTGACGATAAGCGTTTTCATGATGTTGCCTCCTATTGGCTAGCGTGGTTACCTGTCAGCCTAATCGCAATTGCTATGCCAATTTAATAAAGCTAAAAATATCAATGGGTTGCATATTTTTGTGCCGCGAGAGACGGGGGTTATGTTGCCAAATGGCAACTAATCTGGATTGGAATCCCTAAAAATCTTTTATAAACAAAGGGATACAATGTTGCATATTTGCAACATGCATTGGTTGGGGCACAATGTCCACGCATCAAGCCCCGGGAGTTGAATGACGTGAAACCCCTTTTCGGCCGGTTTACCCTGTTGCAGCAGTGGCTGGGCGCGACGTTCTTGGCGATTATTCCCCTGCTGGTTGCGGTCAGCTACGCCTCGTTGGCCCTCCAGGCTCAAACCCGGGGACAGCGGGAAATGGTGAAAGAGATGGAGTTGCTTGCCGGCCACACCAGTGAATTATCGGACACCGCCAGGCAACTGGTGCGAACCGCGCGCCAATCCGTACTGTTGCGGGATAGCAGTTTTGTCGCGCTGTATAAACAGAAGCGGCAGTCCCTGGCCAATACCATCGATATGCTGGCGCAGTCGTTGCCGGACGTCGACAACCGCGAACGACTGATGACAATCCTGTCCATCGCGGACGAGATTGAGGCCCAGATCGGGCAGCCTGCGCCGGATTCCCGCCGACTGGCAGAGTTACTCCAGTCCCTGGTATCCCAGGGAGAGGCGTTGGTCAAGGGTATCAACGATCATCGCCGCTCTGTTCTGAGCGAAGCGGAGCGGGCGTTTAATCGCATTGTTGATCAGGTGTTTTTGATCGCCATGCTGGCTTTGCCCGGTACCTTTTTATTGATGGCAATCGGTACCTATATGGTTTCAAGGCCAATCTGGCGTTTGAGCCAGGCGATCCGCGCCCTGGGTCGCCATCAATGGGAGAAGCCCATCGAGATCACAGGGCCGTCAGATCTGACCGCCCTCGGCGATAACCTGGAGTGGATGCGCCAGCAGGTAAACGCCAGTGACAGGCAAAAGACAGCGTTTATCCAGCATGTGACCCATGAGTTGAAAACACCGCTGGCGGCGATTATCGAGGCGAGCAGTCTGCTGGGGGACGGGGTACCGGCAACACCACTTCCCGCGCAACGACCGATACTGGCTATTCTGGATGCCAACGCCCGTAACCTTCAGGCCCTTATACAGCAATTACTCAATTACAATGCGGTGTCACACGGACTGGTAACCCAATACCAGCCGGTTAACATCCAGGCGCTGTGTCACCAGATTATGACTCACCTCCAGTCGGCGAATCCCGGTAAAAATATTCACTGGGTGGTTCAGGGAAACTGTGAACAGGTGACCAGCGATCCCCGCTTGCTGGACATGATTCTGCGCAACCTGCTGGGTAATGCAGCGCAATTTTGTTCGGATGACGGTCGCATCGAGGTTCGCTGGCACCAGCAGACTGACCATTGGACATTGTCGGTCAGTGACAATGGTCCCGGTATCGAGCCAGATGAGCTGGAAGCTATTTTTACACCGTTTTATAAGGGGCGCAGTGGCCGGCGGGACCGGGTGCCGAAAAATGGTATTGGGCTCGCCATTGTCAAAGAGGCCGTTCAGTTGTTGGCCGGCGTAATCCGGGTCGAGTCCACACCCGGCCAAGGTGCCACGTTCATGCTGCGTTTCTAAAAATCTGACAGACAGGAAGATCTGTATGCGATCGATCACCTTTTTTGCACTGCTGGCATTGCTCGCCGGATGCCAGGGCAGCCTGATTCGCCCCGCGGACAGCGCCAACACACCGGCATTATCCTTCGAGCCTGAAAGCGATGTTTCCGCATGGTTGAATCAACGTCAGCAGCTGTGCGCCCTGGCGCCGGAAGAGCAGCGCTTGCGGCTGGAGGCGTTGGCAAACAGAGAAGGCACGCAACTTGAGGGCGACCGCTTGGAGCGAGTGCTCCTGGCCAGCTGCCGACCGGACCTGACCCCGGGTATATTGCGCGAGGCGTTGAGTGCGTTGCAGCCGGGCTCTGACTGGACATCGGCACAACATGCCCTGGTGGCCCTGCTTTGGGACACCGCCCGTAGTTATCAGGTACTCGAGACCCGCAATACCGAACTGAAAAATGAGTTGGAGAAGACCATTGATGGCATTCGCAAGATAGAGGCTGACATGGAGGACCTGAACATTAACGGGAGCGGCCCATGAATACCGCCCTGATACTGCTTGTCGATGACGACCCCGGCATGCTCCAGTTGCTGGCTATGCGCCTGGGTTCCATGGGTTACCAGACCTGTTCAGCCGCATCGGGCCAGGAGGCCCTGGAAATCCTCGAGCAGCACAGTGTTCACGCCGTGTTGACGGACCTGCGTATGGAGCCGATGGATGGTATGGCCCTGTGCAGTCAGATCCTCGAACGCTGGCCCGGTCTGCCGGTCATTATGCTCACCGCCCATGGCACCATCCGCGAGGCGGTGGATGCGACCCGGGAGGGGGTTTTTGCCTTTCTGACCAAGCCCGTCGACAAGGACGAGTTGCATTCCACGCTGACCCAGGCGCTGAGCTTGCACCAGCCGTCGGAAGGGCGTGGCGAAGGCGACAATGGCCGCATCGTGACCCGCAGCGCGCGAATGTTTCAACTGCTCGAGCAGGCCCGCCTCTATGCGCAGAGTGATGTCAATATCCTGATTACGGGTGAGAGCGGCACGGGCAAGGAGCTTTTAGCGGATATGATTCACCGCAACAGCCACCGCCACGACAACCCCTTTGTTGCCATCAATTGCAGTGCCATCCCTGAAGATCTTCTCGAGTCGGAACTGTTCGGCCACGTAAGGGGCGCCTTTACCGGCGCGAACCAGGATCGGGAGGGATTGCTCACCAGCGCGGACGGCGGGACGGTCCTGCTCGATGAGATCGGGGATATGGCTTACCCCCTGCAGGCCAAGTTGTTGCGGGTTTTGCAGGAGGGGTTCCTGCGGCCGGTAGGGGGGCGCCAGGATATCGCCATCGATATTCGCGTTATCTCCGCTACCCATGTCGATCTCGAGGCCGCGATCGCCGAGCGGCAATTCAGGGAAGATCTGTTTTATCGGCTGAACGTGGTCAGCTTGAAATTGCCGCCGCTGCGCGACCGCATTGAGGATATACCGCTGCTCGCCGAGCACTTTCTGGCCAGAATTGCCCAGCGCACAGGTCGCCCGGAGAAGTCCCTGGCCCCTGAAGCCCTGGGTCTTTTGCTCGGTTATCACTGGCCGGGCAATATCCGCCAGCTGGAAAATGTCATGGAACGGCTGTTCGCCCTGACCTCCGGGGCGGTTATTTCCGCCGCGCAAACGCAACAGGCAATGCCTGTGGATCGGATGGCGAAGGTGGAGTCCCTGACCGAGGCTCGGACACAGTTCGAAAAAACCTATCTGGATCGTCTGCTCAAGGCAACCAATGGGAATATGACGCTGGCGGCGGAGCTGGCCGATCGCAACCGGTCGGATTTCCACAAGCTGGTGAAAAAACACGGATTGGACCCCCAGGCCTATCGGTCTTCGCAACCGGAAGGGGAATAGCAGGACTTTGATTGCCGTCTGCGCCATTGGCGGTATGTGCGCCAGCGCAACGGATGGTAGTCCGGCTAAAACAGCCAGCGGATTCAGCGCCGGCGGGTTTGCTAAGATGAACGCCTTGGCGCCTCATCTCGGCGATGAGGTTACGACGAACCGGAAGGATGACAACAATAATGCAACGTCTTTCAGAAAAAGTGGCGGTGATTACCGGGGCTGGCTCCGGTATCGGCGAGGCGTGCGCCCGGGCCTTCGCCCGTGAAGGGGCGAAAGTGGTACTCACCGGACGGCGGACGGCAACACTGCAGACGGTTGCCGAGGCGATTGTCGCCGACGGCGGCGATGCCATTGCCGTGGCCGGTGATGTCGGTTCTGAATCGGACATCATCGCCATTGTCGACCAGACAATGGCGCATTACGGCCGCCTTGATGTTCTCTTCAATAACGCCGGCCTGACCAGCATGGAGGTCATGGAGCGGGACCGGGATGTGGTCAACATGGAGGCGGAAATCTGGGACCGGGTTCTGCAAGTCAATCTTCGCGGTCCGGCTCTGCTGGCCAAGTACGCCATTCCCCATATGATCGCCGGCGGTGGCGGTTCCATTCTCACCTCCGGTTCGGCCCGGTATTTCCAGGGTGACACGGACTACACTGCCTATGCAGCGTCGAAAGCCGGGCTGGTGAGCCTTAACCAGAATATCGCCGCCCAGTACGGCAAACAGAATATCCGCGCCAATATTCTGGTCATCGGCATGATTCTCAGTGACGCCGCCGCAAGGGCATTCCCGGAGGCGGTTCGCGGTATCATGGCGGATAACCATTTGACGCCATTTTTCGGGCAGCCCTCCGATGTCGCCAACGCCGCGCTTTTCCTGGCGTCGGATGACTCCCGGTTTATTACCGGCCAGCAATTGTTCGTCGATGGCGGTATTACCAGCCATTCGGCCGCCTTCGCCGAGATGCGCAAGCTGACCGGCCATTGATCCAGTGCGACCCCTGAATTTTTCCCATAAACGATAACAACGGAGCAAGACCATGAGCCAGGATACGGTGCAGCGGCTCGCCATCGACGTCCATTCCCTTACCGGTTCCGATAAGGCCGTTTACGACTGGTTGACGGACCACTTTGGTGCGCCGCCGGTCAATTTCTGGCGGCAAATGCGCTGGCGAACCGCCTGGGAGGCGGAGATGCCTGTGGATGGGCAAGTCAAACCGGTACTGGTGCGCGGCAGTCGTGGCGAGGACTACGAGAGTTTTATGACATTGCACCAGGAGGCGGACATCCACCACGTCATGGAGCGCCATGGTGTTCCCGCTCCCCGGGTCTACGGCATGATCGAAAATCCTGTCGCCATTGTTATGGAAAAAATTCGCGGTGGTATCAACAGTGAGTTGATTGAGGACCCGAATCAGCGCCAGCGGGTACGCAGGGAATTTATAGAGGCGCTGGTGAAACTCCACAGCATCCCCCCAGAGGCGTTCGGCGACGTCGGTTTTTTCGTTCCCCGCAACTCCCGGGATGCCGCCTTTAACATGTACAAGGGCTGCATCGATATTGTGCGGCGGAAGTTGACCTATCCGGTGGGTTATGTGGAATTTGTCGCCCGCTGGCTGGAACGCAAGGCGCCGGCGGACCGGAATCGGGTGGGTTTTGTCACCGGCGATGCCGGCCAGTTCATGTACGACGATGAAGGTCTGACCGGTCTGATTGATTTCGAAGTGTCCTACCTGGGCGATCCGGCGGCGGAATTCGCCGGTATGCGCCTGCGCCACAGCACCGAGCCGCTGGGCGAAATTTCCGAGTTGTGCGATTACTATGAATCTCTGACCGGGGATCGCATTTCCAAAAAGGTCATTGAGTATCACTCCGCGGGTTTCGCGGGCACCAATAGCATGTTGATGTGGCCGCTGATTTTTAAGCCCGAACCTTCCCACGATCTGCTCGCCTATTTGCAATTTACAATCGCCACCAGCCGCTGGGGGCTGTCGGGTATCGCCGAGTACGAGGGGGTGAAGCTGGAAGTGCAGCCGGAACCCGAAGAGAGTCCCATTGCCTTCCCCTCGGTGGCGCCCCATATGGAACAAGCCCTGCGGGCTATCGATACGGATAATGCCGAACTCGAATATAAACTGGTGGGCGCGGCGGATAACGCCCGCTACCTGGACCGGGTGAATCGCTATGGGGCATCGATATTGGCGGCGGATATTGGCGATGCCAAAACGCTGACGGGCAAAACTGTCGCCACACGGCTTGAGGCGGATCAGGCGGTGTACGATTTTGTCTGCATGGCGGGGCCGGAATCCGACGTGGCGCTGGTAGTGCACTTTCACCGCTGGCTGAGCCGCCAGAACTTCCTGCTCAAGGGCTGTGGTTCCCAGTCCTATCTGACGGAATACAACCTGCAATATATTCCGCCCCGGCCTGCGGATCAGGCCTAGCAGTCTGGTGGGCGGTGTTTCTTTCAGCAGGAAAAAAGCGCGTTGAACGCGCCTTTCCCATGGCTTCTCTAACTACGCCGGCAAGCCGTAGAGCTTGCGCTCAGTGATCAGCGCAGCGACGGGTTCCGGCACACTGTCCTGCCACCCGGGTTTGCCGCTGGCGATCTGTTTGAGCACTTCGCCGGGAATAATGTGCAGGTTCTCCTCGTGGGTGTACCGGGCGGGGACCATGGCGTTGTTTGCGACCAGGTGCCTGAGCAGATGGCCCAGCTCCGCCGGTACCTCGACATTGTCCAGGGAAACCAGTTCGCCGTTGATGCGCGCCGGGTAGACGTAGACGCGGGTGTTGTCGGAGAAAAGTTTGCCCATGGCTTCGAGGATGCCGCCTTCCAGGCCTTCATAGAAACGCGGATCAAACAGCTGGTGAAAGTCCAGCACGCTTAAAACAATACCGATGGTGTTGTGACTGTAGCGCCTGATCCAGGAACGGAGCCTGAAAAAACGTAAATAATCAGACACCAGTACGTTATAGCCAAGGGCGGTGAGCAGGTCGACGCGATTGAGAAACTGCTCTTCGGCCCGTTCCTTGTCGGCGGCCAGCTCGGCCATGGTAATTTCCGCCAGTGCCGTTACATCGTCACGGGAGATCGCTTCTTCCTGGACAAATTGCCTCAGCGCACCCTCCATCATGTCGACATGAACTTTTGTCGGTGGACGGAACGAGCCACGCAGGACCAGGGTGTTTTTCTTGCGCAACACCGAACCGGGCACGACGGGCTGGTTGTCGCGGTCGAACATGACCGCCCTGCAGCACCAGCTGCGCACCAGGTGCAGGTTCATCAGCCGGATGTCCACTTCCTCGAAATAGGGGCCCGAGAAATTGATAAGATCGATTTCGATCCGGTCGTTGTCCAGGTTGTCGAGGAGTCCTTCAATCAGCGCCTTTGGTTTGAGGGCCGAATAGAACGCGCCGTAGATAAGGTTGACACCGAGAATGCCCAGGGCCTCGGATTGTAATTTGTTGGTTTCATCGAGCATGCGGACATGCAGGACGATTTCACTGGCGGGTGCTCCGGGGTACATTTGCAGTTTGATGCCGACCCAGCCGTGGCATTCACTGGTCTGCTTGTAGCTTCTGGCGGCGACAGTGGCGGCATAGGTGAAATAGGTGGTGTTGCGGGAGCGCCGGTGGGCAAGCCGTTCGATGAGCAGCTCGTACTCGTGCTCCATCATTTGCCGCAGGCGCTCAAGACTCACATAACGCTCCGCCTTGCCGTAGATGGCATCGCTGATCTGCATGTCGTAGGCGGAGGAGGTTTTGGCGATGGTGCCCGCAGCGGCACCGGCGCTGAAAAACTGGCGGGCTACTTCCTGGCCGGCCCCGATTTCCACAACGGTGCCGTACTTCTGTTCGTCGAGGTTGATGTCCAGGGCTTTCTGTTCCGTGGACAGCTTGGTGGGTCGATCGTGCATGGCTTCGCCCTTAGTGGTGATTGCGAGTGTAAGAATACTCCCTTTCAAGACCCCTCGGTCCAGGGGCTACCCGGTCATCGGTGAACTATTTGTCCGCCAGTCTCTTCCTTGGCGACGGTCCCGCATTGGCAGTGGATCAATGAAAATGGCCGATTTGGGGCTGCGGCAATGACAACTATCGCTGTTCCCGGAACAGGTTTTCGATTGCCAGACGGTCGTCGGCCCTTTCCGGGGTGGCGCGGTTTGCTATTGTGACGGTGATTCTGCCCAGCATCCGGTAAAGGGTCGCCTGGAGGTGAGCATCGCTGGTGGAAAGTGCATCCAGATGGGCTTTAACCGTGTTCACATCAGCTCTTGCAATGGGTCCCGTCAGTGCCGCTTCCGGTCCGAAGTTGAAAATGTTGTCCAGGGTTTGCCGGACCAGGGGTGCCAGTATCGCCCGTCCATCGGATTCGCCGATATCCGCCGCCTGGAGCAACTCAAGGCTTGTTGCCATAAGGCTGACCAGGTAATTCGAGGCAACGGTGTTGGCACAGTGATAGAGCGCCTTGCTTTCGGGGTTGATGGCGATCACCTTTGCGCCCAGGGCTTCAAAGAGATCGGTCAGTCGACCGCACAGGGTCGCCGCGCCCTCCACGGTGCAAAGCGTTGAAGCAAAGTCAGTGAGCGAAGCCCCGGGGTTGGCGAAACTGTGGGCCGGGTGCAGGCTGGCGACAAGGGCACCCTGTCGTGCCAGTGGTTCCAGAAGTGCCGAGCTGTGCAGACCACTGCAGTGAAAAACCCTCCGGTCACGCCAGGGGAAGGGTGTGCCGGCAAGCCGGGAGGCAGCCGTGGCGATGGCGCCATCCGGCACGGACAAAAGCCAGAGGTCCGCAGGCCTCAGATTATCGAACTCATCGACCGCCTCGCCGTCGCCGGCAAATTGCACTGCGCTTCTTGCGTTGTCGATATCCCGGCTGAACAGGCTGCCGAGGGTCACCTGGCCGGCGTCCCTGAGTAAGCGGGCCAGGGTCATGCCCACTTTACCGGCGCCGATGACATTGAGTACCGGCAATTGGGCAGTGCCGCGGGTCATTGTGCCGCGCTGTCCAAACAGGTTTTGTAGGCTTTGACCGCCGCTGCCATGCCCATCTTCAGGGCATCGACCGTAAGGGCGTGGCCGATGGAGACTTCCTGCAGACCCACCACCTGATCGGCAAACCGGCGCAGGTTCTCGAGGTTCAGATCGTGGCCGGCGTTAACCCCCAAACCACAATCGACCGCGGCGCGAGCCGCGCTTATGTATCGCTCAAGCAGTGGGTCGAGTGTCGCGGAATCGTTCCAGGCGGCGGCATAGGGACCGGTGTAAAGCTCGATCCTGTCGGCACCGACTGCTTTGGCCAATGCGATCTGTTCTTCGTCCGGGTCCATGAACAGGCTGATTCGTACCCCCAGATTTTTCAGTTCGTCGATGATCGGGGCCAGCGCTTCGGCACTTACACGTAGATCGAAGCCGTGGTCGGAGGTGAGCTGGTCATTGCTGTCGGGGACCAGGGTGCACTGGTCCGGTCGGGTTTCTCTCACCAGTGCCAACAGGCCGGGGTACGTGTCCCGGGGTGGCGCAAAGGGGTTGCCCTCGATATTGAATTCCAGACCGGGTAGGGCACTGACCAGCTGTGACAAGTCGCGCACGTCACCGGGTCGGATATGGCGCTGATCTGGTCGGGGGTGAACGGTGATGCCATCGGCACCGGCGTCGATGCAGTACCGGGCAAAGTCAGAGACCGAGGGGAAATTGCCTTCCCGGGAGTTGCGGATCAGGGCGATTTTGTTGAGGTTGACACTGAGGGCTATCACGGCTGCTCCAGGGGGGTAATGGACAGGATGCGCACCGGAACCTTGGGCAGATGGGTGAATTCGGCTTCCCGCCGCACTGGTTCACGGGCGATGGCGTCGACCACATTCATGCCGTCGACGACGCGACCGAAAACGGTGTAGCCGGGTTCGCCGCCCTTGGGATCGAGGTGGCGATTATTTGCCAGGTTGATAAAAAACTGGGCCCGGGCGCTGTCCGGCTCCGACAGTCGCGCCATGGCCAGAGTCCCCCGGCGGTTGCGCAGGCCGTTGCCGGATTCATTGACCACCGGCTCCCCCGGGGATTTTTCGAACAGGTCGAAGGTGTAGCCCCCTGCCTGGATCATGAAACCCTTGACGACCCGGTGAAATATCACCCCGTCGTAGAAATGGCGGTCGACATAATTGCGAAAGTTTCTGACTGTCTCCGGTGCCTTGTCGGCATAGAGTTCAATGCGAATCTCACCGAGGTCGGTTTTCACGACAAACTGCGGATTGCCGGTCTCAACGGCTGCCCCGGCCTGAGCGATCAACAGGACACCGGCCATGGCAATCAGGAAGGCTCTGAATGCCATGGTTCAGGCCCACTCGGAGTAGCGGCGCCTGGGCTTGAGCCGGGGAAGAATCGCCGCCAGGATGGCGCCAAAGAATACCGCCAGGGCCCCGTAGAGAAACCAGCTTCGCGTGTTGTCGCTCATCAGTTGATCGCGACTGGCGGTGAGCACATCGATCTCGCTTTGCAGTATCCGATTGCGGCGAATCAACTCTTCATTCTGCTCCTGAAGCGCCAGGGCATTGCCGGAAATCTTTTTAATGGTGGACAACTCCACTTCGAGGGCTTTGCGGGCATCCAGTACCTGTTGATGGTCGTTTTCAAGCGCCGCGTACTGCTGCTGAAGCTCTGTTAGCTGTGTTTCGAGATCGTCGTTCTCTTCGCTGAGTTCGGCATTGCTGGCCTCGACATCGTTGAGCTTCAGTTTGGCAATGGGTTCGCTGACCAGGTACTGGCCGGGCAGCCAGCCCTCCAGGTTGGAGCCCGTGCGCACCCGGGTCCACTCCCCGTCGCGCTGCAACACTTCGAGCCGCGTACCGGCAATCAGGCCCCGGTGGACAATGGCGCATGTGGAGCAGGGGGAGCTGCGGAGGGGGACCCGCAACTCGTCCGATATATACATGGTGGCCGCAAAGCCTGGCAGGGAGGCCAGCAGACTTGCGATGAACAACAGTGTTCGAGTCATGGAAGCACCTGTCTGCCCCATCAGGGCAGTACGATCTTGTAGGGTTTGACGGTAACGTTGGCGTAGACACCCCCTTTGATATAGGGGTCTTCGTCGGCCCATGCCTGGGCGTCGGCGAGGGAGTCAAACTCGGCAATGACCAGGCTGCCGGTGAAACCCGCTTCGCCCGGGTCTTCGTTATCGATGGCCGGGTGGGGACCGGCGGCGAACAGCCGGCCGGCATCCTTCAGAGCCTGCAGTCTGGCAATGTGGTCTGGTCTCGCCTTCAGGCGCCTGGCCAGGCTGTCTTCGACGTCAGTACTGATAATTGCGTACCACATTAGCGTTAATCCTTGGTTCGGTGTTTGATGATTTGTTCCAGGTCCAACCCGGTAAGCCGGGTGATTCCCTTGAAGAGATAGAGCATCGCGCCCATCATCACCACGGTGGCCGGCAAGGCAATCACGGGGAAGCTGAGGGCCGTCATTTTACCCAGCTGTTCGTTATATTCCACTGTGCCGGGTTGCGAGGTAACCACCATGATGGCGAGCAGATAGTTCAGAACCGAGGACAGGAAAAACGAACCGGCGATCAGCAACGAGGCCATCAAAAGGCGGCGTTCGAACGCATCTTCGTTGCCGTTGGCGGAAAGGGTCCGCTTGATCAGGGCGGTATTCAGAATGGCGTCGTTGTATATGAAGGTCTTTACCAGAGGATAAGGGGTTTTCACCGATACCAGTGTCGCCAGCCCAAAGGTGGCGGGTACGGCCGCTTCCTTCAACGCGAGGTATTTGGGCGCCAGTCCCAACAGGCTGATGCCGCCGGTCATAAGAATGCTGAACACCCCGATAACGGAAAACAGATTCACCTTGCCGCGACGGACCATGTCGTGGATGCCGTAGATCACAGGGAATGCCAGGGCGATGACAATGGCATTGGTTGTGCCGAGATAGGCGTCCGAGCTGAGTTTGGTGAGGATCAGGGTCGGGGCAATAATGTTGAACAACAGATTGATGAGGAGGTTTTCCGCCTTCTCGGGTGGTTGTTCCGGTGTTTCGGAGGTCATGGCTGGCGCTTGATGTACGTGAACCGCGGATTTTAGGGGCTTGCCGTGTCTCGCACAATGCGCGAGGGTGTTGCATCTGTACATCAGCCCGGGATTGTATATAGTGCCGGGCACGAAATTTCAGGCAGTCACCATGAGCGAGATACTGTATATCCATCCTGAGAACCCGCAGAACCGCCTGATTCAGGCGGCGGTCGATATCGTCCGCAAGGGGGGCGTGATCGTCTACCCCACCGATTCCGCCTACGCCATTGGCTGTCACCTCGGTGACAAGGCCGCCATGGAGCATATCCAGCTGATTCGCCGGCTGGACAAACACCACAACTTCACCCTGATGTGCCGGGATCTCAGCGAACTCGCCACCTATGCCCGGGTCAGCAACCAGGTCTTTCGGCTGCTCAAAACCTATACCCCGGGGGCCTACACGTTTATTCTCGAAGCGACGTCGGAAGTCCCCAGACGACTGATGCACCCGAAGCGCAAGACCATCGGTATCCGGGTGCCGGCGAACCCCATCGCCCAGGCCCTGCTCGAGGAGCTGGGCGAGCCGCTGATGAGTGTCACACTGATCATGCCCGGCGACGAGTTCCCGCTCACCGATCCGGACGATATACGCCAGTTACTGGAGAAGCGCGTCGATGTCATTGTCGATGGCGGCTATTGCGGCCTGGAGCCGACGACCATTGTCGATTTGACCGAAGACGTTCCTGTGCTGGTCCGGCAGGGAGTAGGGGACTTCTCGCCTTTTTCCACCTGAGGCGCTATCGGCGTTATAATCGCCCGGAACCTGGAGGCAGCCTTGGTGAATTCGGATAAACTGGACGACGAGCACAACCTCGACGCCGATCATGACGACGGGGCGCCCGTCGCGGCGCGCCCGGAGCAGGGGGAAATGCCCTTTGCCATCGTACAGGGCCGGATGCTTACCGAACTGCCGAAGGACCTGTATATTCCACCGGAAGCGCTTGAAGTTTTTCTTGAAGCCTTCGAAGGGCCCCTCGATCTGCTGCTGTACCTGATAAAACGCCAGAATCTCGATATCCTCGAAATCAATGTCGCGGAAATTACCCGTCAGTACATGGCCTATATCGAGATGATGCAGCTCATGTCCTTCGAACTCGCGGCGGAATACCTGCTGATGGCCGCCATGCTTGCGGAAATCAAATCCCGGATGCTGTTGCCCCGCCAGGTGGAACAGGACGAGGAAGAGGACCCGCGGGCCGAACTGATTCGCCGGCTACAGGAATACGAGCGCTTCAAGAAGGCGGCGGAAGATATCGACGAGCTGCCCCGCCAGGACCGGGACTTCCATGTCGCCCGGGCGAAGGCGCCGGATATCCAGAGCGAACGACCCCACCCGGATGTCGAGATGCGGCAGATACTGCTTGCCCTGGCGGATATTCTGCGCCGGGCGGAGATGACTCGCAGTCACCACATCCAGCTCGAGCCCCTGTCCACCCGGGAGCGCATGGGCCAGGTGCTCGAGAAATTGCGCCAGGGCCAGTTTGTACCCTTTGTTACCCTGTTCAAATTGAGTGAAGGTCGTCCCGGTGTGGTGGTGACATTTCTGGCGGTGATGGAGCTGGTCAAGGAGTCTCTCATCGAGCTGGTTCAAACCGAGCCTTTTGGTCCCATTCATGTCAAATCCCGGGCGCTGTGACGGAAAACCATGGAACAAGATACCCTGAAGAAAATCATTGAAGGCGCACTGCTGGCGGCGGGAGAACCCCTCAGCCTGCAGCGACTTCTGGACCTGTTCGAGGAAAGCGAGCGCCCCGACCGGGAACAGCTGGTCGCGGCGCTCGATGATATTGCCGCCGATTGCCAGGATCGGGCGGTGGAACTGAAGCAAACCGCCAGCGGTTATCGTTTTCAGGTGCGCCAGGAACTGTCACGCTGGGTGGGTCGCCTGTGGGAGGAGAAGCCTCGGAAGTACTCGCGGGCGCTGCTCGAGACGCTGGCCCTGATTGCCTACCGCCAGCCCATCACCCGGGGGGATATCGAGCAGATCCGGGGGGTCGCCGTAAGCTCTGACCTTATCAGAACCCTCGTCGAGCGGGAGTGGGTTCGCGTCGTGGGCCATCGGGACGTGCCCGGCAGGCCGGCGCTCTACGCCACCACGCGGCAGTTTCTCGATTACTTCAATCTGCGCAGTCTGGATGAATTGCCGCCCCTCGATGAGATTCGCGATCTGGACGAATTCAACCCGCTCCTCGATTTTTCGCCGGAGGGGGAAAGCAACGTCGATGGTGCCGACACGGGTGAGCGGGATTCCGATTCGGATGCGTCGGAACCGGAATCACGCCCCAGTGCCCAGGTCGTGACATTACCCCTAAGCGCGAGAGTGGATAATGAGTGAGAAATTGCAAAAGGTTCTGGCTCAGGTTGGTCTGGGGTCCCGCCGTGAGCTGGAAAAATGGATAGAAGCGGGGCGCGTCCAGGTAAACGGCAAGGTCGCCACCCTGGGGGATCGGGTGGAATCCCGGGATGACATCAAGATCGACGGACAGCCGATCAAGATGCCGGATCGCCGGGATCGAATCCGGCTAGTTGTCTACAACAAGCCTGAAGGGGAGGTATCCACAAAGGACGACCCCGAAGGCCGCCCGACGGTGTTTCAGCATTTGCCGATACTCAGGCACGGTCGCTGGGTGATGGTCGGTCGTCTCGACATCAATACGGCGGGCCTTTTGCTGTTTACCAATAGCGGAGAGCTTGCCAATTTGCTGATGCACCCCTCTCAGCAGGTCGAGCGGGAATACCTGGTGCGTATCCACGGTGTTGTCGATGACGAGATGCTCAAGCGGCTCAAGGAAGGCGTGATGCTGGAAGACGGTCCGGCGCGGTTCCTCAAAATCAAAGTCGGGCAGGGCGGTAATACCAACCGCTGGTTTTCGGTCGTGATCGCCGAGGGCCGCAATCGGGAAGTGCGGCGTCTGTGGGAATCCCAGGGGGTCGAGGTCAGTCGTTTGAAACGCATCCGCTACGGCACTGTCGAGATCCCGTCCTATGTCCGCAGTGGCGAGTGGCTGGAACTACCGCCCGCGGATGTCAGGAAGCTGTGCAAAACCATGGGGCTGAAAACCCAGGCGGACTGGTCATTGACTCCCCAGGAAAAGCATACGTTGGCCCGGCAGGAGCGCAAACTGCGCGGCCGCGGCGCCCAGTAGGGCAGCAAGGGCCCGCCGTGCTCGCGGCAGTCACCAATTCCATTTTAAATGGTTTATCTTCCGATCGGTTCCGGGCAGACCATCCTGGTTGTCAGTCGCGCGAATGCTTCGCTCTGTGGGCGATGACCCGTTGGCCGCTGTTTCGGCGGTGATGCCTCCGGAACGGGCAAGCGCCGGCTGATCCCTGCGGCGTCCCGGGCAATGGTATCTAGTTCGGTTAAATCGAGCTTCCTTCCTGGATCTAACGGAAGGACAAACGAAAGTTATTTCGGCTGGGCGTCAAAGCTCTTGCCGCTGACACCCTGGCTATCCGGGCCCATAAGGAACAGATAGGTGGGCATGATTTCTTCCGGCGTTTTCAGTGTGCGCGGATCCTCACCCGGGTAGGCGGCGGCGCGCATGCGGGTGCGCGTGGCTCCCGGGTTAATGCAGTTGGCGCGAACGCGCGTGGTTTCCTCAAGTTCCTGTGCCAGTACCTGGCACAGCCCTTCGGTGGCGAATTTCGACACCGCGTAGGCGCCCCAAAAGGCACGGCCTCGGCGTCCGACCCCGGATGAGGTGAACAGAATGGACGCGTCCGAGGCCTTTTCCATGACCGGCAGCAGCGCCCTGGTCAACAGGAACTGTGCGGTGACGTTGACCTTCATGACTTTCTCCCAGGTATCCGCCTTGTAGTTGGCGATCGGGGTGCGTTGACCGAGTTCCCCGGCATTATGGAGCAGGCCGTTCAGGGCGCCGAACTGCTCCTCGATGGCCCCGGCCAGGGTCTGATAATCGGCCTCGCCGGCACCGTCCAGGTCGACGGGGTAAAGGGTGGGCTCCGGACCGCCGGCGGCCATGATCCCGTCATAGACCGCCTCCAGTTTTGGCAATGTACGACCGGCGAGGATTACGGTCGCCCCGTGGGCCGCAAAGCTATGGCTTGCGGCCCTGCCGATGCCGTCGCCGGCGCCGGTGACGAGGATGATGCGGTCTTTCAATAAGGCTGGGGTGGGCTGATAGTCCGGGCAGGTTAGAATGTCCAAGGGTGGTCCTTAAGCTGGCAATGTTCAGTTGGCAAAAACAATGTCGAGTAGTTCCAGGGGATGGGCAACCTGATAGTCGGCGCCCCATGCCGCACAGTCCTCATCCGGGTCGAGGTAACCGTAGCTGACAGCCGCGGTGTCGGCGCCGGCGTTGCGGCCGGCCATGATATCCCGGGCGTGGTCGCCCACGTAAAGCACCTGCTCCGGGTCGACCGATAACTGTTGGCAGGCGAGCAGGATCGATTCGGGGTCGGGCTTGGTAAGGGTTACATGATCGGGGCAGATTACCGCTGCCGGCAGGGCCGGAAACGTCAGGCCGGCGAGGATGGCGCTGGTGTACTGTTCGGGTTTATTGGTGACGATTCCCCAGGGGGTCCCCGCCTGCGCGAGATATGTCAGGACCGTTTCCATGCCGTCGAATAACCGGGTTTTCTCGACCAGGCAACCTCGATAATAGGCCAATAGCTGCTGGCGCAGTGGCTCGAAATCCGGATGCTCCGGCACCAGGTTGAAAGTACGTTCGATCAGCCCCGCCGAGCCGTGGGTCACCGCCCGCCTGACCTGCGCCTCGCTGTGGGGGGCGAGGCCCCGGTCACTCAGCAGTCTATTGATGGCGGTGACAAAATCCGGTGCCGTGTCGAGCAGGGTGCCGTCCAGGTCAAAGAGGACGGCTGCATAGCGACATGCCGGCAACGACTGAGGCGCTGAGATCTGTGAATCCGTCATGCCGGCTTTCTTGCGTAGACAAGGTAATTGACGTCGACGTCCCGGTCGGCCAGGCGGTATTGCCGGGTAACTGGGTTGTAGACCATACCCGTCAGTGCACACTGATCGAGCCCGGCGCTGCGCAGCCAGCTGGCGAGTTCGGACGGGCGAATGAACTTGCTGTATTCGTGGGTGCCCCGCGGCAGCAGCTTGAGTACGTATTCGGCCCCGATGACTGCAAAGAGATAGGACTTGGGGTTGCGGTTGATGGTCGAGAAAAACACGTGTCCGCCCGGTTTTGCGAGTGCAGCACAGGCGCGCACGACGGACGCCGGATCCGGTACGTGTTCAAGCATTTCGAGACAGGTGACGATGTCGTACTGGCCGGCCTGTTCTTCGGCGAGGGCTTCGGCGGTGGTCCTCAGATAGGTTACATCCGCCCCGCTTTCCAGCTGGTGAAGCCGGGCCACGGCAAGTGGTGCCTCGCCCATATCGATNCCGGTNACCTTNGCGCCCCGTTGGGCNAGNGCTTCGCACAGTATTCCNCCGCCGCAGCCGACGTCGAGCACGGTTTTTTCNGCCACTTGCGCGTGNCGATCAATCCAGTTGGCCCGCAGNGGGTTNATGTCGTGAAGGGGCTTGAATTCNCTGTCCCGNTCCCACCAGCGGGAGGCCAGGGCCTCGAATTTGGCGATTTCCTTGAGATCCACATTGTCGGTTTCGCTTGTCATGGCGTATTCCTCAGATAGTTGCCCTGTCCTGCCCGATCCGGTCCCGCCATTGGCGGGCCTTCGCGGCCAGCTCGTGCTCCTCAAAGCCCGACAGTTCGAAGTTGTCGACTTTCTGTTCGCCTGCGATCCAGGCATGGCTGACCCTGTGACAAACATGGGTATAAACCAGTTGGGACAGGGGATTGTAAAGCGGTTGTTGTGGTAAATGGCTGAGATCAACGGCGATCATGTCCGCCGCCTTGCCCGGTTCGAGACTGCCGATAGTGTCCTCCATACCAAGGGCGCGGGCGCCGTTCAGGGTTGCCATGCGCAGGGCCTGATGGCTATCGAGTACCGCCGGGTCGCCGCTCTGTCCCTTGGCCAGGAGGGCGGCGAATTGCATTTCACTGAACAGATCCAGGCTGTTGTTGCTGGCTGCGCCGTCAGTGCCAAGGGCGACATTGACCCCTTTATCCAGGAGCCAGTGGGTGGGGCAAAAGCCATTGCCGAGCTTGAGGTTGGACCTCGGGCAGTGGATGACGTGGGCGCGACTGTCGACCAGCAGCTCGATGTCACTATCGGTGAGGGCGGACATGTGGACGCACTGGGTATTGGCGGTGAGCAGGCCCAGGCGATGCAGCCGCTCAATGGGCCGCTGACCGGTGCTGCTGAGTGCATCGTCGACTTCAGCCTGGGTTTCATGCAGGTGGATCTGCACCCCGGTATCCAGTTCATTGGCGTAGGTCACCACCTTTTCCAGGTACCTGTCGTCCACCGTATAGGGCGCGTGGGGGCCGAAGGCAAAGCGGATCAGTTCATCGTCCTTGAAATTGTCCCTTACCTTCAGACCCTTGTGGATATAGTCATCGCCGTCCCGGGCCCAGGCGGTGGCAAAATTCAGTATGGGGAACGCCAGCTGGCAGCGCAGACCGTGCTCCCGGGCCAGTTCTGCAACCTGGTCGGGGAAGAAGTACATGTCGGCAAAGCAGGTGGTGCCACTCCGTAACATCTCGGCCATGGCCAGTTCGGCGCCCGTGCGGCAAAATTCCTCGCCGACCCATCGGGCTTCGGCCGGCCAGATATGCTGTTCAAGCCAGACATCGAGCGGCAGATCATCGGCATAGCCCCGGAACAGGCTCATGGCCAGATGGGCGTGGGCATTGACGAGGCCCGGCATCAGCACATGGTTGTCCAGGTCGACGGTATGGCGGCTGTGGAACCTGCGCCTGGCTTCAGCACTGGGCATAAGGCCGACGATACGGCCCTGGTTAACCACGAGAGAGCAGTCGCTGTAGAGCGCGTTTTCCGGCACGACAGGGAGAACCCAGCGCGCATTGACGAGAAGATCGACGGTTTCCGGGGGCATATCAACTCCTGGTTCAGGGTCGCCATTATAGCGGAAACACCGGCTGAATTGGCTTGCCGGCAAAGTCCCCGGGGCGGGGCTCATCGGCGAAAGCTGTGGTACAATTCCGCGCTTGTGTAAGCGGGGGAACGGGCAGCCTTGGGGTATTCGCCCGCATGTGTCGCTCAGACCCCAGCAACAATGTCCCTGTCTTGACAGGCATACAGGAATAAAGAGATCTATGGGTGAGTTGGCTAAAGAAATTCAGCCGGTCAATATCGAAGACGAACTGAAACAATCCTACCTCGACTACGCCATGAGCGTTATCGTCGGTCGAGCGTTGCCCGATGTTCGCGATGGCCTGAAACCGGTGCACCGGCGCGTATTGTTCGCCATGAGCGAACTGAAAAACGACTGGAACAAGCCCTACAAGAAGTCGGCCCGCGTGGTGGGGGATGTGATCGGTAAATATCACCCCCACGGCGACTCAGCCGTATACGACACCATTGTGCGAATGGCGCAGCCGTTTTCCATGCGCTACACACTGGTCGACGGGCAGGGGAATTTCGGCTCCATCGACGGTGATTCCGCCGCAGCCATGCGCTACACCGAAATTCGCATGGACAAGATTTCCCACTCCCTGCTGGCGGACCTCGACAAGGAAACCGTCAACTGGGTCGATAACTACGACGGCCAGGAACAGATTCCCGAGGTATTACCCACCCGGGTGCCCAATCTGCTCATCAACGGCTCGTCCGGCATCGCGGTGGGAATGGCCACCAATATTCCACCCCACAACCTCAATGAGGTGATATCAGCCTGTCTTGCCTATATCGACAATGAAGACATCACCATCGATGAGTTGATGGAGTATATTCCGGGGCCAGATTTCCCCACCGGGGCCATTATCAATGGCAAGGCCGGCATTATTCAGGCCTACCGCACCGGTCGCGGCCGCATATATGTCCGTGCCAGGGCCGAGGTCGAGCGGGACGAAAAAACCGGGCGCGAGACCATCATCATCCACGAGATTCCCTACCAGTTGAACAAGGCGCGGCTCATCGAGCGCATCGCCGAGCTGGTCAAGGAAAAGAAAATCGAAGGCATCTCCGAGCTGCGCGACGAGTCGGACAAGGATGGCCTTCGGGTAGTTATCGAGCTGAAACGGGGTGAGATGGGCGATGTGGTGCTCAATAACCTCTACGCCCAAACCCAGCTCCAGAGCGTCTTCGGCATCAATATTGTCGCGCTGGTGGATGATCAGCCGCGCACGTTGAATCTCAAAGAGCTGCTCGAGGCTTTCGTTCGCCACCGCCGCGAGGTGGTGACCCGGCGTACGGTTTACCTTTTGCGCAAGGCCCGGGAAAGAGGCCATATCCTGGAGGGGCTTGCGGTCGCCATCTCCAATATTGACCCGGTGATCGAGCTGATCAAAAGTTCGGCAACGCCCGCGGACGCCAGGGATCGCCTGCTTGACCAGGGCTGGCCACCCGGTGCGGTGATGCAATTCCTCGAGCGGGCAGGCAGTGATGCCTGCCGTCCTGAAGGGCTGGGAGAATCCTTTGGTGTGCGGGGCGACCAGTACTTTCTGTCGCCGGCCCAGGCCCAGGCGATCCTCGATCTGCGTCTGCACCGGCTCACCGGCATGGAACACGAGAAGCTTCTCGCCGAGTACCAGGAAAAAGTCAGCGAGATCGCCGAGTACCTGCATATCCTGGGCAATCCCGACCGCCTGATGGAAGTCATTCGCGAGGAGCTGGAGCAGATTCGCGACGAGTTCGGGGACGCCCGGCGGACCGAAATTGTCGAGTCCCAGCACGATTTGACCGTCGAAGACCTGATCCCGGTCGAAGACAGGGTAGTCACTATCTCCCACGGGGGATACGCCAAATCTCAACCACTCGATACGTACCAGGCCCAGCGCCGTGGCGGGACGGGCAAATCCGCGACAGCGGTCAAGGATGAGGACTTTGTCGAGCACCTGCTGATCGCCAGTACCCACGATACGATTCTGTGCTTTACCAGTGCCGGTAAGGTCTACTGGCTCAAGGTGTACCAGATTCCGGTTTCGGGCCGCAATTCCCGCGGCCGGCCAATGGTGAATCTGCTGCCTCTCGAGGAAGGTGAGCGGGTGACGTCGATACTGCCGGTCCGGGAGTACAGTGAGGACCACTTTATCGTTATGGCAACCGCCCATGGCACGGTCAAGAAAACCGCTCTGGACGCCTTTGCCCGCCCGCGTAGTGTCGGTTTAAGGGCTGTTGAGCTCGACGATGGCGATCATCTGGTGGGCACTGCTATCACCAATGGCGCGTGCGATATTATGCTCTTCACCAGCGGCGGCAAGTCGGTTCGATTCAAGGAGAGTGATGTCCGCGCCATGGGGCGCACGGCCCGGGGTGTCCGCGGGGTACGCATGCCGGAAGGACAGGAAGTTATTTCCCTGATTATTCCCGAGCCGGAACATCAGGTATTGACGGTCAGCGAGAAGGGCTACGGCAAGCGCACGGCCCTGGATGATTTCCCGGTCAAGGGTCGTGGAGGCCAGGGTGTCATCGCCATGCAGGCAAGCGACCGCAATGGCGCTCTGGTGGGAGCCCTGCTGGTCTCCGACCAGGATGAGATTATGCTGATTTCCGATCAGGGCACGTTGGTGCGTACCCGGGTCGGCGAAATTTCACTGCTCAGCCGCAATACCCAGGGGGTCAGGCTGATCCGCGTCCGCGCCGATGAAAAACTGGTGGGCGTTGCCCGCATTGAAGAGACAGAAGAATCGGGCGATATGCCCGAGAGCGAGTGACAGGCAGATGGCTGAAATCACCCTGGCGGAGCTTCGCGACCGAATCGACCGCATCGATCAGGAGTTGCTCGACCTGATCAGTGCCCGGGCCCGCTGTGCGCAACAGGTGGCGGAGGTCAAGGTTCGAGACGGCGCGGAAGATTTCTATCGCCCTGAACGCGAAGCTCAGGTGTTGCGCCGGATAATGGAAAAAAATCCCGGCCCCCTCGACCAGGAGGAGGTCGCGCGCTTGTTCCGGGAGATCATGTCCGCCTGTCTGGCACTGGAGAAGCCAGTCACTGTCGCCTATCTGGGGCCTGAAGGCACCTTTACCCAGGAGGCGGCGCTGAAGCACTTTGGTCACTCGGCGGTGACCCAGCCGATGGCGGCAATCGATGAGGTGTTCCGGGAAGTCTCCTCGGGGGCGGTTCGTTACGGCGTCGTGCCCGTGGAAAACTCCACGGAAGGAGTGGTGAACCATACCCTCGACAGTTTCATCGATTCGAGCCTGAAAATCTGCGGTGAGGTCGAACTCCGTATCCATCAGAATTTCCTTATCGGGCCGAATACCCGCGAGGACAAAATTACCCGGGTATATTCACACCCCCAGTCACTGGCGCAGTGTCGCAAGTGGCTCGATGCCAACTTCCCCAATATCGAACGGGTGCCGGTGGCTAGCAATGCCGAAGCCGCGAAAATGGTACGCGGCGAGTGGAATTCGGCGGCCATCGCCGGGGATATGGCCGTACAGCTCTATGGACTTACCAAGCTGCGTGAAAAAATTGAAGACCGTCCCGACAACTCCACCCGTTTTCTGGTGATTGGCCGGGATCTGGTGCCATCGAGCGGCGATGACAAGACGTCGATTATTGTCACGGTCAAAAATGAGCCGGGGGCTTTATATAGCCTTCTTGAACCCATGCGTGATCACAACATCGATATGACCCGCCTGGAAACCCGGCCGTCGCCGGCGGGCAAGTGGACGTACCTTTTCTATATCGACTTCAAGGGGCATTACAGCGATGCCAACGTTATCGCCGCCCTTGAAGATCTCAAGCCCCGGATCTCGGATTACAAACTGCTCGGTTCCTATCCCCGGGCCGTGCTCTAAAAACAGGATTTTCCCGTGACTGAGACAACTTCCGGCAATAAGCCTTTGCCTCGCCGTTTGCTGGTTTACGGGCTGGGCCTGATTGGCGCGAGCCTCGCCAAGGCAGCGCGGGAGCGTCACCTTTGCATCGAAGTTATCGGTGTTTCGCGACGCCAAAGTACCCTGGACAAGGCTCTGGAAGCGGGTGTGGTCGATAGGGTGGATGCGGACAGCAAACGCGCGCTAGGCGCCCTCGGTGCCGGCGATATGGTAGTGATTGGTGTGCCGACGCTGACTATCAGGCGGGTGCTTGAGGAATTGCGGGACCACCTCGACCCGGCGGTAACCATCACTGACGCAGCCAGTGTCAAGGGAAGCGTGGTCAGGGACGCCCGGGAGGTATACGGGTTCTTTCCGCCGCAACTGGTGCCCGGTCACCCCATCGCCGGTTCCGAAAAAAGCGGTGTCGATGCCGCCAACGCGGCACTTTATGTGGATCACAGGGTTATTTTGACCCCCGAGCCGGAGACCGATGTCGCCCATCTGGCCGCGGTGAGGGCGCTTTGGGAAGGGGTTGGCGCCCAAGTCAGTACGATGGGGTTTGATGAGCACGACGAGGTTCTTGCCGCCACCAGCCATATCCCCCATGTGCTCGCCTACGCGCTTGTCGATACCCTGGCGCGCATGGAGGAAAATCGCGAGATTTTCCGCTATGCCGCCGGCGGATTCCGGGATTTCACCCGTATTGCCGGTAGCGATCCTGTCATGTGGCATGACATTTGTCTTGCCAATAGCAAGGCAATCCTCTCTGTACTCGACGGTCTTACCGCCAGTTTTGATAGCCTTCGCTCCGCCATTCGGGCGCAGGACAGTGATTACATTCTGGGGGTATTTACCCGCGCCCGTGAGGCGCGCACTCACTTTGCCAAAATGCTTGAAAAAAAGGCCTATCTCGAACCTATGAGCAATCAACCCCTGACCTACAGAACCCGACCCGCTTTGAGGCCGCTTAGCGGTGCCGCCCGGGTTCCCGGGGATAAGTCCATCTCCCACCGTTCGATCATGCTTGGCTCACTGGCTAACGGGGTGACCCATGTGACCGGTTTTCTCGAGGGCGAGGACAGCCTCGCGACACTTCAGGCTTTCCGCGATATGGGGGTTGTGATAGAAGGTCCGAACCAAGGCAATGTGACCATTCACGGTGTCGGTTTACGGGGCCTTAAAGCGCCGCCCGGAGCCTTGTATCTCGGAAACTCCGGCACATCCATGCGCCTTCTGGCCGGTTTGATGGCGGGTCAGAATTTCGATGTCACCATGACCGGTGACGACTCACTGTCCAGGCGTCCCATGAAACGGGTTGCCGATCCACTGGCACTGATGGGTGCTCAAATAGAGACTGGAGAGGGTGGTCGTCCACCGCTTGTCGTTCACGGCGGACGGGCACTGAAAGGTATCGACTACACCCTTCCCATGGCCAGTGCCCAGGTAAAATCAGCGCTATTGTTGGCCGGTTTGTATGCCGAAGGGGAGACCGTGGTCACCGAGCCGGCCCCAACCCGGGATCACACAGAACGTATGCTGGCCGGCTTTGGCTATCCGGTGGAGCGCCAGGGTGCCAGCGCGCGCGTTCGCGGCGGCGGGATCCTCACTGCCTGTGATATCGATGTCCCGGCGGATATATCGTCCGCGGCATTTTTCATGGTGGCAGCATCGATTGTGCCCGGTTCTGATATCACATTGTCACATGTGGGAATCAATCCCACCCGAATCGGGGTCGTCAACATTCTTCGTCAAATGGGCACCGATATTAGCCTGGTCAATGAGCGCGAAGTCGGAGGAGAACCTGTCGCCGATATCCGGGTTCGATATGCACCGCTTAAGGGTATCGACATCCCTGAAGATCAGGTCCCGCTGGCAATCGATGAATTTCCGGTCATCTTTGTGGCGGCCGCCTGTGCCGAGGGCACTACCGTGCTCACCGGGGCGGAGGAGTTGCGCGTCAAGGAAAGCGATCGCATCCAGGCGATGGCCGATGGCCTCAACGCCCTCGGCGTTCATGCAGAACCGACCGAGGACGGTATCCGGATTACCGGGGGTACCATGACCAGTGCCACCATTGAAAGCCACCATGACCACCGCATTGCGATGGCCTTCGCTGTTGCAGGTCTGGTGGCCACCGGTGAAATACAGATTCTCGAATGCCAGAATGTTGCGACCTCGTTTCCGGGTTTTGTCAATCTGGCAGGAAAGTTAGGTTTTAACCTCGTGGAGTTAGCCCCATGATGGATCAAGCGGTAGCCGTCATTGCTGTGGACGGTCCCAGCGGGTCCGGCAAAGGCACCATATGTCAGCGGATAGCCGCGGTGCTCGGGTTTCATTACCTGGACAGCGGCGCCCTTTACCGTCTGCTGGCCCTCGCTGCGAGGCGCCATAAGGTGCCGTTGGAGGATGTCGAGGATCTGTCCGTGCTGGCTGAGCATATGGACATCTCGTTTCGGATGAATGCGGATGGCGATCATCCCGAAGTCATACTCGAAGGGGAAGATGTTACCGCCCAGATCCGTACGGAAGAAGTGGGTGCCGGTGCCTCAAAGGTGGCGGCCATTCCCGCTGTGCGAACGGCGTTGCTATCCCGTCAACGGGCCTTTGCCACGGCGCCCGGGCTGGTGGCTGATGGTCGCGATATGGGGACCGTCGTATTCCCCGACGCCCGGGTGAAAATTTTCCTTACCGCCAGTGCCGAGGAGCGCGCCCGGCGGAGGTATAACCAGTTGATTGGTAAGGGGGAAAGTGTTAGCCTTCCCGGCCTTATCGAGCAGGTCCGCGCCCGTGACGAGCGCGACACCCGCCGCGAGGTGTCGCCGCTGATTCCGGCGGAGGGCGCCGAGGTGGTTGACACCACGGGAGTGGATATCGAGCAAGTTGTTGAAACGGTACTGAAAATCGTCAGAAATGCCGGTATATCGACGTATCGTGTGTAAGCAAGCGGATAGGGGGGTGCGACAGCCAGAAGGGCGCTCCTTATATCCTCAACCAATAACCCCGCACATCTGGCAGTGTGGTTGGGAGGCGTTTCTCCCTTTTTACAGGTATTGATTAATGAGCGAAAGTTTCGCAGAACTGTTTGAACAGAGTCTTAAAACCGTCGAAATGGCGCCGGGTTCGATTGTTACCGGTGTGGTTATCGATATCGATAAGGACTGGGTAACCGTCCATGCCGGCCTGAAATCAGAAGGTGTGATCCCCATCAGCCAGTTCCTGGATGAGAGCGGCGATTGCACCCTGAACATTGGCGATGAGGTTCAGGTTGCCCTGGAAACCGTCGAAGATGGATTCGGCGCGACTCGACTGTCCCGTGAGAAAGCCCGTCGAGCCGAAGCATGGTCCGAGCTGGAGAAAGCCTACGAGGCCGACGAAGTTGTTACCGGCATTATCAGTGGCAAGGTAAAAGGCGGCTTTACTGTCGATGTCAATGGCCTGCGCGCCTTCCTGCCCGGTTCCCTGGTCGATGTTCGCCCGATGCGCGAAACCGCACATCTCGAAGACAAGCCCCTTGAATTCAAAGTTATCAAGCTCGATCAGAAGCGCAATAACGTCGTTGTATCCCGTCGCGCGGTGATGGAAGCGGTCAATTCCGCCGAGCGCGAAGAGCTGCTGGCCAATCTGGAAGAGGGCGCAGTACTGAAGGGGATCGTCAAGAACCTCACCGACTACGGTGCTTTCGTGGATCTCGGCGGTATCGACGGCCTGCTGCACATTACCGATATGTCCTGGAAGCGTATCAAGCATCCCAGCGAGATCGTCAATGTCGGCGACGAAATCGAAGTCAAGGTCCTGAAATTCGACCGCGAGCGCAACCGCGTTTCCCTCGGCCTGAAACAGATGGGCGAAGATCCCTGGGCCGATATCAAGCTCCGCTACCCCGAAAACTCCAAGGTTAAAGCCCGGGTTACCAATCTGACCGACTACGGCTGTTTTGCCGAGCTGGAAGATGGTGTGGAAGGCCTTGTCCACGTATCTGAAATGGACTGGACCAACAAGAATATCCACCCGTCGAAAGTCGTTCAGGTGGGCGACGAAGTGGATGTCATGATCCTGGATATCGACGAAGAGCGTCGTCG
>PABE01000155.1 GCA_002702725.1 Porticoccaceae bacterium
AACGAAGGTTATCACGAACCGGTGCAGGAATTATCCGACGAAACCCGCGACATGCACAGGGCCATTATCTCCCTGATGGAAGAGCTGGAAGCTGTGGACTGGTACAACCAGCGCATGGATGCCTGTAAGGACGACGAGTTGAAAGCAATTCTGAAACACAATCGGGATGAGGAAAAGGAACACGCCGCGATGGTCCTGGAATGGATTCGCCGCCGGGATCCGGCCTTCGACCATGAGCTGAAGGACTACCTCTTCACCGACAAGTCCCTCTCCCATGATTGAAAAGCCCAACCTGGCCCCTTCGCAGCAGTAAACGCCTAATTACCATAAAAAAACCGGGTCATCACAGGCCCGGTTTTTTATTCGGCACATAAACCACTCTCTAGCCGCCGGTGGCATTCATAAACCGCACAATATCGACCCGATCCGGGTCAAAGTGATGCATTTCCGGCTTGCGCCCTATGGCTTCCCGAATACCGTCCTTCAGACGCTCCATCTCTCCGGGATAACGGCGTACCAGGGCCTTCAGATCCTTGGCGTGGTCATTACCCAGGCACAGCAGCAGTTTTCCTTCGACCGTCAGGCGAACCCGGTTGCAACTGGCGCAAAAGTTGTTGGACATCGGGGAAATAAAGCCGATCTTGGAACCCGTTCCCTCTACCCGGTGATAGCGGGCCGGCCCCCCGGTGGTCTCGGTGCTGGCAATCAGGTCAAAATGTTCTGAAAGTGTTTCTCGTATACGCTCGCTGAACACCTGGGTTTCGACCCGCTTATGGGAATCGATATCGCCCAGGGGCATTTCCTCAATATAGGAAAGGTCCATACCCTGATCGACGGCAAAACGGGCCAGTTGAACCACCTCATCGTCGTTTACCCCCGCCAGTACCACCGCGTTGAGCTTGATATTGTCGAAGCCGGCATTTTGAGCAGCCTCAATACCCGCCAGGGCCTGATGCAGCTCACCCACCCGGGTCATCGAGCGGTACCGGTCAGCCTTCAGTGTATCGATACTGATATTGAGCCGACGAATACCGCCGTCCTTCAGTGCCCGTGCATACTGGGGAAGTAACAACCCGTTGGTGGTCATTACCAATTCCCGCAATCCTGGCAGCTGGCCAAGGTTCTCTACCAGAGTAACAATGCCCTGCCGCGCCAGCGGTTCGCCGCCGGTCAGGCGGATCTTGGTGGTGCCGAGCTCGGTAAAAGCAGTGGCAATGGTGGTCATTTCCTCCAGGGATAGGATCTGCTGCCGGGGCAGAAAAGTCATGTCCTCGGCCATGCAATAGGTACAGCGAAGGTTGCAGCGGTCTGTCACAGAAAGACGCAGGTAATTGATATTACGGCCAAAAGGGTCCGTAAGCACGGGGGTATCCAGATTATCGTTATGGTCTTGAATCATGGCTCCGATTAACTCGTCAAACGTTCAAAACAGATCCGGGTAGCTGTAAAAGTCTAGCTCATCGCCAACGGCTATGCTCTGTCCCGGCCGTTGGACTACCACGCCATTGCTCCAGCAGGCGGAAGACAGCATGCCACTGCTTTGATTATCGAACACCTCTGCCCCTTCCGTGGTCAGCCGTGCCCGCAGGTATTCCTGGCGTTTCACCGCTTTGCGCCCGAACAGGGCTTTAACCTTGACCGGTAGTGGACCGGTTTGTTTCACCCCCTGCAAGGCAAACAGATAGGGACGGAGTAAAATTAGCGACGTGACGAACACCGACGCAGGGTTACCCGGCAGGCCGATGAACGGGGTGCCCAGCACCTGTCCGAATGCCAGAGGCTTACCCGGCTTCAGGGCGATCTTCCAGAAATCCAGGGCACCGAGCCTTTCCACCACGGGCCGAACATGGTCCTCCTCCCCCACCGATACGCCGCCCGAGGTGATCACCACATCGGCATTGGCGCTGGCCTCTCGCATTCGTGTTTCGATCACCTCTGGGGTATCTTCGGCAATGCCGTAATCCACCAGGGTCATGCCCCAGGCGGCTAACATCCCCGCCAGGGTCGCTCTGTTGGAATTGAAAATCTGCCCCGGCCCGAGGGTACCGCCGGGTTCCACCAGTTCATCACCGGTGGAAAATACTGCTACGCGCAGGGGGCGATAGACGGCAACTGTGTCACAGCCGACAGAGGCGAGAAGCCCCATCTCCTGCGGTCGCAGGCGGGTGCCGGCACTGAGAATAGTGCTGCCCTTGACGATATCCTGACCTGCAGGCCGGATGTTGGCCCCCTGCCCGACTCCGGTATCGATGCGCACCGCACTGTCCAGGGCCTCGCAGTCTTCCTGCATCGCCACCGTGTCGGCGCCTTCCGGAATCTCGGCGCCGGTAAAAATGCGCGCCGCCGTACCCTGTTCCAGAGCCCGGGGAGCCTTGCCGGCGGGTATCCGCTGGCTGACCGGCAGTTCAAAGCCCCGCGACTGTGCGTCGGCGTAGCAGAACGCATAGCCATCCATAGCACTGTTGTCCCGCGGCGGCACGGAAACCGGCGCGACAATATCGGTTGACAGAACCCGGTGATAGGCGGCTACCGGATGGACCTGTTCAGTTTCGGCGATCGGCTGCGCCGCTGTGATCAAACGGTGTATGGCTTCCTCGACCTTGAGCATTTCGTTTACCGCCTGGGTCCGACGTGCTGGACGAAATTGCAGGGCCGCGTGCGGCTATCCAGCTGTGCCTCAAGGATTTTCCCCCAACCCAACTCGCAGGCCCCCGTCGAGCCGGGCAGACAGAAAATTGCCGTTCGGTTGGCCAGGCCCGCCAGGCAGCGCGACTGGACAGTGGAAGTGCCTATATCGCCGAAGGACAATTGACGGAACAGCTCGCCAAAGCCCTCGATATGCTTGTCAAAAATGGGGGCCAAAGCCTCCGGCGTACTGTCCCGTCCCGTAAAGCCCGTACCGCCCGTCGTGATGATCACTTCGACCGACGGATCGGCGATCCAGGCGGACACAACCGCCCGCAGCACATAAATGTCGTCTTTGATAATTTCCCTGGCGGCCAGGCTGTGCCCCGCTCCGGTGACCGCCTCCTGCAGATAGGCGCCGGAGGTGTCGGTCTCCATTGTGCGGGTATCGGACACCGTCAAGAGGGCAATATTCAGGGGTTTAAATGTATCGGTTTTACTACTGCTCACAGTTGCTTCCTCTCGGTATTCTTATCTTGATGGATGTCATTCCCATGGGTTTCGGGTTGTTCATCGCCGCAAACCGGGCACTGCGACACCGGACGGATGGCAAACCGTGTCCAGGTCTCCCGGCGGCCGTCAAAGCGCTGTAACAGCGGGCGGTAGGGTTCATTGTCCGCGCCGTTGGTTCCTTTGAGCAACAGGCGCAGGGTGGCAATCGCCTGCAAGCTGCCCATAACCCCCAGCACCGGGCCGATGACACCACTGTTCCCGCAATTGGCAAGGGGTTCGCCGGCATCCTCCGGGATCGCACATGCCAGACAGGGTCGGGACCCGCGTGCGAAATCGAAGGTCATCAACTGGCCCTCCCAGCCCAGGGCGGCAGCACTCACCAGGGGAATCCCCAGCTCATGGCAGCGCCGGTTCAGCCAATGCCGGGCGGCGAGGTTATCGGTACAGTCGATCACCACATCAAAGTCAGCGCCACCCTCGGGCAACACACTGTCGCCGACAACGGCGCAATGGGTGTTAAAGGTCACGGAGGGGTTAAGAGCCCTGAGGGCGACCAGTGCACAGTCCACCTTTGGCTCGCCGCAGTCGGCCTCGGTGTAGAGGATCTGCCGCTGCAAATTGGTCAGGTCCACATTGTCCGGATCGCACAGGGTCAGATGGCCAACTCCGGCGGCGGTCAGGTAGAGGGCCACCGGGCAACCGAGCCCACCCAGCCCCACCACGAGCACCCGGCTCTCGAGCAGGGTTTCCTGACCCTGCTCTCCCACGTCGGCCATCAACAAATGACGGCTGTAACGCATGAAGGCGTCGCGGTCCAGGGTCACGGCATGGCCTCCGCGGAGAGTCGTTGTTCCGCCCGGGCAAGGTCCCGGGGAGTATTGATATTGAAAAACGGATCATCCTTGACTTCCGGCCAATCCAGCACCGCCACCTGAAGCTGCCCGAACACATCCTTGAAGCCGCCTAGTCCCTGATCAAGGGTAGCGGTGATACAGGGTTGCGCACGACGGTGCCAGAGGGAAAATGTCGGTTGAAGCTCATCGCGAACGCGAATGCAGGCGCAGTCCGCGTCGGCTGCAGTGAGCGCAGCGTCAAGGCGCGCAACCAGGTCCTCGGGCACAAAAGGGCCATCACAGGGGCAGATGAACAGGGCTCGACCTTCAAATCCAAGCTGATCCAGCGTTGCCAGTGCACTCGCCAGACCCGCCAGCGGCCCCGGGTAGCCGGGCCGGGTATCGGTGACGATCGACAGGCCGTAATGGCGATAGAGTTCAGGCGCGTCGTTGGTATTGATCAACAGCAGCGTAACCTGGGGAGAAACCCGTTTTATCACATGGTCGATCAGTGGCTTGCCCGCAAGAAGGCGCAACGCCTTGGGGACATAGCCGGCGCCGGAACCCGGGTTCATCCGCGAGGAGCGGCCACCGGCCACAATCACCCCGGCTATATCCCCGTGTTTTACAGACCCCAGCGACGGTGAAGGGCTCATATATCGGCCCCGTCATCACCGCCGGCTTCGGACGCTTCCCAGCGGGACGCCGCTGCCCGGTCCGCCTGGTGCATATCCACCCAGCTCTCCTCGCCCCCGGCATTGACCTTTTTCCAGAAGGTTGCGCGGGTTTTCAGATAATCCATCAAGAACGACGTCGCCTCAAAGGCTTCCTGCCGATGGGCCGCACTCACGGCGACCAGCACTATCTGGTCGCCCGGAGCCAGGGTGCCGACACGGTGCAACACCGTGACCCCGATTACGGACCAGCGTTCCCGGGCCTCATCGACAATCTCGGCAAGCAGTTTTTCTGTCATCCCCGGGTAGTGTTGCAGGGTCAAGGTGTCGACGCTGGCCGAGCCGGCCACGTGGTCGCGGTTAAAGTCCCGCACCAGGCCGGTGAAGGTGACGATAGCACCGGGATTATCAACCCTCAGCCGGTCGTACTCCGTCTGAAGGTCGAAATCCGCCTCCTGGACTCGAATCAGCGTATCCACATCAGCCCCCCGTCACCGGAGGCAGAAAGGCGACTTCGTCCTCGTCTTCGAAAACATGGTCCCACTCGACCAGATCCTGGTTAACGGCCACCATCACCTGGGGCTCATTAAGGGCCTTGGCCAGGGCTTCACCGTCTTCACCAAGTAACTGCCGCAGATCATCGACGGTGCGAACCTGTTCGGGAACCGAAACCTTGCGCTCCTCTGCGCCGGCAATGTCCCCGAGACGGCCGAAAAACAGCACTTTTATCACGGTGTATCACCTCCCGCGAACCAGTCACCGGACTTGCCACCGGTTTTTTCCACCAGCCTCAGTTCGCTGATTACCATCCCCTTGTCAATACCCTTGCACATATCATAGGCCGTCAGCGCGGCGACGGACGCTCCGGTGAGCGCTTCCATCTCGACGCCTGTCTGCCCGGCGGTCTTGCACATCACGGCGATATGCAGCTGACGCGCTTCGGCATCCAGATCGAGATCCACCGATACTTTCGTCAACGGTAAGGGGTGGCAGAGGGGAATCAGATCGGCACACCTCTTGGTGGCCTGGATGGCGGCAATGCGCACCGTTGCAAAGAGATCGCCCTTGGGCAGAGTATCGGAGACCAGGCAGTCGACGATCGCCGGGGTCAGATCGACCGTGGCTGCGGCGATGGCGGTGCGGGTGGTGACGGGCTTTTCAGACACGTCCACCATGTGGGCTTCGCCACGGGCATTGAGATGACTGAATTCGCTCATATTCGGATTTTTCAGTAAAAAAAACCATGGTATCACAGCGCCATAATCCGCTACGAAAGGCGCATTATGTTCAGTCTCCAACCGCTATTGTTGAAGCCCGGCAACGGCGCTGCAAAGCTCTGCTCTATTGGACGGATGCCACGGCATCCCCAGGGCTGTCTTGTCCTGCGCGCTCGAGAATACGCACCTCGCCATTCAATGGATCGACAGCAAGCAGATCACCGGTGTGGATCAATGACGTACAGTCCCGCACGTTGACCACCGCGGGCAATCCCAGTTCCCTTGCAACGGTGGAGGTATGGGTAAGCAGACCGCCGGTCTCCACCACCACCGCCGACGCCATGGTGAAATACGGCGTCCAGCCGGCATCGGTGTACTGGGCTATAAGAATTTCATCGGGCTCAAAGTCATCCAGAGCATCGGTGTTTTTGACTACCCGGGCACGGCCTTCCACCGCAGTGCCGCTGACGCCAAGGCCGGTCAATACCAGTGCCTCGCCGTCTTCCGCTAACCTGGGCAGCGACACCGGCTCCCTGCCCATGATCACCTCGGACGGCTCGGGCAACGCTTGTAACCGTTCGACCTCCTGGCGACGCACCGCAGCGATGGGGCCAAGGTCACCGTTATCTTCGCCGCGCAGGGCCGGACGCACCTCGTCGATGGTCAGATAATAAAGATCATCGGTTTTATCGAGCCGGCCGGCGGCAACGAGCCGACGCGCAATTTCCCGGGACAGCTGGCGCATCATATCGACGCGCAGAATCAGTACGCCCTTGGTACGCTCCCGGGTGCGAGCCCCGAGGTGGGCGAGATCGATGGTGCGATTGATCAACCAGCGGCGCCAGGAGCTTTCCTCGGCGAGCAGCGCCTTGCGCGCCTCACGCTGGTTGGCGCCCGCCTTCTTATCGTCGTTTTCCTTACCGGCGAGCAGCCCCACGAAAGCATCCATCACCGGGGTTGGATCCTCCTGCCAGGAGCGAGCATCGATCACGAACTCCGCCACTGAACGATAGCCGTAGCGGTCGATGACATTCTGAAGCGCCTGGTACGCCTGATGATCCTGCTCCGCCAGGGTTTCCCACCGGTCCTTTGCCGTCTTGAGCAATGGCGCTAGCCCGGGATTGCGGCGCCGCGCCGCCTGGGCCGTTTCCCGAATGCGAAGCGCCGGTGCGGCGCTTTCAACCTCCCCCACGTCCCCGAGAATATGGATAATGTGCCTGGCCTTGTCCGGCCCCACCAGGCGGCCCAGAAGGCTAATCAGGATGACGCCGGCCAGGGTGCCGCGGGTGTTCCAGTCCCCGGTATCCATGATGTGGTACTGATATTGCTCGATCAGGTCGTCGAGTTGCAGATTGGTCAGCTCGTCCAACGCCATGGCGCGGCGAAGGGCAACATGTTTTTCCATGCGTCTCTTTGATGTCAGCATGGAAAGTCCCAGCATAATAATGAACCTCGGCAGGTTCAGCCGGATCAGCCAGCGCTCCCCGGCACTGACAGCGGGCCTGGGGATTGCCACCGGAATGTGCTGACCAAAAAGCTGCCTTTCCAGCTCGCCGGCATCCGCCCCCGGCAGCCTGTCGGCCATGTACAGCACCCAGGACAGGTTGACAAACAGCCTTCCCTGATGGGTACGGCTGGTGAGCAGCCAGGGCGGGTCGATTTCGGTGAGGCCCAGATCCCGCAACTGGCGGCGGACTCCATGATCGTTGGGCACAGTGACCGCGGTCAACTGCAAAGGCTTGACCACCTCAGGATAGGCTTCGTAGCTATTGACCCGGGTGCCCGCGGGCAGTCGCGGGTCCATCTCCGAATCAAACAAATCAACCGGCGATACCACATCGCGGGGCAAATATTTCATAGCGACTCTTCTTATTCGAATTTAGATTACCCGCCCTGTGCTACCCCGACTGACCGGGCACCGATTGCCGGTAGCCAGGGAACAGGAATCCACCAAGATCATGCTGTTGCGGGTTTCGGCGGTCATGAACAACTCCCGGGCGGACCACTGGGTGTGCTGTAACCCCGGCGGAAAAGCCGGTGCGCACTTGCCGTAAGATGAAATTATTATTGTTGCCAATATGGCAGGTCGGCTGACTATCAGCCAGTCCCCCGACATCGTCAAGCCGATCCTTTATAGCGCTTCTAAAAGACCCTGAGCCCCCATCACCTGTTTCCGGGTGGAGCTCAACTCAAAGACTTCTGCCCCGTACCAGGTCGGCGCGCTGGAGGCCGGTCAGCCAAATGGGCTACTATCATTGGGTTCAGCACCTACGATAATAATCAGGAGTCTCGCCATGCGGGAAGTAAAATCCTACTGCCGTTTTTGCATGCCCTTTTGCGGCACCCGGATTACCCTCGATGACCAGGACCAGATCGTTGATGTCAAGGGCGACAGGGACGACCTCATGACCCAGGGCTATATCTGCTTCAAGGGTGTACAGGCCCCGGCCTCCTATCACGCCGAAGACCGGGTACTGCATCCCCTGAAGCGCCAGGCCGACGGCACCTTCGCAAGAATCTCCTGGCAACAGGCCCTCGATGAAATCGCCGGAAAATTGCGCTCTACCATCGACCGGTACGGTCCCGAGTCCGTCGGTGGTTACCGGGGTTCCGGCTCATTGCTGAATGCCTCCGCCACCAGCATGCTGCCGGCCTTTCTCGGCGCCATCGGCTCCCACAAGCACTTCACCACCTATACCATCGACCAGTCCGCCAAATCCGTGGCCATGGGTCGCATCGGCCTGTGGAACGCACCCCGCGACCCCCTGCACCTGAGCGATGTACGGATGCTGTTCGGCGTCAACCCCCTTGTGTCCCTGGCCACCAGCTATTTCGACATGACTAACCCCACCAAGCGGATGAAGGAAGCCCGGGCCCGCGGTATGAAGCTGATCGTCATCGATCCGCGACGCACGGAAACCGCAAATTACGCGGATGTTTTCCTGCAACCCTACCCCGGCGAAGACCCGACGGTGGCGGCGGGTCTGATTCGCATCATTCTCACCGAAGGCTGGGAGGATACGGATTTTTGCCGGCGCTTCGTGGCTGACATGGACAAGCTACGGCAAGCGGTCGCCCCCTTTACGCCGGACTATGTCGCCCGCCGCGCCGGAATTGATGCCGGCGACCTGCGCCGCGCCGCTCATCTTTACGCCGTCGAATGCAAGCGGGGTGGCGCCGCCACCGGCACCGGACCCAGCATGGCGCCGCACTCCAACCTGTCCGAGCATCTGGTGGAGATCCTCAACATCATCTGCGGCCGCTATATGCGCGAAGGCGAACAGGTGCCCAACCCCGGCGTCCTGCGCGAGCGGGTACCCCGCAAGGCCCAGGTCACTGCCGCGCCCCGCTGGTGGGATCACGGGTACAAAAGCCGCATCGGGGGCTACGGCATGCTCGGCGACGAAATGATGAGCGGCATTCTGTGCGATGAAATTCTCGAACCCGGTGAAGGACAGATTCGCGCCTTCTTTGCCCACGGCTCCAATGTCGCCAACGTCATCCCGGACCAGCACAAAACTGTAAAGGCACTGAAATCCCTCGACCTGCTGGTCAGCATCGATCCATACATGACCGAGACCTCCCAGCTCGCCCACTATGTGCTGCCCACGACCATGGGCTACGAGCGTCCGGACCTGACCATGTTCTTCTACGAGAGCCTGTACGCCGAGCCCTATGCCCGCTANACACCGGCGGTCGCCAAGCCGCCACCGGGGGCCGACGTCGTCGACGACTGGGAGATTTTCTGGGGTCTNGCCAAACGACTNAANCTGGAACTGGTCTACGATGGCGTNCCGCTGGATATGANCCGCACCCCGACCACCGACTCNCTGCTGGAGGTGGTGGCCCNCCACGCCCCGGTTCCCTTTGATGAACTGAAGTCCCTGGAACTGGGGGGNATTTTCAACGACCCNCCCCAGTTCGTNGAGCCCGCCGACCCGGGTCACACCGATCGCTTCACCTTGATGCCCGATGACGTTATGTCGGAAATGGACGAGGTATTTCGCGAGACCGTCGCCCACGGTGCCTACGTCAGCCAGGGGCAGGTGTTTACCCACCGTCTGGCCAGTCGCCGGGTGCGCGACGTCCAGAACACCTGCCACCGCAACGTGCCGGAAATCCGCAAACGGATGCCCTACAACTATGCCTACCTGCATCCCGGCGAGCTGGAAAAACTCGGTATTGAGGAGGGCGACCGCATCGAGATCAGTTCCGACAACGGGAGCATTCCCGCCGCGGTCAAAATCGACCCGGACCTCAAACCCGGCGTGGTTTCCATCACCCACGGCTGGGGGCGGCTGCCGGAGGAAACAGACTACGACCGGGACGGCTCCAACACCGGACTACTGATCAGTACAGACCGGGACCGGGAAACCATCAACGCCATGCCCCGAATGTCCGCCGTGCCGGTGAATATCCGGCCGTTAATCGCCACCACCGAGGTTTCGGCCAGCGCCGTTTCCGCCTGAAACAAACACAACATCGATCAACAGGAACCAAGACCATGAGCGCAGAAGATAATAAACGCACCGTTGAAAAATATTTCGAAGCCGTCAACAGCATGGATGAGGACAAAATCCGCGCCCTGCTCACCGATGACTTCAGAATCAAGTCCAAAAACGTCAATCCCGCCGTATTGCGTTATGAATGGGGCATCGATAATTTTGTCGCAGCCCCCCGCCTGATGTCCGCACGGATGAAAAAGCCCCTGAAATTACGGCTTATTGCCATGACCGCTGAAGGTGACCGGGTGGCAGTGGAAGCGGATTCCTACGGTGAAATGCTCGACGGCAGCACCTACGAGAACGCCTACCATTTTCTGTTTACGTTCCGGGACGGCAAGATCAGGGAAGTGCTCGAATACTGCTGCAGTTACACGGCCTACGAAATATTCGGCAAATACCTCAATGAAAAGGGCGAGCATGTCGAGAGCTGACCATTGTCAGTTCCCGGGGGGGAGGCAGAGCCTCCCCCCTTTTTTTATCGATATCAGGGTGTCGATTCCACAGGATTTGTTCGGATGGCCATATGCCGAATAACCCCCCGAAAGCGACCATTGCCCTGGTAGGCGTTGGAGACCTTGCCACCGGCGTCAAAGCCGACATCCATTGTTTCGCTGGGACCATTGGGCATAAAGGAAGTCGCATCCACCTGCCCCGTTGCCACAACATCGCCGTTCACCCTGATCGTCATTGTTCCCCCCGACCCCAACTGGGACTTATCCGTCAGAAACTCGAAGACGACGGATACCTGATCCCCGGGCAGCGACCCGCTTCCGGCAATCCGGTAACGGTCCCGGGGTTCGTGACTGCGGGCGTGTTCAACCACTGGGCGACCCTCATCAATATAAAACACCCAACCGCCGAGAAAACTCCCGGTTGCCAGAAGCACGCCGCTGTCCCCTGAGGACAGATCGAGGTCCGCGGTCAGGGAAAAGTCCTGCCCCGTGAGCACCGGCTGCTGTCGCCACGGCAGGGAAATATCCGGCCCCCAGAATTCCCATAGATCCCGAAGTGCTTTTGGCCGTCCCATCCGCGCTGACGTCTCAAAATCGAGGGACGCCCGCAACGGGTAGACATGGTTACGCTCGGCTTCCTGCTCCCAGAGTTCGCGCAGTTCCCGGAGTTTTTCCGGCTCCTGTTCAGCGAGGTTGCGGGACTGACTGTAATCGGCGGCGAGGTGGTAGAGCTCCCAACCGAAATCCTCGGGGGGGATCGGGCTCTTGGTCTGCCATGGCATGCGGCCAGGTGTCGTATTGGCCAGCCAACCGTCGTGATAGATAGCCCGGTTCCCCAATAACTCGTAGTACTGGGTGCGGTGGCGATCATCGGCTTTCGGATCGTTAAAGGTGTAGACCAGACTTGTGCCATCCAGCGGCAACTGGTCAATGCCATCCACCTTTTCCGGGATTTTGACCCGGGCCGCTTCGAATATTGTCGGCATGACGTCGTTCACATGGTGGTACTGGCCCCGAACGCCCCCGCCATCCGCCAGCCTGCCCGGCCAGGACACCACCAGACCATTGCGGGTGCCGCCAAGATGCGAGGCGAGTTGCTTGGTGTAGGGAAACGGCGTATTCATCGCCCAGCCCCACCCCGCCGGGTAGGCGGGATAGGTTTCAGCTCCGCCTATCGTGTCGATATTGGCCAGCTGGTATTCAATCGATTCCTCCTGCTGCTTGACCAGATGGAGCAGTTCATTGAACGAACCGGTCATGCCCCCTTCACCGCTGCCACCGTTATCGCCTTCGATAAAAATAACCAGGGTGTTCTCTGACTCACCGATCCGCTCCAGCTCGCCCAGGAGTCGCCCGAACTGGAAGTCCTGATAGGCAAGGGTAGCGGCATAGGCCTCCATATAGCGGGCATAAAGCCGTTGTTCAGCTTTACTGAGGCTATCCCACGGGGGTATTTCGGAAGGCCGGGGAGTCAATACCGCATCGTCTGGTATCACGCCCTCCGCTTTCTGTTGCCGGAAAACCCGCTCCCGCTCCTGATCCCAGCCGTGATCGAATTTGCCTTTGAACCTGGCAATCCAGTCCCCGGGGGCGTGCAACGGCGCATGTGCGGTACCCGGCGCAAGATAGAGGAAAAAAGGCCGCTCCGGAAAATTCGCCTTCTGGTTGTGCAGCCAGTGGATGGCGTCGTCCACAAGTCGCTTGTCCAGCAGCTCATCGCTCTCGGGATCATTGACCGGCACGGTGTTGCGATACAGGCGCGGGTTCCACTGGTCGGTATCCGCGGCCAGAAAACCGAAGAAATAATCAAATCCCCAACGGCCCGTGGGCCACTGATCAAAGGGTCCTGCACTGGAATCCGCCCAGTCAGGGGCATTATGGTGCTTGCCGAAGAAAGCCGTGCCGTAGCCGTTGTCGCCCAACACCCTTGCGACGGTTGCCGCGGAATGGGGCAGCTCCGACCAGTATCCGGGAAAACCCATGGCGATATTGGACAATGCACCATAGCCGACCCGGTGGTGATTGCGACCGGTGAGCAGCGCCGCCCGGGTCGGTGAACACATGGCGGTGGTATGAAAATTGTTGTAGCGCAGCCCACTGTCCGCGAGCCGGTCGAGCGCCGGTGTCGGCACCGAACCGCCGAAGGTACTGCTGGCGCCGAACCCGACATCATCGGTCATGACCAGCACAATATTCGGCGCGCCTTGCGGAGCACCGTCCGGTACCGGCCAATCGGGCCGGGATTGCGCCACCGATTCCAGCGCCGTGCCCTTAAACACCGGATCGGGCGTCGGCAAGACATCCTGAGCCGCCTGTGCAACACCACCCGCCAGGATCATCATGACGAGCGCTTTCACAGTCAGCACCAGGGGGGCCACGATTGGATGCCATTTGCATTCTGTTTTAGCCATTGGGTAACTCCATATCAAACACCACCTGCTCAATAACACCGGCCGGCATTATCCCGTTGCCATGGCGGTAATCGACCACGGTACTGCCCCAGTCCCGTCCGATGTCGAACGTTTCATGGGATGGCAGGCGCACACCGAGGTTGGCAAGCGCACCGGTGGCAACCTGGCTGCCATTAACGGATATCACCAGTTCACCGGTGGTGGCGCCGGTTTTTTCAAGCTTCAGTGCCAGGGCGACCGGTCCCGAAGGCAGGGGCCGGTCAGCTTTGATAATGCGGGTGCTGGCACCGACGTGGTTATGGGCAAACACGGGCACCCCCTCCTCGAGGTACAGCGCATACCCGCCCGCATTGCCGCCGAACGCGAACACAACGCCGTCGACTGGCTCATCGAGCATTTGCAGGGCACCGGTCGCCGAGAAACCAAACAGGTTCACCGGTGGCGCCAGCGGGTGGGGCAACCGCCCGGTACCGGGGTAAAGCACAAACCGCCCCTGTCTCTGATGCAACCAGTCCATCTGACGCTGGTAGGCTTCGGTGATGAAATCCGGCAGTAGCGGATAGACGTTGTTCTGCCAGGCCACTTTGTCGAACAGCGCCTGCATTGCCGCTAATTTGTCGGGGTTTTCCCGGGCCAGGTTATGGCGCTCGTTAAAGTCTTCCTCGACGTGGTAGAGCTCCCACTCGGCATCGGCCAGCGACACTTTGGAAAAGACATTCCAGGGTTCCTCCCGCAACTGCACATTCGCTTTCCAGCCCTCCGCCCACAGTCCGTGGTTACCCCACATTTCGTAGTACTGGACCTTTTTGCGGGTCGGCGCATCCGGGTTAGACAGCGCATAGCGGAAACTGACGCCGTCAATAGGTTGCTGCCTGACCCCGGCCACGGTATCCGGCGATGTGATGCCGATAATCTCCAGCACAGTCGGCAGTATGTCACTGACATGGTGGTACTGATCCCGTATCGCACCTGTGCCGCCGATGCCTTTTGGCCAAGACACGATCATCGGCACCCGATTGCCGCCTTCAAATGCGCTCTGTTTGTAATACTTGAACGGTGTGTTGCCGGCGGCTGCCCAGCCCACCGGATAGTGCGGGTAGGTCTGCCCCTGTCCCCACTGTTCGAGGAAGCTCAGGTTCTCCTGCCAGCCCACCTGCCCCATCAACAACTCGTTATAGGACCCGGCAAGCCCGCCCTCGGCGCTGGCGCCATTGTCGGACACGACGATGATCAGCGTGTTCTCCAGCTGGCCGGTTTCCCTCAGCGCGTCGACGATGCGTCCGAATTGCTCGTCGGCATGATCCAGCATCCCGGCGAAGGCCTCCATGGCCCGTGCCGCCATGCGCTTCTCGTCGGCTGTCAGGCTGTCCCACCGCGGGACATTATCGGGCCACGGGGGCAGCTCGGCGTCCACCGGCACCAGGCCCAGGCGCTTCTGGCGTTCGAGGATTTTCCGGCGAGCGGCATTCCACCCCATGTCGAATTTGCCCCGGTATTTGTCAATGTAGGCTTTCGGGGCATGGTGCGGCGCGTGTACCGCGCCCGTGGACCAGTACATCAGAAACGGTTGGTCCGGATTAATGCTGTGTTGTCCCCGCAGCCAGCTGATGGCCTGGTCAGCGAGATCTGCCGTCAGGTGATAGCCGGGATTATCCGGCGGCGCTACCGGGGTGTGGTCCCGCCACAACAGCGGTTGGAAGTGGTGGGTGTCGTAGGTGAGAAAACCATAGAAATGCTCGAATCCCTGACCGCTTGGCCAATAGTCGAACGGGCCTTCCGGCGAGGTGTGCTCCGTCGGCAACTGGTCCCACTTGCCCAGCGCATAAGTCGCATAGCCCTGATCCCGAAGAATGCGGCCGATACTCGCCGCCGACCTGGGAATACGGGCGTTATAGCCGGGGTAGCCGGTTGGCGTATTGGCGTGGGAACCCATCCCCACCGCGTGGGGATTGCGCCCGGTCAACAGGGATGCCCGGGTTGGCGAACACAGAGGCGTGGCGTGAAAGTTCGAAAATCGCAGGCCGCTATCAGCCAGACGGTCCAATCGGGGTGTCTCCACCAGTCCACCAAAATTGGCCAAGTGGCCGTAACCGACGTCATCCATCAACCATATCAGCACATTTGGCGCTCCTTTGGGCGGCGACGCCGGCGCAGGCCAGGATGGCGTCGATGCAGCGCCGGTCTTGGCGATGACACCGTCAAATGTCGCTTCGCCGGCGCGTGCATCGCCAACGGAAATCACAACCAGTGTCAGTGACGTAATGGCGGAAAATATTATGGCACTGGATTTCATCGTTTTACTCCTTTGTCCGTTCAAGGGGTGCCCGGGGTTTAGGCGTTGTGGACGACGCGCCAGATCTGGCCCGGGCCATGGCCTGATTGGCCTTCTCCGTTTGGCCCGTGTGCGAATAGGCCAGGCTCAGGTTGTACCAGGCCCTCGGAAAATCGGGCTCGAGCGCAACCGCTTTTTCAAGCTGTTCTATGGCGCTCTGGTAATTACCGGCCTCCGCGGCGATCAGTGCCCGGGAATAGGGAAATACCGCCCGAGCCGGAAAACGTTCTGACGCTGTCGAAAGCAACGTATCTGCTGCGCGGTTGAGGCCCGCACTGCTGAGGGCAACCGCCCCCTGGTGATAGAGTTCGGGATTTTTCGAATCGAGTTCTATGGCCCGTTTCACATAGTGGTGGATTTCATCAGGTGCCGCACCCGGGTCTGTGAGCGATGCCAGCATCAGCAGGTTTTGCGGACGGTCCCGGTGGAAAATCAGGTATTCCTGTAGTTCCCTGCGAGCACTCTGGTCGGCAAAGGGTTCGCCCTGAGCCGCCGCCAGCCGCACAGACAGGGACGTGTCTTTCAGCAACGGCAAAACAGCACCCGTACCGTGCAAACCAAACGCCGCACGCGCACGAACCAGCGGGCTTTCATCGCCCGCCCCGTTGCGAATCGCAGCCATGGCCTTCGGCTCGGAACGGTAATTGGCCAGCAAACCGACATAGACCGCGCGCCATGCCGGAATCTCTTCACCGCTCAAAAGCGACAGCAATCCGTCGACGGCATTCGGCTGCAACTGGTAGGCGGCACCGATAGTCCGGGCCCGGCGTCGCTGCCGGCTGTCACTGAGCGCCTGCCCGTGACGCTCGTCGGCCCGGGATACCAGCCAGTCCAGGGGATTGTCGGAATGGCAGTTGCCACAGGCATTGGGAATGCCCTGCTCCCGGGTTAACAACGGGTCCGGCAGCAGAAAGCCGTGATCGGCGCGGTTATCCACGGCCATATAGGTGGTTTCCGCCATATGGCAGTTGACACAGCGATTGCCGGGGCTGTCGCTTACATGATGGCTATGGACCGTTGGATTGATGACAGGGGCACCGCGGGTACCGCTGCCATGGCAGCTAAGACACAGACTATTGTCGTCGGCTGGCAACCGGGTCTCTAAAGAATGCGGCTTATGGCAATCGAGGCATGTCACCCCGGCCCGGTGCATCCTGCTCATGGCAAACGAACCGTAGACGAACACCTCGTCCCTGATCTGTCCGTCCGGGTAGTACAGCCCGGGCTGGTCCGGCAAAGACAGACTGAAATGATTATCGAACCGGTCACCGGAGACGAACTTGTCAGCGGTCAATTGATCGCGCCGGGAGTGACAGGCGGCACAATTATCGATCTGCTGCTCAGGGGATATGGCATCGGGCAGTACCACCGGTTTTTCCACGCTGCGGGCCGACGCAATATGCTTCGCCAAGTTGCCGTGGCAGGAGGCGCAGGTGATGCCGTGGGCATCCCAGGTCGAGTCGTAGCGGTTCGCCTTAAAATCAAAATTCTTGCGGTAGCCTGTGGTATGGCACCAGGCACAGTTGGCGTTCCAGTTCATGCCCTGTCCCGTCCAGTGACCCCAGTCACCGGGTGTACGGTTTTCGCCCGCAAAAAGATCGACCCAGCGGTCGTCTTCAGGGGCATAGCCGATTGAAAGTGCCTGCAGTCGGTTGCCGGGCATTTCCACCAGATACTGGCGAACGGGTGTATGCCCGATCACACCGGCAACGGGGTAGCGGTCGGTTTTCCCGCGCTCCGTTTCGGTTTTGGCTTGAAACCCCTCTTCGTCCAAAACCAGTTCGACCATTGCATCGCCATCGTGTAACGGTGGAAACCGCAAAATCGACGCCTTATCTGCCGCTATGGACACTCCGCGGTTGGCGAGCGCGTGGTGGCTGCGAGCCCAATGTGCTACCTCTTGCCGGTGACAATCCGCGCATTCTCTCGCCGGGATAAATCCGTTGTCACTAACGGCTGAAGAATATGATGCCGGGGACGCTGTCGATGCGGGCGTATTCCGGGATTCTGTGGCAGGCGAATCCGGTTTG
>PABE01000156.1 GCA_002702725.1 Porticoccaceae bacterium
CGCGCATTCTAGCGACTCAACGCAAACTGTCAATCACATCCCAACAAAAAAATCTCAATATACTGTTTTTTATGGGGTTAAAAACCGTATCGCAGCGACACCGGCCAATCGACAAGACGATCCCACAGGGAATGTTACGCCTGTTCTCAGCGGCCTGATTTTAACTGGCGATTTAATTCCCTTTGCTTTACCTTCTCTGCCCCATTTTTGGAGTACTTAAGATGGAAGACAACGCCCCTGAGGACAATTTCCTGAAAATGCTTTGGCTCGCCAGCCTCGGTGCCGGCAGTCTGGCGATACGCCACCTGAGGTCCCGCTATGACGCCCTCGAGGAAGAACACAAGAATATGATTGACGCCCTGGTCAGGGAGGGTGCCAGAGTCGACGCCAGCGCCAATCACTCCCTGCTCGATGCCGCGGGCCAAGTCATCGGATATGTTAAAAAACTGGCGGATGATCAATCATCGTTGCATCGAAAACTTTCTACGGCTCTCGACCGGCTGGAGAAGAGCGATGCTCGCATGGCTGCTATCGAAGACACACTCAACGATCTGGTAGCGGCGGAGAATCCTTCGGATCGCGAAAGGGCGGCATCGTCGCCGCCAACTGACAGGGCTGTTCCCGCACCCGGCGACCCCCTCACCGGCGCCGGCAACGGGGTCATGAAGGGGGAGGACGCCACCCCCGGCGGCAAGCATCGGCAGGCGGCGTCATCGCCAGTTTCAGCGAACGAAGCGAAGGGCGAAACGACAACAAAAAGGGCGCGGCGGTCGACGAAAACCAATTCCCCTGAAAAGAGCGCGGTCGGCAAGACCCGGGGAGGTACGGACGCCGGCGCCAACAGCAAGCCTCAACGAAAAACCTCTACCGGCAAAAAAGCCAGCGCGGATTCCAGCGAGAAAAGCAGCACACGCACAACTTGACGCCCCTTGCCCGCGCCATCGTCGCGATCGCGCCACCGGCCACTCCTAACCCTGGGGAACCCTCGAACGCATGGGGAAGCCATGCCCTCCCAGTAGGGGGCATAGTGCTGACAGGGTATCAACGCGGTACCGGCTCTCCAGTCCGGCGGAAAGCTGGCGAACCCGGGTTTTAGCACACCCGGCGTTCGAAACCGGCACTCCCCGGTTCCGAAAGAGGGCCGGCGGCCCGATTATTCGTCCCCCAGGTACTGGTAGATACTGGAGAAATCGAGCTTGCCCTTGCCTTTCCTCGCATGGCTGGCGTACAGGCTTCGGGCCAGGGCGCCCATCGGTGTCGAAGACGAACTGGCAATCGCCGTTTCCATCGCCAGGCCCAGGTCCTTGAGCATCAGGTCCACCATGAAACCGGGCTGGTAGTCCTTGCTCGCGGGTGCCGTTTCCATGACGCCCGGCGAGGGGTTATAGACCTCCAGGGTCCAGTTGCGACCGGAACTGGCGAGCATGATTTCCGACAGGCGCTGGGGGTCCAGGCCATTGTCGATACCGAGACGCAACGCCTCCGATGTACCGACCATCAGCACGGAAAGCAGCATATTGTTGCAGATTTTCGCCACCTGGCCGGCGCCGTTATCGCCGGCGTGGAAAATATTCTTGCCCATGGCTTCGAGGACCGGTTTGGCTTTCGCAAAAGTGGCGTCGTCACCGCCGCACATAAAGGACAGAGTCCCCGCCGCGGCTCCGGCAACACCGCCGGAAACCGGGGCATCCAACATGCCGATACCCCGCTCCTTGGCGGCGGCACCCACCTTGCGGGCCGTGGCGGCATCGATGGTGCTGCAATCGATGACCACGGTGTCGCTGCCGACGGCGGCGAGAATACCGCTATCGCCAAGGTAAACGGATTCCACATGGCGTCCGGCGGGCAGCATGGTGATCACGAAGTCCACACCCGTCGCAGCGCCCACGGCGCTATCGGCGGAGGATGCGCCGACGTCCGTCACCGTTTTAACGGCTTCGGGAACCAGGTCAAACACCGTAACGGTATGGCCCGCCTTTACAAGGTTGATGGCCATGGGGCCACCCATATTGCCGAGGCCGATAAACGCGATAGTAGAAGACATTGTTAAGCCCTTTATTGTAAATCGTTAAGAGGATTTTCCGACCAGGGTGCCTTAAAGAAGCTTTCAAGAACGTCATCCGGAACGTCGGCATGGGTCTTGTAGGTCCAGTCGGGACTGCGGTCCTTGTCGATCAGAAGAGCGCGCACGCCCTCGGCGAATTCCTGGAATCGGACAATATTGGTGGCCAGCACCAGCTCCGCCCGAAACACGTCGGCGAGGGATTTGCCCTTACACAGCTGTAACTGGCGGTAAATAAGCAGCGAGTTCAGCGGCGAGCCATGGGACAGCCCGTCACGCGCCCTGTTCATCCAGTCATGGTCGCTGTTCAGTTCAAGAATGGCATTGATGACAGCATGGGCATCCGGATTGGCGAACAGCGCTTCAATTTCCGCCATATTCGCTTCAACATTTCCCTCGGGCAAGGCGTCGGCGGAACCGGCAGCGGCGTCCTTTAGCACAGAACCGACGACCCGGTGGTTTTCCGCATCCCCAGACTGCCAGGGAGCGGCCTTAAGTGCTGAAACCACGGCATCGTACTGATCATTGACGATGAAATAGTCGCCAAGGCCAGTGAACAGACAGTCGGCGGCATTGATAGAGGCGCCGGTGAGGGCCAGGAAATAACCGCTGTGACCGGGCAGGTTATTGAGAAAATAACTGCCACCCACGTCCGGAAACAGGGCGATTGTCACCTCCGGCATCGCGATACGGGTTTTCTCTGTCACCACCTTGTGCCGGCAACCGGAGAAAACCCCCATACCGCCACCCATGACAATGCCATGGCCCCAACCGATCAGCGGCTTGGGGTAGGTGTGCAGCGTATAGTCGAGGCGATACTCCCGGGCAAAAAACTGCTCCGCGTCCGGGCAGGGGCCGCCGGGGTTGTCGGTGGCGGATTTGTACAGCGCCTGGACATCGCCGCCCGCGCAGAAGGCTTTTTCGCCGCTGCCGCGAATCAGGATGGCAACCAACCCCTCATCGTCGCGCCACCGGGCAAGCTGATCGAGCGTCAGCTCAACCATCTCCAGGGTGAGGGAGTTGAGGGTCTTGGGAACGTTGAGGGTAATTTGTCCCAGGCGCTGGCCGGTGTCGGTGGCCAGTTCGTCAAACAGTACCGGTGCTTCCATTATCGTTACCTGACTCCTATTTGCTTTTCCATTGCGGTGCCCGCTTCTCGAGAAAGGCGTTCACACCCTCGAGCTGGTCCTCGGTGTCAAAGAGATCGACGAAACGCTTGCGCTCGTACGGCAGGGCTTTTTCCATCGCCACATTGCGAGCCTGATGGATGAGCTCCTTGCTGTAGGCGACGGCGATGGGGCTCTGGTTGCCCACCTGCGCGGCCAGGGCCAGGGCTTTCTCCCGGGCTTCGCCCTTGGCGACAACCTCTTCCACCAGACCGATGCGCTCGGCGGTATCGGCCTTGATACGCTCGCCACAGAGGATGATGCGCTTGGCCCAGCCCTCACCCACCAGCCAGGACAGACGCTGGGTGCCACCGGCGCAGGCCAGCAGACCCACCTTGGTTTCCGGGAGCGCCATTTGCGACTGCTCCTCGGCGATTCGGATGTCGCAGGCCAGGGCCACTTCCAGGCCGCCGCCCATGGCGAAGCCGTTGATGGCGGCGATGGAGACACCGCGAAAATCCGCCAGGGTCTCAAACGCCTCGCCAAAATAGTCGGACATCATGACCGCGTTGTCCTTGCTGCCGTCGGCAAAGATGTTGAGATCGGCACCGGCGGAGAAGAACTTGTCTCCGGAGCCGGTGATCACCAGGGCGTAGATATTCTTGTCCTGGTTAAGCGTTTCAACAATGGCCTTGAGGCCCGGGAGGCTCTCGGTGTCCCAGGTGTTGGCCGGGGGATTGTTGATGGTGATCAGTGCCACGTGATCAATGATTTCAACAAGCAGTTTTTCCGTTGGGCTGATACTCATTTGATGACCTCCAGTGCGCCTTCCATCAGCAAGCGGCGTCCGATAATGACCCGCATAATTTCGTTAGTACCTTCGAGAATCTGGTGCACCCGGGTATCGCGCACATGGCGCTCGAGGGGGTACTCCATGATGTAACCATAGCCGCCGTGCAGTTGCAGGGCTTCATTGCAGATTCGGAACCCCACATCGGTGGCAAAACGCTTGGCCATCGCGCAGTAGGTGGTGGCATCGGGATCCCTGGCGTCCAGCTTGAATGCCGCCAGGCGAATCATCTGCCGGGCCGCCACCAGTTCCGTGGCCATGTCCGCCAGCTTGAACTGGGTATTCTGGAACTCGGCAATGGACTGGCCGAACTGCTGGCGCTCCTTGACGTAGGCGACGGCGGTTTCCAGGGCGGCCTGCGCGGTTCCCACCGAGCAGGTACCGATATTGATACGACCGCCGTCCAGACCCACCATGGCGATCTTGAACCCCTGCCCCTCTTCGCCAAGCAGGTTGCCGGCCGGCACGACAACATCCTCGAATGTCACAGTCCGGGTGGGCTGACTGTTCCAGCCCATTTTTTCTTCCTTCTTGCCGTAGACAATCCCCGGCGTGTCGGCGGCTATGGCAAAGGCGGAAATACCCTTGGGACCCGGCCCACCGGTGCGCAACATCACCACCAGCACATCCGTGTCTCCGGCGCCGGAAATAAACATCTTGCTGCCGTTGACGATGTACTTGTCACCATCTTTTTTGGCGGTGCTGCGCAGGTTACCGGCATCGGAACCGGCGCTGGGTTCGGTCAAACAGTATGAGGCGAGCTTTTCACCCATCACCAGGGTCGGGCACCACTCCTCGATCAGCTCGGGCTTGCCGTAGGTGCCGATCATGCTGGTGGCCATGTTGTGAATGGTCAGGAATGCCGCGGTAGAGGTGCAGCCCTTGGCCAGCTCCTCGACGATGACACTGGTATCGAGCCGGCCAAGCCCCAGGCCACCGGCTTCTTCGGGGGTATAAATACCCATAAAGCCCAACTCGCCGGCCGCCTTGAGGGCCTCCTTGGGAAAAATATGTTCGGCATCCCATTGGGCAGCGCCGGGTTTGAATACGCCCTCGGCGAAAGCGCGGGCGCTCTCGGCAAAGGCCTTTTGATCTTCGGTAAGGTTAAAGTCCATCGCTATCTTTTTCAGTAGTGGTGGAAAGGCAAACGGGCCAACACTTGCGCATTGGCCCGTCGAGAAGGGCTAGCTTATTTGAGTTTGTCCATCGCCTTGGCGAACAGCACCTCATCCGGCGGCAGTTCCTTGGTCTTGGGCAGCGGCTTCGACACCCAGGTAACGTTGATCAAATCCTGCCAGGTGATGTTGTTGTTGGTACTGTTGCCTCCCCAGGAGCCACAACCCAGGGAGAAGGTCTGCCGCATGCCGTTCCACAGGTTGCCGCTATTGGACGGCGCCTGGGGCTGATTGACCATAACCCGGGAGGTCTTGGTCGCCATGGCAAAGGTCATGATGTTGTCGTCGCTGTAGGAATAGATACCACAGGAGTGTCCCTGACCCTGGTAGGCCTGGATTTTGTTGGTCAGCTCAATGGCTTCCTCCAGGTTCCTGACCTTGTAGAACGCCATGACAACGGACATTTTCTCCCCCGAAAAAGGGAATTCCCGACCGGCACCGGTCTCGGGCACGATGAAAAAGGTCTTGCCTTCCGGCAGGTCGATGCCGGCCATGCCCGCCAGGGTGGACGCCGGCTGCGCGACGATACGGGAAGAGATATGGCCGTCTTCCCAGATAACACTCTGCAGCTTCTGCTTCTCTTCCTTGTCGCACAGGTACCCGCCCTCTGCCTGCAGCTTGGCGAGAAAGTCCTCGTACACAGACTCGAAAACCAGCACAGAATTGTCAGACGAGCAGGAGGCGGCGAGATCCAGCGTCTTGGAGATACGGATTTTTTCAGCCGCCTCATCCAGGTTCGCGGTATCGTCAACGGTAATAACTGCGTTGCCGACGCCAACACCCAGTGCCGGAGTGCCACTGGAATAGGCCGCATTGACCATTGCCGAGCCACCGGTGGCAAGAATGCGGTCACACTGCTTCATCAGTTCATTGGTAGTTTCCAGCTGCGGGTTGTCAATGCCGATGACCAGATCCTCCGGCGCGCCACAGGCCTTGATGGCTTCGCGCATGAGATCGACAATCATTTTGTTGGTCTGTTTGGAGCGCGGGTGCGGGGCCAGAATAATGGAGTTGCGGCCCTTGACGGCGGAAATAGCCTTGATGACAGGGGTTGCCTCCGGGTTGGTGCAAGGTACCAGGGCACCGATAACGCCCACCGGCTTGGCAATTTTGACGATATTGCGCTCCTTATCCTCCTCCAGCACACCGACAGACTTGTCGTCGATGATGTCGTACAGCGCCGCCCGGGTCTTGCGGAAGATTTTCAGGTACTTGCCGTCATAATTACCCAGCTGGGTTTCATCGACCGTGAACTGGGCGATTTTTTCAGCCACTTCCGGCCGTGCCACGGCCCACACCATGGTGGTGATCAGCTCATCCACCTGCTCCTGGGTGTAATTTTCAATCTGGGCCTGAGCTTTGCGAGAACGCTCAACCAGAGATTGAACGAACTCGGAGGCTTCATAGACCGATGTCTGGATATCGAGGGACATTTTTATCTCCTGGTCAGCAATTCGTGACGCGGTTCACGGGTGATACAAACGCACAATATCATCATAGACCACCACAGAGGTGGATTGATTATCTTGCTAAATTGATGGACTATATTGTCGTCATCAAATTCAAAACAGCGCCTGAGCACAGGCCATAGGCGGCCTACACCCATGCAAATTACCTCCAGCTGGCCGCTGCCGGTGAACGGTATCCGCTTTCTGGTGCCACAACGCATTATCGAGGCAATGTCCGGCCACCCCTTGAGCCGGAGTCTGTACCCTGTGGCCATGGGCTACTACCCGGATGCCCACGGCCATCGCATGCAACGGCAGACACTGAAGAATTACCTGCTCATTTACTGCCTGAGCGGCAAGGGAACACTGACGGCCGGCAACCGGCGCTACCGTATCGGCAGTGGCGACCTGATTCTTCTCCCGCGCGGCCAGGCGCACGCCTATAGCGCCCACAGCCGCGACCCCTGGACGATCTACTGGCTGCACTTCGACGGCCAGCTTGCCGATCGATTCTACGACCATACCCAACTGTCTGGCCCCAGGCTGAATATCGGCGTTCAGTCGCGGGTTATCCGGGTTCTCGACGGTATTGCCGATCTGCGCCACACCGGCAATCAACTGAGCGAATACATACAGGGTTGCCACCAGCTGCAGGCACTGCTCAGCTACATCGCCCTGCTCAGCCGCCAACAACAACCGCGCTCGGGCAAGACCCTGAACCTGGAACAGTTGCGGGCCCTGATGCAGGAACATATCCACGGCCAATTGGACCTGACGACGCTGGCCGCCGAAGCCAATGTTTCCAAGTACCATTTCGCCAAGAAATTCAAGGAATTGACCGGCTCGTCACCGATCCAATACTTCATCAACATGAAAATGCAGCGGGCCTGCTACCTGCTCGACAGCACCCAACAGCCAATCAAACAGATTGCCAGCAATCTGGGCTACGAAGACGTTTATTACTTTTCCCGCCTGTTCAAGAAGACCATCGGGCTGTCCCCGAGCCAGTACCGGCAGAACCGGCAGCGCTAGCGTTGAACCGGGCGCCATCAAGCCAGGTAAAAGAGATGGTATTTTTTCTTGCCCAATCGGGTGATGAAATAACGGCCGTAGCGCGCTCGCTCCCGGGCGAAACACACGCTTGCCTGATTATTGTCGTCGAGACCGTAGCCCTGGTCGTTGACCACCACGGCACCCCGACCGAGGGCATCCTTGACCTGCTTGCCGGAGGCGGCCAGCCCGTGGTCGACCAGCAGTGTCGTGAGCGGTTTTTCGAGCTGCTCGGCATCCAGCGCCGATGATGATAGTCCATCCTGCCGAAGGGATTCGAAATCCGCCTCGGACAGACTGTTCGAATCGCCACTGAACAGCGCCGCGGTGATCCGCTCCGCCGCTTCCAGACCATCCTCGCCGTGGACTAAACGGGTAACTTCGCGGGCGAGAATGCCCTGCGCCGACTTGCGGCCCTGAATTTCCCCATCGCTGCGCTCGATCTCAACGATATCGTCGACGGACAGGAAGGTGAAATAGCGCAGGAACCGGTAGACATCGGCGTCGGCGGTATTGACCCAGAACTGGTAAAAGGCATAGGGCGACGTGCGGCCTGGGTCGAGCCATATGGTGCCGGTCTCGGTCTTGCCAAATTTGGTCCCGTCGGCCTTGGTGACAAGGGGCAGGGTCAAGCCAAACACCTGCTGGCGATTGAGCCGGCGGGTCAGGTCGATCCCGCTGGTGATGTTGCCCCACTGGTCGCTGCCGCCAATTTGCACCGTGCAGTCAAAGCGTCGGTTGAGCTCGGCAAAATCGTAGGACTGCAGCAGCGCGTAGGTGAACTCGGTAAAAGAGATACCCTCACCTTCCCGCTCGATACGCTGCTTGACCGATTCCTTTTGAATCATCGCATTGACGGAAAAGTGTTTGCCGACATCCCGAAGGAAGTCGAGCATGGACAGATCGCGGGTCCAATCCAGGTTGTTAACCGCCAGCGCAGCGCAGCTGCCAGAGTCAAAATCGACGAAACGGCTGACTTGAGCCCGAATCTTGTCCGCCCAGCCGGCCACCACGTCCGGCGTGTTCAGCTTGCGCTCCTGCGCCTTGAAACTGGGGTCACCGATAAGGCCCGTAGCACCGCCCACCAGCGCAATGGGCGTGTGGCCCTCTAACTGAAAGCGCCTCAGTGCAAGCAAAGGCACCAGACTGCCGATATGCAGACTGTCGGCAGTGGGGTCAAAACCACAGTAAAGGGTTCGCCGGGCATCGAGATGAGCCGTCAACTGCTCGTCTCCAGACATCTGGTTGATCAGTCCCCGTGCCTGCAGGTCCGCTATCAGTGTGGCGCCAGTCATTCTAAAGTCACCTGTCTTGGGCTGGTGAAAAAAAGCGCAAACCTTACAACATCCCCCAACAAAAACAAGCGCCCGATTCGCCGGGCCTGGAGACGCGGCTAGGGGATACTCAAAACCAGAGGTGTCAACGGCATCCCTCGGTTCAACCACGCCAATGCCTCGGTCGATTGGCGGCCCAATAATTAAGCTTTCTATGGGGCAAAGATTTTGTTATAAAGGGGAGCCTTGTCTTGGGCTGTCGCGGCCCTGGCTACCCTAACAAAACCTCAGGATCCCCTATGTCAGCAAGGCAACGTCATCCGGAATTTTGGGAAACCCTGTTTGCCAATGCCCTGCCCAAAACCCACCTGTACGCTGCCGCTGCCCTCGCCCTTGGACTGACGCTGCTGCTGGTTATCGCGCCCTCTGAGGACGTGTCCGCCTACCGCGACGCCAACCTTCTGGAAATTCAGATCCCCAGCACCACAAGTCTCTACGAAGACCTCAAGGAAAAGAACGACGCCGTTTCCGCAGAACAGCCTGAGGACCTGGATCAGCTGACCTGGCGGGTACAGAAAATCAAGTCCGGGGACAACCTGTCAAGCCTTTTCAGCCGCCTGGGGCTATCCCAGTCCGAGGTCTATGTACTGGCCAACGCCGGCAATCTGGCGGATGAATTCAAGCGCATCAGGCCCGGTGAAACCCTGGCGGTGGGTCTCGATGACGAACAGCGGGTAGCCGAGGTTATCTACGAGCGGTCAACACTGGAGTCCTACCGCTTCCTGCGCACCACCGATGGCTACGACGGCGCAAAAATCGCCCGCAAGACAGAGAAAAGCAGTGCGTTCAGCCACGTCACCATCCAGCACTCACTGTTTGTGGACGGCAAAAATGCCGGTCTCAGTCACGGGCTGATCATGGAGCTGGCCAGGGTGTTCGCCTGGGATATCGACTTTGCCCTCGATATCCGCAGGGGGGACACATTCACCCTGGTTTACGAAGAAGAAAGCCTGGATGGCGAGAAAGTTCGGGACGGCAATCTGCTGGCCGCCGAATTTATCAATCAGGGTCGCCTGTATCAGGCGGTCCGCTACGTCGACAGCAACGGCAATGCGGGCTACTACACACCCCAGGGCCACCCCATGCGCAAGGCGTTTTTGCGCGCCCCGCTGGACTTCACCCGCGTCAGCTCGAATTTCAACCCTAACCGGCTTCATCCCATCTTCAAGACGCCACGCCCACACCGGGGTGTCGATTACGCAGCGTCCACCGGCACACCTGTCTACGCCGCCGGTAACGGCAAGGTCATCGAGTCAGGCTACAAGAATTCCAACGGCAACTATGTGGTGATCAGACACAACGGTCGCTATACCACCAAGTATCTCCACCTGCACAAACGCTCGGTAAAACGGGGCGAGACGGTCAAACAGGGCGATCTGATTGGTACTGTCGGTTCCACTGGCTACGCAACGGGTCCACACCTGCACTACGAGTTCCTGGTAAATGGCGCCCATACCAATCCGAGAACTGTCGCGCTGCCCAAGGCGGACCCCATTTCCCGTCAGGAGATGGCCCGATTCATAGACACCACAGCGCCACTGTTCACCCAACTGGCCAGTTTCCGCACCCAGCAGTTGGCATACCTGAGTCAATAACAGGGGGCTTCGCCCATGGCGAAAGAGGCGACCTGCATTGGACTGATGTCGGGTACCAGCATTGATGCTGTGGATGCTGTTATTGTCGCCTTCGGCGACCGCCGACCGCGCATCCTGGCCAGTTACAGCAAGCCCGTACCGGATTCACTGCGCAAGGACGTCCTCACCCTGTGCCTGCCCGGCGAAGATCACATCGACCTGATGGGCAGCGTGGACAGACGGCTCGGTCAACTGTTTGCGATCACCGCCAAAGAGGCGATGGCATCAGCCGATATCCCTCCCGAACACATCGATGCGATCGGCAGTCACGGCCAGACCGTGCGCCATCGCCCTAACGATAACCAGCCTTTCACCCTGCAACTTGGCGACCCCAACATCATCGCCGTGGAAAGCGGCATCGTGACCGTCGCCGATTTTCGTCGCAAGGACATGGCGCTCGGCGGCCAGGGTGCCCCCCTGGTGCCAGCCTTTCACCGTGCCGTGTTTCACGATCCCCGGCGCAACCGGGTCATCGTGAATATTGGGGGCATGGCCAATATCACCTGGATCCCCGGTGACGGCACCGTCACCGGCTTCGATACCGGACCCGGCAACTGTTTGCTCGATCAATGGATTCAACACTGCCGGGGACTCGCGTTCGACGCCAACGGTCAGTGGGCCGCGAGCGGAAGCGCAAACCGGGCACTGCTCGATATGCTGCTGGACCACCCCTTTCTCGCCCGCCGTCCGCCAAAAAGCACCGGACGGGAGGAGTTCAACCTCCCCTGGCTGCAATCCGTTGTCGACGCCCTGGACGCCCCGTTACTGCCGGAGGACATCCAGGCGACACTGACGCGGTTCACCGCCCTGGCCATCGCCGGGGGCCTCAATGACCTCCCCAGGGCCCCGATCGACGACGTGTTTGTCTGCGGCGGCGGCGCTCACAATCATCAGCTAATGGCAGAGCTGCGACAACAACTGCCCTCGGTTAACCTGGCCTCGACGGCGGCTCTGTATCTCGAACCGACGCTGGTCGAAGGCGCGGCATTTGCCTGGCTGGCCCATCAAACGCTCCAACATCTTCCGGGGTCCCTGTCGAGTGTCACCGGCGCCCGCCGGAACGCGATCCTCGGCGGGATTTACTGGCCATGAGCAAGGCAAAGCGACTCGACGCCATCGATCTCGACCGGAAGCTGGCCGACAAGGACGAGTATCAGTCAACCTTGTCCACGCTGCAGTCCAGACTGGCCTTACAGCAGATTGCCGCCTATCACCGGGGGCGCCGCATCGTCATCCTTTTCGAAGGCTGGGATGCCAGCGGCAAGGGCGGCGCGATTCGGCGGCTGGGAGAGAAACTCGACCCGCGCTCCTACACGGTGTTTGCAACCGGCAAGCCCAGTGACGAAGAAAGCCGACAACACTATCTTCAGCGTTTTTGGAGGCGGATGCCCTCCACCGGGCAGATCGTCGTATTCGATCGCAGCTGGTACGGAAGGGTTCTGGTTGAGCGCATCGAAGGCTTTGCCGACAGGGCCGCCTGGCGACGCGCCTACACGGAAATCAACGAATTCGAGCGACAGCTCGTCGATGACGGCGTCATCGTCATCAAGCTGTTCATGCACATCAGCCAGGAGGAACAGTTAAAGCGCTACCTGGAGCGCCTCAACAATCCCCGCAAAAACTGGAAGCTGACCGAGGAGGATCTGCGCAACCGCGCCAGCGCAGGCGATTATCTGAACGCCTATCAGGACATGCTGGATCGCACCGACACCAAGTCTGCGCCATGGCATCTCATCGCCGGAAACCACAAATGGTATGCCCGAACCCAGGTGCTCAAAACCATCACCGACTGGCTTGCCGAACACATGGACTGTGATATTCCGACCTTGAGTAATGATGAAAAAGCCGCCGCCCTGAGGGCCCTGGGCCTCGATGATGGCGGCTGAACTGGATGGTGTCGCCAAATTCAGGACTGAGAGGAACCGCCTAGATCGAAAAGGAGGCGCCACAACCGCAGGTCGTCTTGGCGTTCGGGTTGGCGATGATGAACCGGGATCCTTCAAGACCCTCGGTATAATCGACTTCGGAGCCCTGCAGGTACTGGATGCTCAGGGCATCGACCACGACGGTAATGCCATCTCGCTCTACCAGGGTGTCATCCTCCGCCACCGCTTCATCGAAGGTGAAGCCATACTGGAAACCGGAGCAACCACCACCGGTCACGAAGACGCGCAACTTGAGGTCCGGGTTCCCCTCCTCTTCGACCAGACTGCGCACCTTTGCCACGGCCGCATCAGTGACCTGAACCGGTGTGGGGGTATAGACTTCAACCACGAAACTCGCCTCCTGAAATGGCTGTTAAGACAATAACCAAGCGGTATGGTCGGGTATTCTAGCACGAGCGGCCGTGCATTGGGCACCCGGCAAATGTCATCATCACATCTCCTCCACTCGCCACGGGAAGTCGGCGATACGCAGCGAGCTCGGGTCGTTCTTTTCAATGATGCTGAGCACGACACGTTTCGGTTCAAACCCCTCCGGCAACAGGAAGGTGCCACGCAATACCTTGAAATACTTGAAACGAATGGTCAACGAATCCCGTTGCCGCGAAAGATCCGCCTCATTGAAAGGAAGAGAGACAACCTGACCGTCGCGGTTACCCTCGATGTTCAGCGACACCCAGACATCCACCGGTTCCACTCCGGTGGATTTGCGTCGCACCAGGATCCGATATTGGTAACTGGTCGGTTCCGACCCGGGGCGAAGGGTCAGGCTGTCCACTTCGAGGCCCGCCACTTCGTCGTCTTCCGCCATCAGGTTGCGATAAAACGCCAGCTCGCCCTCCTGGCGACTGATCTGGGTTCGCAGCTCGAGAACCTGTTGGCGCAATTGCTCGATGGTTCCAGCGTCAATCCTGGCGGCAATTTCCCGGTTGACCAGCGTCTGTCGCAGATCCGCCAGTTCGTCCCGCGCCTTTACCAGCTCCAAATGTTCGGCGCGGAAGCGAAGCATTGACTGTGACCAGTGACGACTGCCCGCCTGATAGGCAAAGTGAATCGCAACGACCAGAACGAGCAACGTCGAAACAAGCCAGACCCCTCGCCCCCGCAAAGCACCCGCCACTGACGCCAGCCGGTCGCGCAGGGGCATAAATCAGGGCAGCAACGCAGGGTTTTGCAGCCCATCGGTCTCGGGCAGGCCAAACATGATATTCATGTTCTGGATGGCCTGACCGGACGCGCCTTTGACCAGATTGTCTTCCGCCACCAGCACCACCGCCTTGTTGCCTCCCTGGGGGCGGAAAACGCTGATCCGGCAGGTGTTGGAACCCCGCACCGTGCGGGTCTGCGGCTGAGAACCGGCGGGCATCACATCGACAAAAGGCTCATCCCTGTAGCGATTTTCGAACAACGCCTGAAGATCCACATTGGGATCGATCAGCGTGGCATAGAGGGTACTATGAATACCCCGGGTAATCGGGAGTAGGTGCGGAATAAACGTCAGGCCCACCGGGCTGCCAGCCATCTCCGCCAGACCCTGGCTGATCTCTGGCAAATGCCTGTGCCCAGCGACGCCGTAGGCTTTGAAGCTCTCACTGAGTTCGGCCAGCAAATTATCCACCTTGGCCTGTCGGCCGGCACCGCTGACGCCGGACGCCGAATTGGCAATCAGGTCGCCTTTGTCCACTACCCCGGCCTCCAGCAAGGGCATGAAACCGAGCAGTACACTGGTCGGATAGCAGCCGGGACAGGCAATCAACCGCGCCTGCCGAATCGCGTCGCGGCAGAACTCCGGTAAACCGTAAACCGCTTCCGGAACCAGTTCCGGACAACCGTGGGGCTGGCCGTACCACTTTTCCCAGGTGGCGATGTCGCGGATACGGAAATCCGCCGACAAATCGATTACTTTCACCCCCCGCTCGAGTAGTGTTGGTACCTGAGCCTGGGCTACACCGTGGGGTGTGGCGAAAAACACCACATCACAGGCCGCCAAGGCGGCCTCGTCCGGGACCGTAAAGGCGAGATCGAGATGACCGCGCAGGCTCGGAAACAAATCCGCCACCGCGGTTCCCGCCTCACCCCGAGACGTTATCACTTCGATCGATGCCTCCGGGTGTGCCAGTAACAGCCGCAACAACTCCACCCCGGTATAGCCCGTACCGCCGACAATACCCACCTTGATCACAACAGACTCCCGTCAGGAAAAGAAACCGCCATGATACCTGAACACCGACACTTTGCACGGCACCCGGTAATGAGGAAGCGGCGTCGACCTTCGAATTGCACCGGCTTTGGTTTACGATGCAGCCTGATTCACTGCCCGAGGTCGCCGCCATGTATGTCTGGGTCCAGGCATTTCACGTCATCGCTGTTATCTGCTGGTTTGCCGCCCTGTTTTACCTGCCGCGCCTGTTCGTCTATCACGCCATGGCGGAAGACGAAATCAGTAACGAGCGTTTCAAGGTTATGGAGCGCAAGCTGTACCGCGGCATCGCTACCCCCTCAATGGTCGCCACGCTGGTTCTGGGGGGTGTCATGGCCTGGACCGCCTGGGACTATTTCAGTCGCGCCGGCTGGTTTCACACCAAAATGCTCCTCGTACTGGCACTGGTGATCTACCACCATATGTGCCTGTATCACATGAAAAAATTCCGAGACGACGCCAACAACCGCAGCCACGTCTACTTCCGGTGGTTTAACGAGGTACCGGTCATCATGCTGGTCGGCATCGTGATTCTGGTGGTGGTCAAGCCGTTCTGACACGGCAAGATCATCTCATTTCCGAATCCGGTTCCAGGCGAAACACCGGAACAGGCTGTACCCTGTGATTTCAGCTCAACCCAAATACATCGCAAGCGCTATAACGGGAGTCGGTTTTGACGCTCACGGACCGGATTGAAAACAGCTTGAACCTGTTTGCCGATTTCATGTGGGGAACGCCCACGGTGCTGCTTCTGGTTGGCGGCGGACTGTTCCTCACCGTCTATTCCCGCGGCCAGGCCTTCCGCCGTTTCGGGCACGCCATCGCCCTGCTCCGCGGCAAATTCAGCGACCCGGCGGATCCGGGCCATATCTCCCACGCCCAGGCATTGTCAACCGCCCTGTCAGGCACCCTGGGCCTCGGCAACATCGCCGGCGTCGCCATCGCCATCAGCACCGGCGGGCCCGGCGCAGTGTTCTGGATGTGGATCACGGCCCTGATTGGCGTCACCACCAAGTTCTATACCGCGACCCTGGCCGTAATGTACCGCGGATTGGACTCCGAGGGTGTCCTTAGGGGTGGTCCGATGTATGTGATCCGCGAAGGGCTGGGTCGGCACTGGCAACCCCTGGCACTGCTGTTCGCCGTCGCGGGCATGCTTGGAACCCTCCCCGTATTCCAGGCCAACCAGCTGGTGGCACTGTTGCGGGAGGGCATGGCAGAGCCGGTCGGCCTGGCCGCCGCCGGCGACAGCTTTATCTTCGACCTCGCTGCAAGCAGTCTCATCGCGGTTCTTGTGCTGCTGGTGGTGGCCGGAAAAATCGAACGCATAGGTCGTCTCACCGTGAGACTTGTCCCGTTCATGGTAACCCTTTACCTGGCAATGACCGGCGTAATCCTGTTCCACTTTGCTGAACAGATTCCGGCGGTGTTTTCCCTGATTATCACCGATGCCTTTACTGGCGAATCCGTGGCCGGCGGCATCGTCGGCAGTACTATCATGATCGGAGTCCGTCGAGGCGCATTTTCCAACGAAGCGGGTATCGGTACTGAATCCATGGCCCACGGTGCCGCCCGCACCCGCGAACCTGTCCGGGAAGGCGTGGTGGCCATGGTCGGCCCCGTGATCGATACCCTGATCGTGTGTTCCTGCACCGCCTTTATCATTTTGCTCACCGGGGTCTGGGAACAGGCGGAGGGCATTGAGGGCATATCGCTGACGGCGGCTGCGATCGCGACAGTGTTCCCCGCCAGCGGTCTCTACCTTTTAACGCTCATGGTCGTCTTGCTCGGGTTCAGCACCATGGTTTCCTTCTGGTATTACGGGTCCAAATGCGCCGGCTTCCTCTTCGGTGCCCACCGGGCGCACTGGTACACACCGGTGTACATCGTTCTCATTATCGCCGGCACCCTGGTTTCGCTGGACCTCGTCAACGGCCTGGTGATCGGAATGTACGCGGTGATGGCTGTACCGACCATGATCTCCACACTATTGCTGGCGCCACGGGTGAACCGCGCCGCCTCCCGCTATTTTGCCGCCCTGGGCGCCCACCGGTTTGATCGAAGCTGAATCCAGGTCTGTTATCACCGTCGCAATCACTGGATAATGGCTGCCGGATTAAATGCTGTCACCGCCCAGGAGTTTTCATGTCACTGTCCCAGGAACTGTTCCATGCCGCGCAACGCCATATCCCCGGCGGCGTCAATTCTCCGGTGCGCGCCTTTCGCGCCGTTGGCGGAACACCGGTCTTTTTCGATAGCGCCAGAGGGCCGTACCTGTTCGACGCCGACGGCAAGCGCTATGTGGACTATGTGCAATCCTGGGGGCCAATGATTCTCGGCCACGGCCACCCGGCGGTGCTGGATGCGATTCGAACGCAGCTCGACAAGGGCCTGACCTTCGGCGCACCCACGGCGCTGGAAACCCTGTTGGCGGACAAACTCTGCGAACTGGTGCCGGGGCTGGATATGGTGCGCATGGTGAACTCCGGCACCGAGGCCACCATGAGCGCAATCCGGTTGGCACGGGGCTTCACCGGTCGCGACAAGATCATCAAATTCGAAGGCTGCTACCACGGACACTCCGACTCCCTGCTGGTCAAGGCCGGTTCGGGGGCGTTGACACTCGGCGTGCCGAGCTCCCCCGGCGTCCCTGCCTGCCTTGCCGACCACACCGTCACACTCACCTACAACGACAATGAAGGCGTTCGTCAGGCATTCTCCGAACTAGGAGATCAGGTCGCCTGCGTCATCGTCGAGCCGGTGGCCGGCAATATGAGCTGTATCCCCCCCGCGCCCGGCTTTCTCGAAACCCTGCGTGCCTGCTGCGACGAGACAGGCGCATTGCTGATTATCGATGAGGTCATGACCGGTTTCCGCGTGGCGCCGAATTGCGCGGTCGGCCGCTACAAACTGCGTGCCGACCTGATCACCCTCGGCAAGGTCATCGGCGGAGGCATGCCCGTGGGGGCATTTGGCGGCCGGCGCGACGTCATGGAACAGCTGGCGCCCCTGGGTCCTGTGTACCAGGCGGGCACGTTGTCCGGCAACCCCGTCGCCATGGCGGCCGGGCTCGCCACCCTGGAGCAGGTATCGCAACCGGGCTTCCATGAGGGGATTTTCGCACACACCCGCCAGCTGGTGGCCGGACTGGAAGAGTGCGCAAATAGGGTCGGCATCCCCTTCACCACCAACCACGTCGGTTCCATGTTCGGTCTCTTTTTCACCGAGGCGGACAGTGTTGATAACTACCATAAGGTCATGGCCTGCGACGCCGAACGGTTTGGCCGTTTTTTCCACGGCATGCTGGAACAGGGCGTCTACCTGGCTCCCGCCGCCTATGAAGCCGGTTTCGTGAGCGCCGCCCACAGTGACGACGACATCGCCGTCACCCTGGCGGCGGCGGAACAGGTCATGAAAAGCCTCTAGGCACGTCGCCGATGTCAGGGGTAATGAGGCAGCTGGCGGCGCTGTGCTGTTTCCTCTTGGTGAGCGCATCCGCCCTGGCGGCGGTCGACACCGCCCGCCTGGACGCCGCGATCGCCGCCTCTGGCCTGCCCCGGAGCAGCCTGTCCCTGTTCGCGGCACCGTCCGGCGATGGCCACCCACCGCTCATTTCACTCAATGCTCATCAAAGCCTGATGCCGGCGTCGGTGACCAAGCTGGTGACAGCGGCGGCCGTGCTCAAACAGATTCCCCTTAACACGCGCTTTGAAACCCGCCTGGAAAGCAGTGCCACCGTCGTCAACGGCGTTCTGACCGGCGACCTGGTCCTCAGGGGCGGTGGCGATCCGTCCTTCGTCAGCGAAACGTTGTGGCTGCTGGTTAACCGGTTGGCGGGTATGGGTGTCACAGGTATTGCGGGCGATATCCTGGTGGACGATGGCTATTTCGACACCGTATTGATCGATCCCAGCCGGGACACCGAGCGATCGGAAATGGCCTATGATGCGCCGGTGAGCGCGACCTCGTTCAATTGGAACGCGGTCGCGGTCACCATCAAGCCAGGGGGCGAGGCCGGGGCTCCCGCCCGGGTCGGCGTCGAGCCCCACAGCGACTACGTGCAGGTCGATAACCGGGTGCGAACTGTCCCTGGACATTCGCTGTCCCACCTCAAACTCACCCGCAAATCACTGCCCGGAAAGGGTGACCTGATCGCCGCCAGCGGGACCATTGGCGTCGATGCGCCGCCCTATGAGAGCTACCGGAATATCACCAAGCCGGCCCTGTGGGTCGGCCACAATCTGGCGCTTTACCTGCGCTATCGGGGTATCCGGTTTAACGGCGCAATTCGCCCTGGAAACGTGCCGCCGGAGACATGGTTACTGGCCAGCGTGGACGGACGCCCCGTCGAACAGCTGGTCAAGGACATGAACAAAGTATCGAGCAATTTCATCGCCGAAATGCTGACCAAACAACTCGCCGCCCGAACCGATGTCCCCGGCACCATGGCCGATGGCATGGCCATTATCCATGACTATCTGCGTGCATTGGGCGTCAATGCGTCGGAGTTCCGGCTGACCAACCCCTCGGGCCTGACCCAGCAAAACCGCCTTTCGGCACATGCACTGGTGAAAGTGCTGGAGGATATGGCCCACGATTTTCGCCTCAACCATGAATACCTGTCGTCCCTGCCCATCGCCGGTGTCGATGGCACGCTGGAAAAGCGCATGACCGCGTCACCGGCACGGGGCTGGGTGCGGGCCAAAACGGGCTATATCGACGGTGTCGTCAGCCTGGCCGGTTATGCCGGCCAACGCCACGGAGACCCCATTGCCTTTGCGTTTATCTATAACGGACCCGCACCGGCCCACCAGGTACACCGCCTGTTCGATCAACTGAGCACACTGCTGGTCGCGGCAGACTGAGTCAGAAACTCCCGCAGTAATGCCCTCCCGATCACCCCCCGTGTCAGAAACGGTAGCCCAGCGGCAATACGGGTCAGGTAAACGAACACCGTGGTAGCCGCAGTCATCCGGCCCGCAGCCCTGGTGTCCGGCTTTTTCGGCTGTCTCCCCCTGTTAATCCGCAACATAAACCCACGGCCGAGCGCGGCAAACACCAAAACCTGGAGACGGCCCCTCAAAACAGCTTGGGGGCAGGCGGTATTCCGATAGCCTGATTGCCACGGGGACGGGCCGACTTGCTATGCTTGCCGTGACGGCACGTAGCCAACACCCGGACAGAACAAACACCATGCGCCTATATCCCATCGCTCTGCTGGCGGGCTTGTTGCCACTATTGACCGTACAGATCACCTACCTGCTTTCGGCCCAGGCGGGTTTTGTGGATTGGTGTTTGCCGTACCTTCACAGCTGTACGTCGATTAGCGCCACCGGCCGTCATCCACCGGCCTACTTTGTCTTCAAAGCACTGATGATTCCCGCCGCGGTATTGCTGATGCAATACTGGCTGCTGGCAGGCCCCTGGCTGCGCCGGGCGGGCGACCAGCACCGCGTCTGGCACCGCGCCATTGCGGTGATTGGCCTGATGGCGGGTATCGGGCTGATCTTCTATACAGTGATGCTCGGCTGGATTGGCGAGCAGTTTCAGACCATGCGCCGGGCGGGGATGTCGGCCTTCTTCGGCTTCAGCATACTGGCCCAGTTGCTCGTCACCTGGCGGCTGGGTGCATGCGATGGACTACCGGAAAAAACAGCCAGGGCACGACGGGTGTTGACCGCTACCCTGTATGCCATCTTCTGCCTGGGCCTGGGCAGTGTGCTGCTGGGCTATATCAGCCCCTCAGTCTATGCCCGGACGGACAACGCCGTCGCCTGGAACCTGACACTGTTGCTTTGTCTTCACGTACTGCAGACGGCGGCGCTATGGCGCCAAAGCGATTTCAGCTTTCAGTTCAGAGTATCGCCGCAACATAGAGACCGATGACGCAGATAATACCAACGGTCCAGGCGAGGCTCCGGGCCGTAGCCATGTCCTTGATGTAAAGGATGCCGTGGGCAATCCGGGCGACGATAAAGATCACCGCCAGGGTATTGATCATTGCCGGGGCGACACCCGCGAGCTGGGCAATGACGACGCCGCCGATAAAACCGGGCAATGCCTCAAAGGCATTCTGTTGCGCCCAGTTGGCCCGTTTGTAAGCCCCTTCCAGGGTTTCCAGCAACTGCCTGGGGGCATTGTTGTCGTAGTTTTGGGCCTTGAAGAACGGCCGTTTGGCAATAGCCGCCCAGATGAAGGGCAGAATGACAGCAATCAACACACAGGTATAGGCAGGTGTCATGGGCGCGGCTCCGTAATTTTCGTATCATTGTCGGGTTACACTTCGCAGATCATACCACCCGGGAGTACCGATGGCCTTCACCAGTTACCGCGGCGCCTTTCCCCGCAGCCGCCCCCGCCGCAACCGAAAGGACGACTTCAATCGTCGCCTGGTCCGGGAAAGCCGCCTGAGTGTTGACGACTTGATCTACCCCGTCTTTGTCCTGGAGGGTGAAAACCAGCGGGAAACCGTGCCCTCCATGCCCGGTATCGAACGGCTTTCCATCGACCTGCTGGTCAGGGACGCCGCCGAATGGCAGACACTGGGCATACCCGCCATCGCCCTGTTCCCCGTTACCCCTGCGGGGAAGAAATCCCTCCACGCCGAGGAAGCCTACAACCCCGAGGGCCTTGCCCAGCGGGCGGTGAGGGCACTGAAAACGGCGCTGCCGGATCTGGGGGTGATTACCGATGTCGCCCTCGACCCCTTCACCACCCACGGCCAGGACGGCATCGTTGACGACAACGGCTATGTCCTTAACGACATCACCGTCGAAACCCTGGTCCGGCAGGCTCTGTCACACGCCGAGGCGGGCGCCGACATCGTCGCACCCTCGGACATGATGGACGGTCGTATCGGCACTGTGCGCGACGCCCTGGAGGCCCACGGCCACAGCAATACCCGTATTCTCGCCTACTCGGCAAAATACGCCTCCAGCTTCTACGGACCGTTCCGGGATGCGGTCGGCTCGGCGGGCAACATCAAGGGCGGCAACAAGTTCACCTACCAGATGGACCCCGCCAACAGCGACGAGGCCCTTCACGAGTGCGCCCTCGACCTGCGGGAAGGCGCCGACATGATCATGGTCAAACCCGGCATGCCCTACCTGGACATTGTCCATCGCGTTAAGGCTGAACTGGGTGCCCCGACGTTCGTCTACCAGGTGAGCGGCGAGTATGCGATGCACATGGCAGCATTCGAGAACGGCTGGCTAAACCGGGATCAGGTCATGATGGAATCGCTGCTCGCTTTCAAGCGCGCCGGGGCCGACGCCATTCTCACCTATTTTGCCGTTGCCGCAGCGCGGCTCCTGAACAACCGCCACTGAACAGGGACCTGCCGATGGCCGAAGCCGCAGCGCTCCTTGTTCCGGAACTCAGGGCCGCGGGACGTTATGGGTTGTTGATCGCCGACGAAAATTGTCTGACCTTTCCCTTTACGGAGCTTCCCGAGGGCCAGGCGGTCCTGACCAACCGGTACGACATCGCCGAACAGGCCAAACGCGCACCCCTGGATGTCCATTTTTCCGACTTCGACACAAGCCCCTGGTCAAACGCCACCCTGGAGCTGATCGCCTATCGCATTTCCAAGGAAAAGTCCGTTGTCCACCATATCGCCAACCAGGCCGCGCTACGGCTGGTGCCGGGGGGACAACTCCTGCTGGTTGGCGGCAAGCAGGAAGGTATCAAGACCTTCGCCAAAACCATCGGAGACCTGCTCGGCGGCACAACCACCACAGAAAAATTCGGCGCCCTCTACCGGGTGACCATTGAGCGGGACCGGGCCACTCCGGACCAGTGGCTCGACGATCATCATTACCACGACCTGCGGGAGATATTCCGGCTCAACGGCAAGGCGGTACTCAGCAAGCCCGGCTTGTATGGCTGGAACAAGGAAGACGAAGGCAGCGCCTTGCTGGCGGACAATCTGACGTCGTTTTTCGACAGCATCGACCGGCAGCCGGAATCGCTGCTGGATATGGGTTGCGGCTACGGCTATCTGTCATTGAAAGCGGCGGCGATCCGGCCATTGACCATCACCGCCACCGACAATTGTGCCGCCGCAATCATGGCCTGTGAGCAGAATTTCAAAGTGCACGGTATTCGCGGTCAGGTCGTCGCCGACGACTGCGGGGCCAGCATCCGACACACCTTCGATACGGTGGTGTGTAATCCGCCGTTTCACCAGGGGTTTCAGGAAGATCGACGATTGACGGAAAAATTCCTCAGTCAGACCCGGCGACTGCTGCGCCCCGGCGGTCGCGCACTGTTTGTCGTCAACGGTTTTGTGCCGCTGGAGAAACTCGCCGAACGCTGGTTCCAGCGCATTCGGGTACCAGTGAACACCGGCCGTTTCAAGTTAGTATCATTGGGCTGACAGTCCGCAAAAGGGATGTCGCCCTTTTTGGCAGGGCTTGCACACCGCCAATCGGGTAATCGACAGGCATCGGTTTCCGGGGCTGTTCGGTCAGCGTCCCGCCGAAACCTGGCCGAGCAGCGATTGTAACTGCCGATGCACCAGGGTACCGCTTTGGCTGAGGGCCAGACCTTTCCTGATCAGCTGTTCGGCGACTGATCCCCGCGCCATCGCCCACTGGGCACTTGCCATCAACAAATACACCTCCGGATCCCTGGGGGCGATACGCTGGGCCCGCTCCGCNCTTGCCAGCGCACGNGGATAATCNCTCGCGGCNTGGTAGCGCCAGCCCTGTTCAATGAGCCCGGCAGCGGGNGAGGTTTCGCGCTCNGGCTCNACGGCATCGGGCTGAATCATCTCCGGATCCCGCTCGCGNGGCTCTTCGNNCGGNCGCGCCGGCGGCGGGGCCGGCAAAGGGGATGATGTGGATGTCGGGGCGGGGGGCACCTGGGCGCAACCCGCGAGCATCGCGGTCAGCAACAGGGCAATAAACGCTATCTGTCTGTTCATCTGTCAAACAAGTCCTTAAACCAATCGATTACCTCACCGCCGGGCTTACGGTAGCAGGCACCGTGATTCCCGGGTTCCGATCCGCGAATGTAGGGAAGATAGCGTGCGCCCTGGCAGCCCTCCCGGCTGAGACTGTTAGTCGCCGGCTCCACCCAGTGATAATCAATCCCGTCCGGTTTGACAAAGGACAGGGGGCCGACGTTCAGTTCCGCCATGATATCAGTCCAGATCTGCAGTGCACCGGTACCGCCGGTCAGGGGCATTTTGCCGTTGTCATCGCGGCCGACCCAGACTACACCGACATAGTTGTCGACAATGCCGGAAAACCAGCTGTCCCGCTGGTCATTGGTGGTGCCCGTCTTGCCGGCGGCGGTGACCGTCGGTGCCAGGCGACGGTAGGCCGTCTTGCCCGTGCCCTCACGCATGACCGACTGCATGGCATATAGCAGCAGATGCATGGACTCCGGCGAAAAGCGCTGTTCGGTCTCGAAGGGATAGCGCTTCAGCGGCTCCCCGTCGGCAGTGTAGACGGCGCTGATAGCCCGCAGCGGCGAATAGAAGCCCTCGGCGGCAATGGTGTGATAGAGCGTGGCAACTTCAAGGGGCGTCATCGCGGTAACCCCCAACAACATCGAGGGCACCTCCTGAATCGGGCCTTCGTAACCCAGCCGGCGGATGGTGTCGGCCACCCGGTTGAGACCGAGATCGAGCCCCAGGCGGGCGGTGGCCTGGTTGTAGGAATGGGCGAGTGCCTCATAGAGCGGGACCTGTCCGTGACTTTCGCGCTTGTAGTTTTGCGGGCTCCATATCTTGCCGCCGGCGCGGACCGACAAGGGCGCGTCGTCGATCGGTGTACTGAGGGTGTAGCGGCCCGGTTGTGACAGCGCTGTCAGGTAGACCGCCGGCTTGATCGTCGAACCGACCTGGCGCTCCGCCTCCAGGGCGCGGTTAAAGCCCGCGTAGCCGGCCCGGCGGCCACCGACCAGCGCGAGTATCTCGGCGGTGCCGGTGCGCACCACCAGGGACGCTCCCTGCAGCTGCCCGGCCGGCAGACGATAACCCCGTTCCAGGTTTTCCAGCACCGAGCTGACGCTGGTCTGGGTCTGACGCTGCACCTGCGGGTCCAGATACGTGAAGATGCGCAAGCCGGCATTTTTCAGATCGTCTTCCCGGTAGTCCTCCGCCAACTGCTTGCGCACCAGCTGGAGGTAATCCGGGTAGGGGTTGGTGGTCGTACCGGGCTGCGCGGCGATATCGAGGGTCCGTTGCCTGGCACTGGATGCCCGCTCCGGCGTAATAAGCCCTTCCTGAGCCATCACGTCGATGACCAGGTTTCGCCGCGACCTTGCGCGCTCCGGATTGCGCCAGGGATCATAGTAGGAGGCCCCCTTGACCATCCCCACCATCAATGCGATCTGATGGAGTTCAAGCTCCTGTAGCGGTTGACGGAAAAGATGCTGGCTGGCCATCCCGAAACCGTGAATGGCACGCTGACCGGATTGCCCGAGGTAGACTTCGTTGATGTAGGTTTCCAGGATCGCATTCTTGCTGTAGTGCAATTCGAGCAGGATGGCCATGACTGCCTCAATGCCCTTGCGCACCAGACTGCGCTCCTGAGTCAGGTAAAAATTCTTCACCAGCTGCTGGGTGATAGTGCTACCTCCCTGGACAGTGGCACCGGCGCGAATATTGGAAATCAGCGCTCGCAGGATACCCTTTGGCGAAACACCGAAGTGACTGTAGAAGTCCTGGTCCTCCACCGCCACCAGACCCTCAACCAGATACGAGGGCACATTGTCCATACGCACCAGCACACGGTCCTCGTGATGGTCCGGGTAAATACCGCCGATGAGCATCGGCTCAAGACGCACCAGCGGCGCGCCGTCGACATTCAGCGACCGTACCCGCCCTGCCTGGAAGGATAGCGTCGCAACCCGTGCCGGCTCCTCGACATCGGCAAACTGGAAACGCCGGGTGTAAAGGGTCATACGGTTGCCGTTCAGGCTGAACTGACCCGGACCGGTAACCCTGCCCACCGATCGGTAGCCCAACTGCTCCAGTTCCCAGCGCAAACGATCCTCGCGCAGCGGTACACCTTCGTAGATTTCCAGTGCCCGACTGAAGACATGGGCCGGCAACGACCATTTGGCGCCTTCAAACTTGCTGCGCACAAAGGTGTCCAGGATCAGAACGCCAACCACCCCCGCGACCAGCCCCAGAATAACCGCGAGTCCGAGCAGACGCTTGAAGAAACGGCGCACGGGTCGCCGGGGGCGGGCAGGTTTGCGACGGCGCTTGCCGGAGGGACTTCGTTTGGCCAAGGGGATTCCTGATCACTACAAGACGAATCCGGCATTGTCTCTTCCGTCATGGCGGATGACAACAGCCACTGACTTTCTCTTGCCGCGCGAGGGAGTGATAATGCCTCCTGTACTGACAAGGGGAGACCTATGACAAAGCAATATCATGTGGTGGCCATGGGGGCTGCCCTGGTGGATACCGAAATCGAGGTGAGCGACGAAGACCTGAAAGCCCTCGGCGTCGAAAAGGGCCTCATGACACTGGTTGACGAGGCGCGTCAGGCAACGCTGGTGGATTACCTCAAGGACCATCTCACCGCCTCCCGCCGGGCCAGCGGTGGCTCAGCAGCCAATTCCATCATTGCAGTCAGCGCCCTTGGCGGCGATGGCTTTTTCTGCGGCCGCGTGGCCGACGACGACAACGGCCATTTTTACCTGTCCGATATGGCCGCCGCCGGGGTCGCCCACCCAAAATGGGACAACCTTCCGCAGGGCACCACCGGGAAATGCCTGGTTCTGATCACCCCCGATGCCGAGCGATCCATGAACACCTTCCTGGGCATCAGTGAAGAGCTGTCCGATGCCGACCTTTCAATGGACGCCATTACCAACGCCCAGTATCTGTATATCGAGGGCTATCTCGCCACCTCGGAGAGCGGGTGCGCCGCCGCGGTGAGCGCCCGCAAACACGCCCGCAAAAGCGGTACGCGGGTCGCGGTCAGCCTCTCTGATCCGGGTATCGTTGCCCACTTCCGGGACCAGCTGAACGACATCACCGGTCCGAAGGTCGACCTCCTGTTCTGCAACCGCGACGAAGCCCTCGCCTGGACCGGCACGGACGACATCCGCGACGCCTGCGAGTTACTGGCCGATAGCGCTGACCGGTATGCGGTGACCCTTGGCAAGGAAGGCGCAGTGGTCTTCGATGGCGATGAGCTGCACGCGATTGCGGGCCGTCCGATTACAGCTGTCGACACCAATGGCGCCGGCGACATGTTCGCAGGGGCGTTTCTGTACGGCATTACCGCTGGAATGAGCCATCGGGACGCCGGTGAGCTGGCCTGCCTGGCCGCGGCTGCGGTAGTCGGGCAGTTCGGACCCCGGCTTCCCCTGCGACAGTATAGAGGGGTGCTCGACAGCTTTCTCAACCGGAGGTGATGGCTGGGCCAGCCACTAAAAAAGCGTATTCAATGGCACCGGCGTCGAGATGAGAAAGCCCTGCACATAATCGACGCCGATCTCCTCAAGCAGCGCCATTTGTGACTGGTTCTCCACACACTCGGCAATGGTCGCCAACCCCATGATGTGCGCCAGGTGATTGATGGTGCTGACCATCGAATACTCCACCTCCCCTACCTCCATGCGGCGGACAAAACTGCCATCGATTTTCAGGTAGTCCACCGGCAGTTGCTTGAGGTAGTTAAAGGACGACTGACCACTGCCGAAATCGTCCAGAGAAAAAGCACACCCGTAAGCCTTGAGGGCATTGATAAAGGCCAGGGCACTTTCAAAGTGGCTCACCGCTGCGGTTTCGGTAATTTCGAATTGAATCAGGCCGGGCTCCAGGGACGAGCCCGCGAACCGGTTGACCACATAGTCGCGGAACTTCTCGTCGGAGATAGTGCCCCCCGACAGGTTGACGGAGAAACTGTATCCGGTGCGCACCTCGGAGGGCAGCGCTTCCAGGGTGGTGAACAGCCGCTCGAACACCCAGCGGTCAATATCGTCGATCAGACCCGAGGTCTCGGCGACCGGGATAAATTTACCGGGCGAAATGATATTGCCGGCGGGGTCGACCATTCGCACCAGCACCTCGTAATGCTGGGTGTCCCGCTGCGCCTTGACGGGCACAATGGGCTGGCAATAGACAACAAAACGGTTTTCGTCCAGCGCCTCGCTGATGCGCACTGTCCACTGTGACAGGGAGGCCCGGCTGGGGCTGTCCCGCTCGGGGGACGGATAATTGATCTTGTTGCGACCGGCGGCCTTGGCGGCGGCACAGGCCGCCCCGGCGGACAAGAGAACGTCAATCTCCGAGGTGCTGTCGGCATTGATCAGTTCGACGCCGATACTGGCACCCACTTTCAGCCGCCGGTTGCGCCAGGGAATACTGAAGGCGGTAATACGCTGAAGGATACGTTCCGCTTCGTCCATCACGGCCTCGGGCTGGCGGTCCCAAAGCAGGATCGCGAACTCGTCGTTGCCGATCCTGGCCACCACATCCTGATTGACCATCTCCTCCTGGAGCATGCGGCCGAGCTGACGCAGCAGCTCGTCCCCGGCCCCGTGGCCACAGGTTTCGTTGATTACCGAGAAGTTGTGCAGATCGATGTAGAGAAAGATATGGGTCGTATCATCGATGTGGGCATGATCGATGGCCCGGAAGATTTCGTTTTCAATCTGCCGCCGGTTGGCCAACTGGGTCAGCGGGTCATGGCTTTCGTGCCAGCTGAGCCGGGTCGATACGCGCCGGGATTCGCTGGTGGTGCGCAGCACGATCACGCAGCCGGTGATACGATTGCTGCGGTCGCGCACGGGGCTTGCCGTCACCGACACCGGAATTGCCGAACGCCCCGGCAACACCAGCTGAATATCGTCAGTGACCACCACCGGTCGCTCCTGGATGAGGGCCTGGGAAAACGGGTAAACCCAGGCGTCATGGTGGTTTTTGATTCTCAACACATCGTCGATAAAAAACGGTCCGTCCCGCCTGTGGCTGAGCCCCAGTAATTCCGACGCGACCGGATTGCTGTTCTCAATGTAGCCTCGGCGGTCCACCAGCAGGATGGCATCGGTGGCATGGGTGTAAATGGCGCTGAGCTGCTCGCGCTGGCGAAACACCGACTCCTGGGCACCGAGGTGCAGTGTCATATCCCGGCACAGGAGGGTCATGCCTCCCTGCAGGCCGTCCCCGGTAAACATTTGTACGTCCAGCCTGATCAGCGAGCCCTCGGCGCTGACGAATTCAAGCAGGTGGTCGTGGTGGCGTTCTATCCTGCTGTCGAAGAAAGCGCGCCACTCGTCGCCCTGAAGGTCCTCATCCATGTCCGGCAACAGCAGCCGCACAGGCTTGTCTTCGAGCTCTGAGGCCCCGTAGCCGAGCATTGCCGCCATCACCGGATTAATGCCCTGAATGAACCCGTACCGGTCGATGGACAGAATGCCGTCCTTGTCGCTTTCCAGGCGTACCAGCAGGCCTTCGGTATCCTGGCGCATGATCGGGTTCCGGCGCTCAGGCGCCGGCCGATGGGCCTGG
>PABE01000157.1 GCA_002702725.1 Porticoccaceae bacterium
CCCGGCACCGGCAAACTGCCCGCGCCAGGTCCGGTCACCGGAGAAGTTTTATCCGGTTCGTAGAGATAACGGGCCGCCAGTACCAGCACGAAAGCCGGCAGGACGTAAAGCAGGAAAGGATAACGCCAACCAAAACCTGACAGGTAACCGCCCAGGGGCAGGCAAAAAACCGCCAACGCGGTGTTGCTGGCACTTTGCACGCCCAGTAGCCTGGCCCGTTCAACACCCTGGTAATAGTCACCGATCAGTGCTGTCGCCGTGGTCATGGTTACCGCAACGGCCAAACCCACAAACGCCCTGCCAACGAGTATCGCGGCGAGACTATCGGCGAAGAAGCTGGACACCCCGGCACCGCTGAACAGGGCGAGCGCCAGAAGCAACAGGCGTTTTCGGCCAAAGCGATCCGAAATCGCACCCGCCAGGGGCGCCCAGAGCACAACCAGCAGTGCCGGCATGGTCAGCACCAACTGGCTGAGTAGCCGGACATGGTCGGTATCGGCAAAGGCCCGCTCGATGCTCGGCAACGCAGGGGAAACGACATTGCCAACCATCACGGAAAGCACAGACACCGCAATCAGCGTGACTTTTACCGGCGAAACGTTGTTCACGACTCGTTACGATCTCCCGAACGGCGCGCCCGGCCATTGGCTGCCCCGCTAGTCATTATTGTTATCGCCGCCTAGATGGCGGTAAAAAAAAGGCACTGGGCCACTCGCCCAGTGCCTGCAGGTCGCTATCGTTCTGCCGGGAATCAGAAGGAGCGCGGCAGACCGAGGCTTTCAGCGATGGTATTGCGCACCATCTCATTGGAGATGGGGGTCATGCGCAGGATGCGGTGATCGCGCCAGTAGCGCTGCATATCGGTTTCGGCGGAGTAACCCATGCCGCCCAGAATCTGGATACCCAGGTCAGCTGCCTTGCAGGCGTTCTCGGTGGCGACCATCTTAAGCATATTGGCCTGGACCCCGCACTCCTGACCATTGGCCTGCAGCCACGAAACATAATAAAGGAGGAGTTCGGTGGTCTGCTGCCAGGTGGCGATGTCGGCCACATAGTGCTGCAGAATCTGGAACTGACCAATGATCTTGCCGAACGCCTTGCGTTCCTTCATGTACTGGACGGCGTCTTCCAGCACGCCATCGATGGCGCCGAGACACTGTGCGCCGACCATAATGCGTTCGTTGTTCAGGGTCGGCAGCATGGAATACCAGGCCTTGCCGGGCTCGCCGAGCACATCCTCATCGGGGACGAAGACGTCTTCATAATGCACTTCACAGGAGCCCATGGCCCGCATACCCAGCTTGGGCAGCAGGGAGGAAGTGATGCCCGGAGTCTTGGCATCGACAAAAAACATGGTCAGGCCCTGGTGCTTCTTCTCGACGTTCTTGTCGGTACGGGCAAGCACCAGTAGACGATCGGCGACCTTCGCCGCAGTGGTCCACATCTTGGCGCCGTTGAGAATCCACCCGCCATCGACTTTCTTGGCGACGGTTTTCATCGCGCCGAGCACATCGGTTCCACCGTCCGGCTCGGTCATGCTCAGGGACACCCGCAATTTGCCTTCGGCCATGGCGGGCAACCAGCGCTGCTTTTGCTCTTCCGTACCGACGAGGCTGATGGTCTTGGCACCGCCGAAGGAGGTCAGCCCCCAAACCCATAAAAGACCGCCGGCGGTACGGGCGAATTCCCGGGCGAAGATCATCTGCATGACCACGTCGCCGCCCAGGCCGCCGTATTCTTCCGGAATGCCGATGCCGAAAAAGCCCTGCTCGGCAATTTTGTCCCACAGGGCCAGGGGATAGTTTTCCTCGTCTTTTTCCAGCTCGCGCATCCAGTCTTTGGGGCACTCGTTATCCACCCAGCGCCGAATTACGTCGCGAAACGCTCTCTGCTCTTCAGTCAGTTCGAAATCCATAGCTACTCCAATCTCGGTGATAGACAGGGACCGTCAGCCCGTGGCACAACGGCGCGTCAGGGAAAGCATTATAACCACAACGGGCTATCATCGGGTGGTCGCCGGCACGCTGCACCTATCTTCCGATAGTGCCCGGCCACCGATGCTTCTCTACCCGGCGCCTGTTGTTGAAGTCCCCTGTAAAATCATATCTGCGGCCTTTTCGGCAATCATCATCGTCGGGGCATAGGTATTGGACGAAGTCATGGTGGGCATGATCGACGCATCCGCCACCCGCAACGCATCCACACCATGGACCCTGAGTTGATGATCCACCACCGCCAGGGGGTCGGACGCCGGCCCCATTTTGCAGGACCCGACCAGGTGATAGGAGCTGACGCCAAATTCCCGCGCAAATGCCAGAAGGTCGGCGTCTGACTCAACCCCGGGACCAGGAAAGATTTCGTCGTCCACAAAGGGTGCCAGAACCGGTGAGCGCAGAATGGAACGGGCCGCCTTTAATGCATTCACAAGCCGATGACAGTCGTCTTCGTCACCCAGGTAATTGGGATTGGCGACGGGTGCCAGTTGTGGATCGGCACCCGCGACGCGCACATAGCCGGCGCTCCTGGGACGCATCACCCAGGCGCCGCAGGTCATGCCCGGGAAATCGTCCAGCTTTCCGATAAACCCCTGCTTGTAGCTGCCGGGTGTATAGACCAGGGAGTAATCCGGCGTCGGCAAGCAGGCCTCTGTTTTACCAAACACGTGCACCAGCGCGGGACTCAGACTCAGCACACTGGGCTTGCCGGCCATCCAACGCAGTATCTGCCACACCAGTGGCGGACCGGAAACGTGGCCATTGAGTGTATCCACCCCTGGTTTGCCACGCGCCACAAGTCGGGGGCTGTAGTGGTCGCGGAAGTTCTCCCCCACCCCCGTCAGCTCGTGGCGAACGGCGATGCCGTAGCGATCGAGCAGGTTTCGAGGTCCGATGCCCGACAACTGCAGTAACTTGGGCGAGTTGAGGGCCCCCGCCGAAACGATGACTTCGCGCCCTGCACGAACCGATAGGGGCCGCGTCCAATCCCCCCGCACGTACTCGATACCCACCGCCCGACGCCCCTCGAAAAGTATATGGGTGGCCTGGCAACCGGTGCGCACATCGACCCGGCCGGTCTTCACCGCCGGATGTAAAAATGCGCTCGCGGTACTGACACGGCGACCCTTGCGGATTGCGCTTTGATAGTACCCGACCCCCTCCTGGCGGGCGCCGTTATAGTCCGGATTGAAAGGATGTCCCTCGGCCTGCGCAGCCTCGACAAAAGCGGACACCAACTCACTCGGCCATTCGGATGTGGAGACCGTCAGCGGGCCGGAGCGCCCGCGATAGTAATCATCACCTTCACCTATCCGGGTTTCGGTTCGCTTGAAATAGGGCAGGACATCATCATAGGTCCAGCCCGGATTGCCCAGCACCGCCCAGTGATCGAAATCCTGCGCCTGACCCCGGTTGTAAACCATACCGTTTACGGAACTGGAACCACCGAGGGTTTTGCCCTGGGTCACCTGGATGGCGCGGTTAAGGGTTGCGGGTGACGGCTCATAGCTGTATTGCCAGGTCACCGTCGGGTCAAACAGGGTTTTGATGAAACCCGCCGGGACGCGAATATAGGGGTTGCGGTCCGGGGGACCGGCTTCCAGCACACAGACGCTCTGGCCGGCCTCGGCCAATCGGTAGGCTATGATCGAGGCCGCTGTACCACCACCGGCAATGACGTAGTCAAAGGTATCCACGGCAATTCCTGTTACTTGTTTGTTATATGAATTCAGGGCTATGGCATAGTGCGTTTAAAAACAGGGGACACCGTCTAAATGCCCAGAGAATCCCTGATCACCTCGGCAATCGGATAACAGGGATGCGCCTCGCAGGTTGCCGGTCGGGTCATGTAGTTGTGACAGAAGGCCACGGCGAGCCCGGTATCAGGATCGGCCCAGCCAATGGAGGCGCCGGCCCCGGGGCAGCAAATGGCTCTGTCGCCCTTGACCATACCGACGAACGGTACCTTGTCGGAACCCTTCCAGTACCCGCCCTCGCTCAGGGGCATCTCGGTATTGAAATAAACGGGATCGGGACCGCCGCCCGTACGGGGCACACAGGCGGCATCAACCCGCTCAGGGGACAGCAACCGAGCGCCATCGAGTGTGCCACGCTGTGCCAGCAGGGCCCAGAAACGGGCCTCGCTGCGGGCATTGAAAATACCGCCGACACCGGCGATACAGGCCCGGCGCACATCTGGCCGTTCGAAGACCTCGGGCACCAGCCTGACCGTATTGGGCAGGCTGCGGGCGAACAGGGAATCGTCCGGCGGCAATGGTGCGTCGGCCTCTGCGTTCACCAGGCGGGAAATCCGCTGCTCGACACCATCGGGAATCCCCACCCAGAGATCGCGGATGCCCAGGGGCTGGCAGATTTCCTCCTGAATAAACCGGCCAAAGGGCCGCCGCTGAGGATCAGTGCGCCGGACAATTTCACCGAGAATCCAGCCAAAGGACATGGACTGATAGGCGGGCACCTCCCCCACCGGGAAAAGCGCCGGCAAACGGGCAATCCCATCGACGGTCCCCTGCCAGTCGCAAATCGACTCCGGCGTCACGCCATCGGGCATTTGTGGCGTCCCGGTGTGATGGGTCAGCGCATCCCGCACCGTTGCTGTCTCCTTGCCGTTGCATCCCCACTCGGGCCAGTAGGTTGCGATTGGCACATCGTAATCGAGCAACCCCTTCTCGGCCTGAATATGGACCGCCGTTGCCGCGACCGCCTTGGTGACGGAAAAGACATTGAAGAGCGTTTCGCCATCCACCGGTCTGCCGGTGCTGACATCGGCGATACCTCCCCAGGTATCGATCACCAGCTCGCCGTTTAAATAGGCAGCGACCTGAACACCGATTTCGCCCCGCTCGCGAATGATACCCTCAATGGCGCGGCGGACAGCCTCGTTGGCATCCCTGTTGATCGTCATTGGCGATTCCTTTACTGCCAGCCTAGCGAGGCAGATCGTAGGTGGTCAGTTCGCCGATATAGCGGTCGGAACTCGGCACATCGACCAGCTCCTGCATCTGGCCAATAAATCTGGCAAATGGCTCACCCTTGATATGGCCAATAAAGGCCGCTTCATCCCGCCATAATTCGAGCAGGTAAAAGGTGTTGGGGTCGACCAGATCGGCGGAATACCGGTACTCGATACAGCCGTCTTCCTGGCGCGAACCCTTCATTGCATCGAGCATCGCGGTGCGGAAGGCTTCCGCGCAGCCCGGCTTGGCCACAAAGGTAACATTGATCACAATCATGGGAATTCCTTCTGTCGTTATTGGCTTATTGGCGTCAGCCCTGCATGGTACGACAGCGTCACGCCCTTGGCGATACGCTTGTTGACCCCGGCAAAAACCCCGTCGCAATTACGCTACAATGTCGGCCTTGCAAAGATTCGATACCAGGATCACAGCCCGGACACGACCGGGGCCGAATAACGACAGAGGACTCCAACCTATGCTCGATACTACCTCGTACAGCCGCGGCGCCGCACTCGTCATCGGTGGCAGCGGAGGCCTCGGTCGCGCTGTCTGTCAGTCTCTGGCGGGCGAATGGGATGGCATTTTTTTCACCTACAACACTAACCACCAGGCGGCGGAGGCGCTGAGCGCCGAACTGTCAGCGGTGTGCGAGGTGAGCTGTGCCAGCCTGGATGTCCGTGATGCGGAAAACATTCAGCACGTGGTGAGTCAGGCCGTCGAGCGTTTCGGCAAACTGGGTTGTGTCGTCTTTGCCAGCGGGGCGCCCATCGAGCAACCGTTCGTTTCACAGATTGAACAGAGCGATTGGGACTGGGTATTCGATATCGAACTGTCCGGCTTTACCCGCCTTGTGAAAGCCATTATTCCGGTGTTCCGGAATCAGGGTGGCGGCTCCCTGGTCAGCATCGTCTCCTTTGCCCCCTACCATTTCCCGCCGGGCGATGCCCTGTCCGCCGTACCCAAGGCGGGCATCGAGGTCCTCTGCCGGGCCATCGCCAAGGAAGAGGGTCGCTACGGTATCCGTGCCAATTCCGTGGCGCCGGGGATTATCAATGCGGGGCTCGGGGATGTCTTCCAGGAAAAACTGTTCACTCCGGAAATCTGGGAAAGCCAGCGCAAGCGAGTCCCTTTAAGGGTGTTTGGCGAAGCCGACGATATCGCGGAAGCGGTCTGTTTTCTGGCCTCCAGCCGGGCCAAATACATCACCGGTCAAACCCTTATTGTCGACGGCGGCCTCAGCCTGTAAACGCGACGGCCGCTCCGATTGACAACCACCTATAACAATACAGAAGCCACGCAGGACATTCCGACATGACACAAGCCATACGCATTTGCCTCAACAACAAGCCACAGCAGACGTTTACAGAAAAGGACTTCGATTGCCTGACCGTGAATGTCCCGGACCCCGGTGCCGGCGAAGTACTGGTAAAACCCCTGTACTTTTCCCTCGATCCGTATCTCGCCGGCATGATGCGCGCCTGGCAGGGACCGCATCCGCTCTGGTCGGAAGGTGTCGTTGTCGGGCGGATGGTCGGCGAGGTGGTGGCGTCGAATGACCCGAGGTTCGCCCCGGGCGACCGGGTCAAGGGGGAAAGCCCCTGGCAATCCCTCGCCGTGATAGGTGCCGGCGAACTCGAAGCCGCTGACGAGGTAGCGGACTCACCGATCAGTGTTCACCTGAGCGTGCTCGGCTCGTCGGGACTGACCGCCTGGATCGGCATCCACAAAATACTCCGGATTCAGCCCGGCGAAACCCTTTCGATTTCGTCTGCCGCCGGCACCGTGGGCGGCCTCGCCGGGCAACTCGCCAGGCTGGCCGGCGCCCGGGTCATCGGCATTGCCGGCGGTGAAGAAAAGTGCCGGCAAGTGGTCGAGGAGCTGGGGTTTGACGCCTGTGTCGACCACTGGTCAAAGGACCTGGAGGCGGCCCTGGCAAGCGCGGCAGACGGTACCCTTGATGCCCACTATGAAAACGTCGGGGCCAAAACCCTGGATCCTGCCCTGGCGCTACTTGGCGACGGCGGCCGCATCGCACTGTGCGGCCTGATCGCCCACTATCAGGACAACAACCCCATTGCCCTCAAGCATTTTCGCCGGCTGTTAACCGGTGCCCTGACCCTGACGGGCTTCCGCCTGTTCGACCATACCGAGGATTACGCCACCGCCCTCGCCGCTCTGCGCCAGCACGTCATCGACGGCAATCTATCGGTGCGGGAGACCCTCAGCGATGGCCTGGAAAAGGCGCCACGGGCCTTTATCGATATGCTCGAGGGCCGGGGTGCCGGCAAACACCTGATCCGGGTTTAGATATCGCCGCGGACTGGACCGAGCGCCTCCCGAACAGATCGCTACCGGACCGAATTCAGGCCGCCATTGACGGAGATGATCTGGCCGGTGATAAACCGGGCTCCCTCCCCAGCCAGAAAAACCATGACCGGGGCGAAATCGGTTTCCGGATTTCCCAGCTTGCCCCCCAGGGGCACCAGTCCCGCCATCATGGCGTCATGGCTTGCCAGTTCCTCCGCGCCCATGGTCGCCCGGTGATCGTCATACATCGGCGTCCACATGGCCGGCACCAGTGTGTTGGCGGTGATCCCATAGCGCCCCCATTCGCTGGCAATGGTGCGGGTCCAGGACGTAACCGCGCCCTTCGAGGCCGAATAGTGCGCGCCATTAGGATAAGGCACCAGAGCCGCGTCGGACCCGAAATTCATGATCCGACCGCCCCTGTCACGCATAAAGCGAAAAGCGGCCTGATTGGTGAGCATGGTGCCGCGAACATTGATATCGAAGAGGAAATCCCACTGCTCGTCATCGATGGCCTCGGCGGGGGAAAACCGCTCGACACCGGCGATATTCGCCATCACGTCGAGCCCGCCCATTCGTTCAACAGCCCGGTCAAAGGCCGTGTCGACCTGATCCCGCCGCGCAACATCACAATGGAAAAACGCGACGTCGCCATCTGCCTTTTGGAGGTCGTCCGCCAACTGCCGGGCCTGATCATCGAGGACATCCAGTATGGCAACCCGGGCGCCCTGCTCCGCATAGGCGCGGACGGTGGCGGCACCGATACCTTTGGCACCCCCGGTGACAATGATCTTCTTATCGTTAAGTGTCACAGCTTCTCCTCCTGTTGTACCGATTGGGTGCAAACGCACAAAGCATCTACCGAACCGAAGGCTGGCGACAACCTCAGGAGATGAACCCCAGGCGTCGCGCCCGTTCCACCGCCTGCAGCCGGCTCCGGGTGCCCAGCTTGTCGAAAATCTGTTGCATATACCACTTGATGGAGCCTTCCGTCATACCCAGTCGCTCCGCCACTTCCCGGTTGCGCAAACCGACGCTGACCTGCTGCAAAACCTCCAGCTCCCGGTCGGTGAGGCTGCCAAAAATACCTTCGTCCGAATCCAGCCTCGAAACCGCCGGCAGCGCCCCACCAAACGCCTTGAGCAACTGCAGGGCGAACCGGTCGGTCGGACCAGAGGTTTCGGAGCCCGCCTGGCAACACTGTTCCAGCAGTGTCCGAATGGGAGCCCCTTCATCGAGAAAACTGCGCATCACCCCCATGGGTGCCGCCGCCGTCAGCGCCTCGCGCAACACCCGCTGTGCCACGCGACCACCCTCAGCTAATTGCAGCGCCTGGGCCAACAGTATGCTCCAGCGGATATACGAGTAGTGAGCGCCACGGGCCTCACAAAAACCCCGCCAATTGCGTGCCAGATGGGCTGCTTCGACGACCTGATCAGTGACCATGGCAAGGCGCATCCAGGCCAGGGCCTGCAGTTCATCAACGGAGAACCGGTTTATTTTGGGCTGCAATTGCTCCTTTTCCGCAGGAATACCGGCGGACTTTGCCAGCGCCGCGATCCGCCCCGCAGCGCCATTGCCACGGCTGAAGATGCGCATCTGCTCCACCACCAGCGACAACCGCAACCGCTCCAGATCACGGTCCAGTGCTAACGGCATGGCCTCTTCAAGAACACCAAGCGCCTCCTGATCCTCACCCTGGGAACCCAGCAGACGCGCCTTGGTGGTAGCGACCGACAGGAACTGGTCCACCAGCCCCCAGTCGGTTGCGTTGTCGGAGTAACGGGACAGCAACTCCCCGGCGCGGTCGGTATCGTTGCGTTCGTAGCAAATAGCGCTTAGGGGAAGTGCCGGTAATGCTGACAGGGAAGCGCGATCGCCGCCATATCGGGCGGCGATCGTCATCCCTTCTTCGAGGGTCTGGATCGCCGCCTCGGCCTTGCCCATGGCAAAAAAAGAAGCGCCAATGACCGACAACACCGAAATCAGGGCAAAGTCATACCCGGATCGGTGCAACACTCCCCGCGCCTTGGCGGCAAGACTTTCAATATCCGAGAAATTGAATTGTTCCCGTTGCGCGTAGAGCTGCTGCGCATACACAGAACCCAGCAGATAGGGGTGAAGGTCATGCCGGACCAAGGCAAGCAATTGCTGACAGCGCTGCTCGACCTGGAGAGGATCATCCTTGGCGGCCGCCAGGGTCATCTCCCGGTGCAGTAACTGATGCTTGAGCTGCTCGAGGTCGACAGAGGGAATGGTGCTGATATTTTCCCAGTCCTCCACCCGCTGCCGCACAGCCTCGAGCAACTCCTGAGCCTGCTCGAAATGGAAATGACGCATCAGGTGCCAGGCCCAGGTAAGCATTACCGTGGGATAGTGATGCAACTCCGCCATCGGAATCCGCTCAACAAAGTGCATTACACGATCAATGCGCCCTTTATAGGCCCAATCCTGGGAGCAGGTTTCGAGAATTTCCGCCGCTCGCCCCGGATAGCCCGCTGCGAGCGCGCATTCCATCGCTGCCTCCAGCTCGCCCTTTTCCCGCAACCAGTCCGTCGCACGCAGAAGCAGGCGGGACTGTCGTTGAAAACCGCTATCTGCAAGTTGTCGATTGAGAAATTCCCTGAACAGTGGATGGTAGCGATACCAGATGCGTTCATTGTCGAGGCCGACCAGAAACAAACCCTCCGCGCTTATCAGGTCGATGATCTGCCTGGACTGGCGAATATCCAGCATATGATCGCAGAGTCCGGCGCTAAACCGATCCAGCAACGCGGTTTTGAGTAAAAAATCCCGGATCGTTTCGGGCTGGGTATCAAACACCTGCTCGGCAAAGTAATCGGCGAAATAATGATGCTGTCCAGAAAAGTTCGCGAGGAGCGCCGGATCGCTGGAACGCCCCCGCAGCGCCAGCTGGATGCCAGTGATCCAACCGTCGGTGCGCCGCAGGAGGTCCTCGACGGCCTCGGCGTTCAGGGTTTTACCGGCGTCATTAAGAAGGTCCACCGCTTCGGTCGTTGTAAACCGCAGGTCAGAGGCACCAATTTCCAGCAGTTCTCCACGGGCGCGGACAGATGCCAGGCTCAGGGCCAACCGGCATCGGGAGGCGACAACCACCGACAGCCCCACCGGCATTAGTTCGATAAAGCGATCCAGCAGGGCAAGAAGGTCCCCGGAGAGACGGTGGGCATCATCGATAAAGAGCACAAGGTCCGCGGCGCCATCCTTCAGGGCGTTCACCAACGCTGTGATCATTTCCTCGGAGGTGTGGTATTGCTGCCGTTCTTTCAACAGTGCTGTCAATCGATCGCCGGCCCCCTTGCATGAGCCGGTCAGCGCCGCTGCCAAATAACTGACCAAGTCGACCGGAACCTCGACCGACGAGTCGATCGTCAGCCAGGCAGCGGACTGATGGCGCTCAGACAACCAATGGAACCACTGCAGCAGCAGGCTTGTCTTGCCGTACCCGGCGGGGGCCTGCACCACGGTGATACGGTGTCGGGGGAGGCGGGCCGCCAGATCTGTGAGCCGCGGCCTTGTCAGTTGCGACCCGCTAAACGAGGGGGGATTTAGCCGGGTTTTCAGCAGTTGGTACGACATCGCCACTCGTCACAGGAAAATGGCCCTTGCCACGACGGATAAGCATCGGCAGCTGGCGGCCTTGAGGCCACCCGGAATGGATGGTTTGGGTAACGATATAGGCATCGATACGGGTTGTCTACCGACCCTGCAAACCCCGACAGGCATATGAAAAAGGCCCGCGCACAAAGTGCGTCGGGCCCCGAAGCTCAGAAAACGATCAGAAATTACGGGCATTGAACGGCGTGTAATCCGCCGACAGAAAATCCCGACTGATAATGATCTTCATGATTTCCGAGGTGCCGGCATAGATGGAGGAAATCCGCGCGTCGGTAAACTGACGGGAAATGGGGTATTCATCCATGTAGCCGGCACCACCGTGCAACTGCACACCGATATCGGCAGCCTTCATCTGCAATGCCGCAGTGGCCAATTTCGCCTTTGAAGCATCGACAGCGGTGAGCTGACCGGCATTGCAGGCCGCCACACACTGGTCGATGTAGGCCTGCTGGATATCCAGCTCGGTTCGCAGGTCCGCCAGCACAAACTGGGTGTTCTGGAACGCCGCCAGGGACTTGCCGAAGGCACGGCGATTCTGGACAAATTCCAGGGTCAGATCGAAGGATAGCTGGGCGGCGGAGAGCGCCATACAGGCGGCGACCAGACGCTCTTCGGCAAGACCTTCCATCAGGTAATAGAAACCCTTGCCGGGATCACCGAGCACATTGGCTTCCGGCACTTTGACGTCGTTAAAGAACAACTCCGCCGTGTCCTGGGCTTTCATACCCATCTTGTGCAGGCGGGCACCGCGTTCGAACCCTTCCATATCGCGCTCGACCAGGAACAGTCCGATACTGTGGGGATTNTTCTCCGGNTCGGTCTTGGCNGCNACCACCACCAGGTCGCAGTTGATGCCATTGGAAATATAGGTCTTGGCNCCNTTGAGCACCCAGTGATCGCCNACCTTTTTGGCNGTGGCACGCATACCGGCAAGATCGCTGCCGGCATCCGGCTCGGTCATGGCCACGGCGAGNATNATGTCGCCGGACACNCAGCCNGGGAAAAAGCGGTCTTTCTGNTCCTTGCTCCCAAAACGACCGATGTACGGCCCCACCAGGCGGCTGTGCAGGGGCGCGTAAAAGTCATTGCAGCGGGCATAGGCCAGCTCTTCGATAATGATCTGCTCGTAGCGGAAATCCATATCGCCAATGGCGCCGTACTCCTCGTCCGGCCAGACCATAAGAAAGCCGGCATCGCCGGCGGCCTTGAATGCGGAGCGATCGACAACCCCCTGCTCCCGCCAGCGCTCCATGTTCGGCACGATTTCCTGGGCGAGGAACTTCCGGTATGCCTCGCGGAACATCTCCTGCTCTTCAGTAAACGCTCTTTTCAACATAGTCTGTATCCTTTTTGGGAAGGCATGTTGCCGGATTTACCCGGCATTGGGACCGTAGAAAGTGATGTTGCGCTCGGCGCGGTCCTTCAGCCAGGCAGAGGGCTTGAAGCGGGCCCCGTACTGCTCTGCCATCGCCTCGCAATCCTCGACAAACTGGCGGGTACCGACAGTGTCGATATAGGACAGGGTACCCCCGGTATAGGCAGGGAAGCCCCAGCCCAACAGCGCACCGAGATCGCCGTCCGCGGGATGGGTCAGCACCCCTTCTTCCAGACAGCGGGCGGTTTCAAGGGCCTGAATGTGCATATAGCGTTTGACCAGTTCTTCGACCTCGGGCTGCTGCTCGGCAACCGGGTAGAGGTCCTTGAGGCCCGGCCAGATGGTCTTGCCACCGCCTTCCGGATAATCGTAGAAACCACCGCCGCCCCGGCGGCCAATGCGCTTCTGGTCCTCGACCATGGTTTTCATCACATTGTAGGCACAGGGCAATGTGTACTTGTCCCCTTCCGCGGCAATGGACTGCTTGACGATTTTCCAGGGCAATTCGATGGTCAGCGCGTCGGTCAGTTCCAGGGGGCCAATCGGCATACCGGCAATCTTGCCGGCGTTTTCAATAATCGCCGGATCGATACCTTCCTCCAGCATTTTCATGCCTTCGTGGATAAAGGTCTGGAACACCCGGCTGGTGTAGAAACCGCGGGAGTCATTCACCAGCACCGGCGTCATGCGCACCTGGCCGACAAAGTCCAGGGCATGGGCCAGGGTTTCTTCCGATGTGTCCTTGCCGCTGATCACCTCGATCAGGGGCATGCGCTCCACCGGCGAGAAAAAGTGCAGGCCAATAAACCGGTCGGGGCGCTTGGACGCCACCGACAGGTCGGAAATCGGCAGGGTGGAGGTGTTGCTGGCGTAGATGGCCGTCTCCGGAATCACCGCCTCCGCCTTGCGGGTAACATCGGCCTTGATTTCGATATCCTCGAACACCGCCTCGATGACCAGGTCACAACCTTCGAGATCGGCATAGTCGACCGTGGGGGTTATTTTCGCCAGCAGGGCATCCGCCTTCTCCTGGGTCATGCGGCCCCGCTCCATGGCCTTCTTGACGATTTTCTCGCTGTAGTTTTTGCCCTTTTCGGCAAATTCAATCTTGCTGTCCAGCAGTACCACTTCGATTCCCGCCTTGGCGGTGACGTGGGCAATACCGGAGCCCATCAGGCCGGCACCGAGCACGCCGACCTTTTTGAAGGTGGCCTTGTCGTAGCCTTCCGGGCGACGGAACAGCTTGTCCGCGCGGCCCTTGTTCACAAAGCTGGTACGGATGATGTTGCGAGCCTCGGGACTGGTCATCAGCCGGGCGAAATGCTTGGTTTCGATCTCCAGGGCCTTGTCGAAGGGCAAAACCGTGCCCTCGAAAATGGCATCGAGATTGACGATCGGCGCCGGATAGTTGTGACGGGTCTTGGCGGCGATCTTGCCGGTGGCCACGGAGTAGCTGAAACCCTCGATGGGGTTCAGCAGGCCCTTGCCTTCCTTGATCTGGTAGCCCTTCTTGTCCCAGGCGCGCACAGGATCAATGCCATCCTTGATGGCCTTGATGGCGGCATCGAGCAACTGATCGGCGGGCACTACGGCATCCACCATGCCCAGCTTCAACGCTTCGGCGGGGCGCACGGTTTTGCCCTCGACAATCATCGGCGCGGAGGCCTGCACACCGATCATCCGGGGCAGGCGCTGGGTGCCCCCGGAACCCGCCAGCAGGCCCACGGTGACCTCCGGGAGGCCAAGGGTGATTTTCGGATCATCCGCCACAATGCGGTGGTGACAGGCCAGGCACAGCTCATAGCCGCCACCCAACGCCAGGCCATTGATGGCCGCGACAAAGGGCTTACCACAGGTCTCGAGCTTACGGTGCATGCCCGTAGCGTGGCGGCTGAATGCCAGCGCTTCGTCGAGGGTGATATTGTTTTCCATGCGCTCGAGGATTCCCTTGAGGTCGGCACCGGCCATAAAGGCGGCCTTGCCGGAGGTAATGACGGCGCCCTGGACACTGTCATCGCCGGCCACTTTGTCGATCACCTCGATCATTTCATCGAGCCATTCCGGGGAGACCACATTCATTGGCCGGTCCGGATCATTGAGGGTAATAATCGCAACACCCTCTTTCACTTCATACTGAATCATTGTCGTCATATTCGGTTCCCGTATCAGTCAGTGCGTTGCCCGGCGACCGTTTGGCCGCCACGGGGTCTTAGACGCGTTCAATAATGGTGGCGGTGGCCAGGCCGTTGCCGGCGCACAGGGTTACCAGGCCGGTACTCAGGTTGCGGCGCTCCAGTTCGTCCAGCAGGGTGCCGGTAATCATGGCGCCGGTTGCGCCCAGGGGATGACCGAGGGCAATTGCACCGCCATTGACGTTGACCTTGTCGTGATCCAGGTCCATCTCACGCATAAAGTGCATGACCACCGAGGCAAAGGCCTCGTTGATTTCCACCAGGTCGATGTCGGCCATGGTCATACCGGTACGCTTGAGCAACTTGCGTACGCAATGGGCGGGGCCATCCAGCATGATGGTCTGTTCACTGCCGATAGAGGTGAAGGACTTGATCAGCGCCCGGGGTTTCAGACCCGCGGCCTTGCCAAAAGCCTCGCTGCCGACCAGTACCGCGGCGGCGCCATCGACAATACCACTGGAATTGCCGGCGGTGTGCACGTGGCTGACTTCGAACATATCCGGGTAGCGCTGAGTGGCAACGGCATCGAAACCAAAATCCTTGCCGAAGGTAACGAAGGCCGGTTTCAGGCTTGCCAGTGACTCCATGGTGGTGTCAGGGCGACGGTATTCGTCATTGTCGAGCAGGGTATAACCCAGGGAATCGACCACGGGAATCACGGAACGGGAGAAACGGCCCTCGTCCCAGGCTTTAGCGGCGCGTTTTTGCGATTCCAGGGCGTAGGCGTCGACATCTTCGCGGGTAAAGCCGGCGCGGGTGGCAATAATGTCGGCACCAATGCCCTGCGGGGCATAATAGTTGTGGTATGCAACCCAGGGGTCGGCGCACCAGGCGCCCGTGTCCGCGCCCATGAATGTGCGGGACATGGATTCCACACCGCCACCAATGGCGGCATCGGCAGCACCGGCCGTCACCTGCATGGCGGCGTTGTTCATCGCCTCCAGGGCCGAAGCGCAGAAACGATGCACCTGCTGGCCGGCAACGGACTGGGCATAGCCGGCCTGCAACACGGCACCGCGGGCGATATTACCGCCCTGCTCTCCCACCGGCTGGGCACAGCCCATGATCACGTCGTCCACCAGACTCGTATCCAGTTCGCTGCGGCCAGCCAGCGCCTTGAGGGACTGGGCGACCAGCTGAATGGACGATACCTCGTGCAGGGAGCCGTCGGGACGGCCGCGGCCGCGGGGTGTGCGAACATGATCGTAAATATATGCTTGAGCCAAGGTGACCTCCAATACGTTGGTGAAGGGTGTCGGAACCTGCGGCGACGGGTTGTCCCGCAGCCCGACCTGTTGTCCGGAAACCCGGCGTTCAGGGTGATTAGGCATCTTGCCCAGCCCGATTGGAACGGACACCTATCGAAAGATTGGCCGATAGTGGCCAACCGACATTGGATAGGTGAACCCTTGCACTACAGATTGCTACGGTTCGAGGTTAAACTTACGCACCGCAAATAATGTGATCATAAACCGGAGGCCCGATGGCAATGCAACAGATGACGCTGCCACAAATTCTTGGTAGCGCCGTACAACGCAGTCCTGACACAGAAGCCCTGATCTTTCCCAACGTCCGCCTCACCTACCGCGAGCTGCAGGACCGGGTCAATAAAGTGGCCCGCTCACTGATGGGCATGGGCGTGAGCAGTGGCGACGTGGTCGGCGTGGTGATGCCCAACTGCGCGGAAAATGTCATCCTGCTGTTTGCCACCGCCACCATCGGGGGACTGTACGTCCCGATCAATAACCGTTTCCGGGCCCGGGAGCTGGCCCATGTGATCTCCGATTCCGGGATGAAGGTACTGGTGACCAATGATATTGCCGCCGAACAGGTGGACTACGCCGAGCGTATCCAGCAGGCGGTGCCGGAGCTGGCCGATGCCCCTGCGGGCAAAACACCGAAGTCGGCGTCCGCGCCCAACCTGGATTACGTGGTGATGCTCGGCAACACCAGGGCCAACGGCATGCTCAGCCCGGTTGAGTTTGACGCGTTTGCCGATGACATCGGTGATGACCAGCTGGCCACACAGGCGGCTTCCGTAGATGTCGATATGCCGGTGCTGATGCTCTACACCTCTGGGACTACCTCCATGCCCAAGGGTTGCCCGATGACCCATGAGCAGTTCACCAGTACCTGCATCAGCGTTGCCCAACGCCTCAGTCTGCGCGCCGATGACCGCCTCTGGAACGCCCTGCCAATGTTCCACGCCAGCAGCCTGATTCCCATGACGGCGGCCTTCCACACCACGGCGACCTTTATTTCCCAGCTCCACTTCAGCGCCGACGAAACCCTGAAACAGCTGGTCGAGGATAACGCCACCTACGGCTGGCCAGCCTATGACCTGATCTGGCAGCAGATTCTCACCCACCCGGATTTCGACAAGGTCAAGGACAAGCTATCCCGCATTCGGGGCCTGTTGATGGTCGGGCCGTTTGAGACCCTGAAAAGCATGGAAGCCATCCTGCCCAACGCCAAAATCCTATCCTGTTACGGCATTACCGAGTGCTCCGGCCTGCCGGTCATGCCCCGCTACGAGGACGAACAGGCGATTCGCATCGGAACCAGTGGTCTGCCCCTGGAAGGTATGGAAGCGCAGATTCGCGATCCGGAAAGCAACGAACCCCTCCCCAATGGCGAGCGGGGAGCGCTATGGATTCGCGGCAAAAATGTCATCAACGCCTACTGGAACGATCCGGAAAAAACCGCCGAAGCTTTCGACGAAGACCACTGGTTCAATACCGGCGACCTGGGCTCGATGGATGACCGCGGGTACATCTATTTCCACGGCCGGCTGAAAGACACCCTGAAAGTCGGTGGCGAGAACGTCGCTGCCGTTGAGGTGGAGGCGTTCCTGGCCCAGCATCCGGCGGTCAAGACCGCCGCAGTGGTCGGCGTTCCCGACCAGAAGCTTGTTGAAGTCCCCGCCGCGTTTGTGGAATTGCGCCCCGGCGCAAGTGCCACTGAAGAAGAAATCATCCAGTACTGCAAAGACGACCTGGCTGGCTTCAAGGTGCCCCGTTATGTGCGCTTCGTAACCGAGTGGCCCATGTCCGCCACCAAGATCCGCAAGGTGGACTTGCGTGCGCAAATACTGAAAGAGTTGGGCATCAGCGAGGACTGAAATCCATGGAACCCGGGCATACCCGACCCGGGAGCCCATAAAAAACCCCGCTTGGCGGGGTTTTTCATTTCAGGTGATCGGGCACATCAGGCCAGACCTATCACCTTGGCAAACTGCGCGTAATCCTCACCGACCTCTATGTCGGGCTCACCCATGCGCTTGGCCAGCAACGCCATAATGGGCTGGTTGCTCCGCGCCGTGGACGTGGCGGGG
>PABE01000158.1 GCA_002702725.1 Porticoccaceae bacterium
ACTACACACGGCCTGATTTTATCCTGACCTCAGGTGCCGGAGATACGTTCAAGACCAAACTGTTCTGGAGCTTTGGACCACAGCTCATCGGTTGGTTTTTGACGCTTCTGGTCATGGACAACCTGTTCCGCTGAGTCAAAACGACACTGGTAGCGATTTGCAGGAAATCCCGCCCATTTTGTTAGATCAAGAGCCATTTCAACCGCATGACTACCTGGGTGCGGATTATGGGCTTCGGTTGATACAAAGTGGGCACGGTAAGCGAGTGCTGGCATAGCCACCATTTCTCGGCAATGCCCCTCAATGAGGGGAAATTGAACTTGTCCCTTACAAGTACAGCAGTTGACTCTCCCATTGTTGCAAGCAAAGCCGCTTCATCGTTTTCCTTTGGCGATACCGACCATTAACAGGCCTGGCTCCACCAAAGGAGCCAGGGTCTTTTTGATAGGCGGTGCAGTGTTAGGGGGTATCGCAATGCGATACCCCCTATTTTTTTGCATATTTCCAAGGTCGTCTTTTAGTATAGTTGGTTGTTTTCAGTCAGCTCAGACTGCTGGAGTAGCGGAGTAGCCACAACCTGGAGCCATTGAGGGTACTCTGAAAACATTTGGTTAGTGGTGCCGATATCTCGCTCATACCATCCCTCTTACTTTCCATTTTTTTGTTTAGATGCATCGCCTAACGAATAGTCAACGTGATGTAATACCACCTCCCCTCGGCGAATCCTGTTCGGCGACAATTAGGATGACCGGCGATCAAGATAATTGACGCCAGACAGAATCCAGTTAATCCCCAAGCCCAAGACAGCATGCCCCATGCTCTGAAGCAGTTTTGCGTAGCATTTCAGCTGAGGCCGATAAACACCGAATGCCACTTCCGGGTTCTCAACCTGATCTGACTTGTGGTCAATAATCCATACGCCACCCTCTGTTTCCAGCACCAGGTCGGCGGTGCCGGATGCCACGGTGCGTAGCGTACGTTCTTTCGCTGTTGAATCGTGATCTACCCATGCAACTTGAGATGGCACGGTTTATCCCCCACTCACGTGTATTCCATCAGAGCTAGCAAGGTATCTAGACAGCCGTAAACCGTTCGCTCGAAGCAATAATTCCGATTCTTTTCTCTGTATACCCCATATCTCGGCAAGTTTGACTGCCACAGTGGCAGCTTCCCACGGCATGACAGACGCACCACGAACTTTGGCGAATGGCCCATCACTTTCAGGAACTACACGATCACGGGGCATTTGACCCGCTAATCTCCGGCCATTAGCAGAAGCCAACATTGCAGGCCCAACGCTGAACCAACAGCCCATCTCCTTGGCTCGGGAAAGTTGCGAAGGTGAATCAGTAAACCAGTGGAGGACAGCTACCCCAAAACCCGAATGGGCTTCAAGTAAACCCAGCACTTCCTTTGCAGACGATCGAGAGTGAATACTAAGGACACGCCCCCCGAGAGTTACACTATGCTGCAGAACTGACTGAAATATGTTCTTCTGTAGTTCAAAATGCTGCTTGTAGCGGGAAGAGCCATCAAGGCCGACTTCACCAACCCCAGAATACAGTTCCATTTGTGAAAGCAGCATCTCCAACTCGCCGAACTTCTTATCTGCCACTTCTGGGTGAAGACCGGGAGAAATAAAGATTCGCTCTGATGCTGGAAGGACTTTTGATGTTGCTGCGAAAGCTCTGGGGCTGGTAGTGACCAACCAAACAAACTCGACCCTATCCGATGCTTCCACATAAACCTTTCGTGCATCAGGATAAAGATCCAAGTGGCAATGAAAGTCCATCAGATTATGCCGTCCCTGCGAAGCACAACTGCAAGCTCTATTAATCCCTGTTCAATAACACGGCGGTATTGAGGCCGATCCGCCTGAGAGGCAAACGACAACGTGGCCCCCAGAAAAGAATCGATGCCTTGTTGCTCAGAGGAAAGAACTGCGCAAGCCACGGCCATGGGATCATCCGCCTTTGTCTTACCTGCGGATAATAAAGACGGAAATTTGTAATGTGTTGTATCAACTTGCCCCCAATGCTGGATGGCAGCCTTGCGAACCATACATGGCACACAACGTCCACAGTGCGTGCGATTGTAGGTACGAAAACGACCACAGCTAGTTGTGTCACAAGCATGTTTTTTCAACATTGACTGATCAGCGCATTCTTCCAGCATCTCCCCTTTGGTTTTAAATCGGTAGGGCATGATTAGACTGGCTTTAATATCCAGATCTACCAACAACTCCTGAAGCATGGTCATAAATAACGGGTATGTAGTTCTGGTACTAAAACTGGCCATCCTTCCTGGCAATAAAGGCGGGTTGATGCTTATGAACCCATTTTCCGCCACAAGGATCTCTGCTTTTTCCATTGGTAGCAGCGATGTCGCAAGCACTGCCAGACCATAGAAGGCCATTGAGCGAGCTCTTGTGGATGTCTCTTTCTTACCTTTGAATACAACACGGTGGCTCCACTGCTGATGCCAATCGCCACCACCAAGGTCATTGGCATATTTAATTTGTCGGGCTGAATCTTCAAAAGCGAGTTGTGATACAAAGATTGGCTTACGACCTTGCGCTACAGCATTGATCCCCCCTATCAGGCTATCGAGGCCACCTGAAAGCAAAGCGACACAGTCACGATCGCAAAGCCGGCGCTGGCCGTTGGGTGGGACAGGGCCACCTGCTGAGAATTGCAACGTCCAAAAATCGCCAGTCAATACACGCAACATCTTCTCGACAAGCTGACGATTGGCCTCCCATGGCGCGGGGTCATTGAGTGTGATATCAAGTTCAATCTGACGGGTCCATCCATCGGCGCTTTCCTTTCGGAGAACGGACACATCAGCCGCATAGACAGCAAAGCAAAAAAGTACAAAATCCCACACTGGCACCGACGGGGCATAACCTTCCTTTTCCAGCTCTCGAAGCCAGCCATGGGCTATACGACCAACTTCAGGTTGGGGTGACGACTCCAGAAATGTGAATGCCTGGACATCCGGAGGAATATGATCCGGTAGCGATTTAACACTCGAACAAATAATTTTCATGATTCAGAAAACACCGTTAGTGCATCTTGAAGAGCGGCATTCGCAATCTCCCTCATCGCTCTTGGTGCACCACCGGCACGAGCCATTTGCATAGATCGATTGACAACCACCATTACGTAATCGAGAACCTGCCCCAAGCGATTCTGCACGAGCTGGGGCGCATATTTCAGCTTTTCAAATACCTGACCAAGCTCAAGCTGAATCCGGTTATAAACATCAAAAGCCAACGTGTACGCCATCAAGTTGGCGATTTGATCGTCCGTCAAATTAAAGATATCGGCGTTCGGTTCCACTTCGTAGAGATGTGCAATAGCATGATCCATGGAGTGTCTGGCTGAATCCTCGTCAACACTCCCTCCCGTTGGAATTAATTTCTGCACGACTTCGAGTGCGGTTTCCTTGGCAGAAAGTCCGCGCTGCTTTATTGAATCGACCCAAGTATTAATGCTTGGATCAGAACCGTCGCGAGCGGTTGCAAGAAATCCACCCAAAGACGATGCGGCAATTGCGCTTGTCCGCATTCGACTCGCGGCTCTGGACGATCCTCCCATGCCCTTCTTCACAAAGCTTGAAACACCTCGGCGCAGGTCGGAGCTGCTACCAGACCGTACAAACCCGGTCAATGCACCACGAGCCTGTTGATACCGTCCTGGCGGAGCTTTGGCAGAACCGGCAGGTGGTGTCGTCGGATTCTGATTATCCTCCCCATCCTCTGTGCTGCTGCCGTCATCTGAGGGGGTTGCGCCCGGGCTTAGGGGAACTTCCGCGTAGTCGCTATCAATACCGGCACCAGCATCATCCAGCCATGGAGGATCAAAGGGCGCGCCTGTACCCGCACCGGAACTCGATGCTGACGTACCCATTATTTCCTCCTCGCATTAGTGATTGCCCGCTTGACAGACTCCTGTGCATCCGCATCGCTTACCCACTTGTCCAGAATGTCCTTTGCCCAATCACAGTCCGCCAAAGCAGAAACAAATCCGGGAGCAAGCTGAGCGATAGGCGCTTGACTAATGAATCCAGCCGCACGCGGCCCCGCACTTGGGTGAATGCGGCAAACCTCAGTCAACATCAAAATTTCGTCATGCTTCTGCCAAGTTCTACCGGACCGCCTTGCATCCCACGCCCTCGCCATAGCAAGACCAGATTGAATATCCCCGGCCTCTCGAATCTGTTGTTTTAATGCATCATTTGATGTTCGAGCGGAAACCAGCGAATCACGCAGCGCCTTGCCAGCGGCATTTAGCTCATCCGCGCCAAAATCCCTGATCGTACTGTCGCGGCTTAAATGCAATATAGGCCTCAAGTCCATGTCGCCAAGAGGTGGTTCGAGCCTGAGCCACTCACGCGAAAACGCTTTGTCGCCAAAGAGTGCGGGAAGCTTTTGATCCTCATCTTTCGCAACTTCTTCTGCCTCGCGAAGAATTTCAACTTTGCCTTCGTTCTCAGCAGAGACCCTTTCTGCAAGTGCATTCGCGATTGATTCATCGCAACGTTCAAGAAGGTGCCACTTCGCTAAAACCTGGACATCCACGTCGATGTTTTGAGGTTTAGCTAGCGTCTTGCGCAGGAATACGGTGTTGAGAAAGCGTTTGACCAATCTCGGATTAGCTTGAACCGTACTTGCACTAAATAGCAGCGGAGCCAACCGCTCTGCCAACCCCATCAAACCCAGAAGCTCAGAATTCCCTTGCGGAGCGAGACTTTCCAAAAACGTCAGGTCTACGGACTTCCCGGTCCATGTTTCTCTCAATCGCGTCTCGACACTGGATTTCGCAGAATCAAAGGTTTCAGCGTCAAGCTGACCATTGCGATGAGCGCGCTCCAAGAACAATAATGCGGTATAGGCTTTAGTCTCATTCGGACCCAGTCTTGGTACACGCAGTGGCACTTGTATCAACTTGTCGAAGTAGTTAGTTGCGATATCATCATCTAGGCCAGTACCTGCAAAATGCACACGCACAGCACCACGAATAAAGACATCATCTGCGGCAATAACGAATGCACTTCGCCGCAAAAATAGCAGTAGACGAATTGCCTCCAGTGTGGAAATGGCAGTTTTAGGTAGGCACCTATCCAGGTCGTCGACAAAAACGATCAGCGTGATCCTTAGCTCTTCGAGAAGATCTTCCAGCGCATCCCGGAATGACTGGATTTCTTTGGGGAGTGAAATGGGCTGAGCTTCATTCAACAGCCCTTTTGTAGCACTTTGTGCTTCCTGTAATGCAGCATGCCCTTCCTGGACAGATTTATTCCTCCATGCTTCCGTGCCGGATTCCACCACCTTCCCAATGAGACCGACGGGAACCCCTGTGATGATTGTGGCAGCCGTCTCTCCTCCAAGCTGGGCCAGTCGCAGGAGATTAATTCGCTTTACAAGTGACTTGGCCTTATCAAGCAGGCCTGCATCTTCCTCGGATTCCTTGAGAACCGCGTCCCCCACTGTTTGCAGAAGTGCCGTTCGGGCGTCTTCAAAACCTTGATATAGCCATGGGTTGAACGTAACGACTATATACCTTGTACTACCCTGCCCATCTGCTTTCTTGTTGGAAACCGGGTCAGGTGATAATTCCGATGCGACCATTCGGACGAGGGAGGATTTACCCATGCCCCAACCACCAGATATGCCGATAGAGATTGGCTCGCCTCCTGCGTCCCGAACGAGCTCAGCACAAGCCTTGGCTACAAGCCGGAAGTTGACATAGTCAACAGTAGTCTCGTTGTCATGCCACATTTCAGATTCCTTCAGTCTGGCTGGTTAGATTTACTCACCACAACACCAACCGCGACCATATTTTCACCCTGTTTCGCCTGAGAAACGATGCGGTTAAGCTTGTTTTCAGTGAAACTCATATTCTCATTCCCAAGTCAGCAACATGACATTCAGCGCCCTGCTAAACATCACTCCCATGGCCCAGAATTAAATCATGATCATTTTGATGATGTCAACAAATCATATTGACATTATTTCCATATCTTTAATATTATAGGAGCCTTCTCGATCCGATCCGACCCGAGCCACACTGGACAAACACATGCCCAACCCCATCCCAATGGATACCAACCAAGCACAGCGAGAGCGGCTGTCGCACATTGATTTCAAAGCGTGTTTTTTGGGAGCTATCGGGCGCAGCGATCTGGTGGCCCGCTTTGGCATAAAGGAAGCCGCTGCCACCAGGGACATTACCCTATACAAGGATTTGGCCCCGGAGAACCTGGAATACGACACCAAAGCCAAGATCTACATCCGGGCACCCTCCTTTGAACCCCTGTTCGATTACTCCCCCAGCCAGGCCCTGGCTGCACTGGCCCACGGATTCGGCGATGACTTTGTCGGTAAGCATAAGGCTCTGATTGCCTGCGAGGCCCCGGCACAGCTCAACAACCCAGACTTGGAGACTCTGTCCGTACTGACCCGAGCCATCCATCAGCACAAAGCGGTCAGCCTGGTGTATCGCTCCCTCAGCAGCGGCCGCAGCACGCGCGAGGTGGTTCCATTTGCGCTGGTTGATAACGGTCTGCGTTGGCACATCCGTGGCTACGACCGGAAACGCTTAAGATTCTCCGACTTTGTAATTACCCGAATCTCCGACCCGGAAATCCTTGACGGGCCTATAAAGGAGCACGAAAACCGGGAACAGGACATCCAGTGGAATCGAATCGTCGAGTTGGAAATCGTCCCTCACCCCAAACTCAAGCACCCCAAGACCATTGAAACGGATTACGCCATGGAGAATGGCGTATTGAAGGTCAATGTTCGGGCTGCCGTGGCGGGTTACGTCCTCCGGCGCTGGAACGTCGACTGCTCAGAAAAACACAGCATGGATGGCTCTGAATACCACCTCTGGCTAAAAAATAGGCAGGCGCTGTATGGCGTTGATAACCTCGTTATCGCACCCGGTTACAGCCAGAGCAACCAGATTACCAAGGAAGGCGCATGATTAAGCTCGAAGACATCAAAAAAGACGCTCAACTCCGAGGCATACAGGGCGACGAAGTTGTGCGTATCGTCCAGGTTGAACCTGTGGGCGATAGCGCCATCACCGTCTACTACAAAGACAGCCAGGGCCGCCTAGCCGAGCAGATGCTGTTCCGTTCAGATGAGGCCCGCCTCGAACTGGCTCAGACCGGTCGCCCCTGGGCCTTCGACGCCCCCGGTGCCGAGTTCAAGCTCGGACTCGAAGCCTTCCGTATATCCCAAGCGGCATTGTTTGACCCGATGATGGCTGTCCACACCTCTAATGTAGAGCCGCTGCCGCACCAGATATCCGCCGTCTACGAATCCATGCTCCCTCGCCAGCCATTGCGTTACGTGCTGGCCGATGATCCCGGTGCCGGCAAAACCATTATGGCCGGCCTGCTGATTCGCGAACTGTTGATGCGGGCGGACGCCAAACGCATCCTGATCGTTTCGCCCGGCGGCCTCACCGAGCAGTGGCAGGATGAATTGCTGGAAAAATTCGGCGTTGTGTTTGAGATCTTTAGCCGTGAAAAGCAGGAGCAATGCGCGTCCGGCAACTACTTCGACGAGCAGGACCAATTGATCTGCCGCCTCGATCAGCTGTCACGCAATGAGGAGTATCAGGAAAAGCTCAAGAACACCGAGTGGGATCTGATCATCGTCGACGAAGCCCACAAGCTTTCCGCCAATTACTTTGGCAACAAGGTCAACAAAACCAAACGCTTTCTCTTGGGTGAATTGCTCGGCTCCATCACCCGCCACTTCCTGTTGATGACAGCTACTCCCCACAACGGCAAGGAAGAAGATTTCCAGATCTGGCTCTCCCTGCTGGACGGTGACCGCTTCTACGGCAAATTCCGCGAAGGTGCTCACAAGGTGGATGTTTCCGACATGATGCGCCGTATGGTCAAGGAAGAGCTGCTTAAGTTCGATGGCACCCCCCTGTTTCCGGAACGTTGCGCTTACAGCGCCAACTATGAGCTATCGAATGCCGAAGCCTCGCTCTACGCTGCCGTAACCGATTACGTTCGTAATGAGATGAATCGGGCCGACAACCTGGACGGCAAGCGGAAAGGCAATGTTGGGTTTGCATTAACCATGCTCCAGCGCCGCCTCGCTTCCAGCCCCGAAGCTATTTACCAGTCCCTCCAGCGTCGCCGAAAGCGCCTCGAATCCCGCCTGGAAGAGATGAAACTGGTTGCGCGCGGTCACAGTGTTCAGAACGGTGTGGCCGCAACTCTCGGAGAATATACGGTCAAGCGTCAACTCGATCTGCCGGACAATTTCGATGAGCTGGATGAAGAACTGAGCGCCGAAGAGTACGAACTCTATGCCGACCAGGTGGTCGATCAGGCCACTGCTGCCGAGACTATTCCCGAACTGGAAGCGGAAATCCTGATCCTCAAGGATCTGGAATACCAGGCGCTGGGCGTCGTGCAATCCGGTAACGACAAAAAGTGGGAGGAGCTTTCCCACCTGCTTCAGGACCGGCCCGAGATGTATAACGAATCGGGTAGTCGCCGCAAGCTGATCATCTTCACCGAGCACAAGGACACTCTGAATTATCTGGTGGGCCGCATCGGTGGCATGCTGGGCAGGCCGGAGGCGGTCATTACCATCCACGGCGGCACCAACCGCGACGATCGACGCAAAGCACAGGAAGAGTTCCGCAACAATCGCGATGTACAGGTGTTAGTGGCCACCGACGCCGCCGGCGAAGGTGTAAACCTGCAAAATGCCAATCTGATGGTCAATTACGACCTGCCCTGGAACCCTAACCGCCTGGAACAGCGATTTGGTCGCATTCACCGTATCGGCCAGACCGAGGTCTGCCACCTGTGGAACCTGATTGCCAAGGAGACCCGTGAAGGCGAAGTCTTTCAGAGGCTGTTCGAGAAACTCGAAGTCGAGAAGCAGGCACTTGGCGGCAAGGTATTCGACATCCTCGGCGAAGCCTTCGAAAACCGCTCATTAAAAGAGCTGTTGGTCGAGGCCATTCGCTATGGGGAGTCACCGGAGGTCAAGGCCAAACTCAATCAGGTGATCGATGGTGCGCTGGATACCGAACACCTGAAAGAGATTCTGCGTCGCAACGCCCTGGTTGAGCAGCACATGAGTCTGGAAGACCTGTATGCCGTGAAGGAGGAAATGGAAAAGGCCGAGGCACGCAAGCTGCAGCCCTATTTCATCCGCGCTTTCTTTACGGAAGCTTTCCAGAACCTCACCGGCGAAATGCGCCCCCGCGAAGCCGGGCGCTACGAGGTGCGCCATGTGCCAGCAGCCATTCGTGAACGCGACCGTGTCATAGGAGAAAGTCGCACACCCGTACTGAAGAAGTACGAACGCATCTGCTTCGAGAAGGATTTAGTACGAGTCCATGGTAAGCCCATGGCCGACCTCGTACACGCCGGCCACCCGCTGATGCATGCCACTACAGACCTGATCCTCTCAGCCCACCGCAGCAAACTGAAGCAAGGCGCGGTACTGGTGGACCCCAACAATGATGGCGTAGAACCGCGCATCCTGTTTATGGTGGATCACAGCGTGCGCGAACCCCAGTCCGAAAAGCATGGCGACCCATCCAACATCGCCTCTCGTCGCCTGCAGTTCGTCGAAATCGACCAACAGGGCAAGGCCTACCACGCCGGTTGGGCACCCCATCTCGACCTGCAACCCATCGATGACTACGACCTGAAACTGGTGCAAGACATTCTCAATGCCCCCTGGATCAGCACCGACCTAGAAGGCGTTGCACTCAACCACGCCTCTCAACACCTGGTGCCCGAACACTACCAAGAGGTTAAGACCCGTCGTGAACGGCAGGCCGACAAAGTGCTGGCTGCGGTCAACGAACGCCTGGTGAAAGAAATCAACTACTGGTCTGACCGCTACATCAAACTCAGTGACGATGTAGCTGCCGGTAAGCAACCGCGCATGCAGCCAGAGATGGCGCGCCGTCGGGTGGATGAACTGACTGAGCGCCTGAACCAACGCAAGCGCGAACTGGAATCCCTGAAGGCCGTCGTTTCCAGTACCCCAGTGGTAATTGGTGGTGCGCTGGTGATTCCGCAGGGTTTACTTGCCCAACGTAAAGGCGAGACCACCTTCTGTGCCGATGCCGTTGCCCGCTCCCGCATCGAGAGAGTCGCCATGGAGGCGGTTATATCCGTGGAGCAAGGGTTTGGTCACGAGATAAAAGATGTCTCAGCCGAAAAATGCGGCTGGGATGTCACTGCTCGCCCACCGGCCCATCCGAATGGCTCCCTCAAGCCGGATCGTCATATTGAAGTAAAAGGCCGCGCTACGGGGCAGAGCACCATCACCGTCAGTCGTAACGAGATCATCTATGCGCTGAACCAGGCTGATAAGTTCCTGCTGGCCATTGTTATTGTTGATGGCGACAACTTCGAAGGTCCGCACTATATCCGCAACCCGTTTAATTCTGAGCCCGACTTTGGCGTGGCCAGTATTAATTACGATTTGGGTGAACTGCTTTCCAAGGCAGTCTCGCCAGATCAGACAATTTAAGGTTCATCAATGACCGAGATAAAAACACCCAAAAAGTTGATTGAGGTCGCGCTACCTCTGGATGACATCAATGTTGCGGCTGCACGGGAAAAATCAATTCGTCACGGCCACCCAAGCACGCTGCATCTCTGGTGGGCGCGGCGGCCATTGGCGGCAGCGCGGGCAGTGCTGTTTGCTCAGTTGGTGAACGATCCCGGTTACCAGCGTGAATTGGGATTCGGCGTAAATAAGAAAGAGGCAGAAAAAAAGCGGGAGAAGCTATTCCAGATCATTCGCGATTTGGTGAAGTGGGAAAACACCAATAACGAAGAGGTGCTCAACCGCGCTCGCGCAGCGATCTGGGATAGCTGGCGTGAAACCTGCCACCTGAACCGCAACCACCCACAGGCTGCCGAACTGTTTAACCCGGAAAAGCTGCCCGCATTCCATGATCCTTTCGCCGGTGGTGGTGCCATTCCATTGGAAGCCCAGCGATTGGGGCTGGAAAGCTACGCCAGCGATCTGAACCCCGTAGCAGTCATGATCAACAAAGCGATGATCGAGATTCCGCCCAAGTTTGCAGGTCAAGTGCCAGTCGGGCCGCTCACGGAACTGAATACAAGTGGTAAGGACAGTGTCCGCCCTGGCCAATCAATGAATGAGGACTGGTCCGGCGCAAAGGGCCTAGCCGAAGACGTGCGTCGCTACGGGCATTGGATGCGCGAGCAGGCCTTTAAGCGCATCGGGCACCTGTACCCCAAGGTCGAGATTACCCCGGAAATGACGGCTGAACGGCCCGATCTAAAAGCCTATCAGGGTGAAGAGCTGACCGTGATTGCCTGGCTGTGGGCTAGAACAGTAAAAAGCCCTAACCCGGCGTTCAGTGATGTAGACGTACCGCTGGTACGATCTTTTGTGTTGTCCTCTAAGAAAGGCAAAGAGGCTTGGGTCGAGCCGGTGATCGAGGGCAACAACTATCACTTTGAAGTGCGAATGGGCAAGCAGCCAGCCGATGCAATTGCCGGTACGGTCGAGCGCACGGGTGCTACCTGCATCATGTCCCAGACAGCCATGCCATTTAAATATGTTCGGGCGGAGGGTAAAGCCGGGCGCATCGGCGAGCGGCTCATGGCGATTGTCGCGGAAGGCGCTCGGGCCCGGGTTTACCTCTCGCCGACAGAGGATATGATAAAGGTTGCTCGTACAGCCCAACCCGAGTGGAAGCCAGAGCACAATCTGCCGGTGAACCCGCGAGACTTCAAAACACCGAATTATGGGCTCAACACTTTTGGCGACCTCTTTACCCCCCGCCAACTGGTAGCATTAACGACCTTCTCTGATTTGGTGCAAAAAGCTCGCGAAAAAGCTATTGCCGACGCTAAAATCGCTGGCCTGGCGGATGACGGCCAAGGCCTAGCTCACGGGGGCACAGGGGCTACGGCTTATGGGGACGCACTGGCTGTATTCCTTGCATTTGCGTTGGACAAAGTTGTTGACCGAGGGTCAACGATAACGCGTTGGGATCCTACGCCCACACAAAGTGGGGTTATTAACACGTTTAGTCGCCAAGCAATTCCAATGACTTGGGACTTTTCCGAATCGAACCCTCTTGGAGATGCATCTGGAAACTTTGTTAGCAGTACCCTTTTAGTTGCAAAGGTAATGGATAAGTTTCCCTGCCTACTAAGCGGATCAATCACACAGAGTGACGCGGCGACTCAAACGATTTCTCAGGACAAGGTTATATCTACTGACCCCCCGTATTACGACAATATCGGCTATGCTGACCTGTCCGACTTCTTTTACGTTTGGATGCGTCGCGCTTTGCGAAATATATACCCCGCGCTTTTTGGAACTATGGCTGTGCCGAAGGCTGAAGAATTAGTTGCCACGCCATACCGACATGGAAGCAAAGAAAAAGCCGAAGCCTTTTTTATGGATGGCATGACCCGAGCAATCCAAAACTTGGCAGTTCAAGCACATCCTGCTTTTCCAGTATCCATCTACTACGCTTTCAAACAATCAGAAACCAAGGAAGGTAGTACGACTAGTACCGGCTGGGTGACCTTTTTGGAGGCTGTTATTCAAGCCGGTTTTTCTATCGATGGTACGTGGCCAATGCGAACAGAGCTGGCCAATCGCATGATTGGTTCAGGCAACAATGCACTTGCATCCTCAATCATTCTGATTTGTCGAAAACGTGAAACCAACGCCGAATCCATCTCTCGTCGCGACTTCCAGCGCCAATTACGGGAAGAGATGCCCGAGGCACTGGAAACCATGATCGGTGGTGAAACCGGCCAAACACCTATTGCACCCGTAGACTTGGCTCAATCAGCCATCGGGCCCGGCATGGCGATTTACTCCAAATATGAAGCCGTACTCAACCAGGATGGTTCGCGCATGAGTGTCCACGACGCCCTGGTTCTGATAAATCGCGCCATTACCGAGTACCTGAGCCCGGATTCCGGCAGCTTCGATGCTGATACCCAGTTCTGCTCAAGCTGGTTTGAACAATATGGTTGGGGTAACGGCCCCTTCGGCGAGGCCGACACTCTTTCACGTGCCAAGGGCACCAGTGTGGAAGGCGTGCGCGAAGCCGGCGTACTGGAATCCGGTGGCGGCAAAGTGCGCCTGCTTAAATGGGCCGATTACAAGGCAGATTGGGACCCAACCACCGACAACCGCACGCCCATCTGGGAAGCCTGCCACCAGATGATTCGCAGCCTGAACAATCAGGGAGAATCAGCTGCCGGTGAGCTTTTGGCCAAAATGCCAGAGAAAGGCGAGTCCATCCGTCAACTGGCCTACCACCTCTACACCCTCTGCGAACGCAAAAAATGGGCGGAAGAGGCCCGCGCCTATAACGAATTGATCGGTTCCTGGCACGCCATTGTCACCGCCTCTCACGAGGTGGGCCATAGTGGTGAACAGACCGGACTGGACTTTTAAGGAGGCATTCGATGACGAGTACAGATTGGCCCTATCCTGGCTCGCGCTGGTGGAAGTTTGACTTTCACACCCATACGCCTGCCTCTAAGGACACAACCGCGTGGCAGAGGGCTCTCGGGAGCCCTGATGAGTTAACCGCCGAAGCCTGGTTGCTAAAGTATATGGTAGCCGGGATCGACTGTGTGGCTGTCACGGACCATAACAGTGGTGCGTGGATAGACCAGCTCAAAGAAGCCTACGCCGCCATGAAGGATCAGGATAACCTGGGGCTTGCGCCTGAGGGTTTTAGAGAACTGACATTGTTTCCCGGTGTTGAAATTTCAGTCAGCGGTGGCTTCCACCTGTTGGCTATTTTTGGCCCGGAAGCATCTACGCGCACAATAACCGATCTGCTATCGGCAGTTCGTTATCAAGGCACAGATGGCGATAGCGATGGTGTCACTCGGGAAGGCCCGGAAACGGTCATTGAGGAAGTTCTGAAAGCCGGCGGACTTCCGGTTCCTGCTCATGCCGATCAAGAGAAGGGCTTACTGAGGTGCCAGCCAGAATCTAAACGAAGTCAGGTTGACGCCAACACACTGCGCCAGGCCATTGGCATAAAAGGACTGTTGGCCGTGGAATGGTGTGACGGCAGCAGTCCCTGGCCGGAGTGTGTGGCGGATGCAGAAAGTCGTCTCGCCCGCGTGTTAGGCAGTGACTGTCACAGTTTCCAGGGAAATGCCGTGCCGGGCAGTCGGTTTACCTGGGTCAAAATGGCTAGCCCCACCCTCGAAGGGCTACGCCTGGCGCTGCTTGATGGCAATGGTGTGTCGATTCGACGCAGCGATGAGGGTGAGTTTAACCCGTTCCGGGTTCCACCCCACGCCATTACTGCCATAGATATTGAAGGGGGCCGCTATATTGGCAATGGCCGGACTGCACGACTTGAGTGCTCGCCTTTCTTTAATGCCATTGTCGGAGGGCGGGGTACGGGTAAGTCCAGCGTGGTACATGCCTTACGCCTGGCCGCTCGCCGCGAACAGGAATTAACGCAACTCGGGCCAGACAGCGAACCCCGTGCTCAATTCGAAGATTTCCGCAAAACCGCCAAGGGGCGCGATGACAAAGGTGCGCTGCGAGACAACACCGAGATTCGCGTGGAATGGGAGCACGACGACACCCGGTTACGGTTGCGCTGGCGCGCCGATGGTCAAGGTGTCGTCGTCGAAGAGTGGAATGACAACCAATGGCTGGAATCCAGTAGCCAAAGCGTAAACGCGGCGCGCTTTCCGCTGCGCATTTTCTCCCAGGGGCAAATCGCCGCAATGGCCGGAAGCGGTCGGCAAACCTTACTGTCGATCATTGATGAGGCGGCTAATGTCGAGACATTGAAGCAGGCCTTTGAGGAGGCAAAACGCACATTCTTTACCCAACGGGCCCGGCTGCGGGAACTCGATGGCAAACTCGCCGGAGAACCTGAGGTTAAACGAAAGCTGGAAGAAACCAGCAGGAAGTTGGCCGCTCTGTCTCAGACCGACCAGGCATCCGTACTACGAGCTTATGGTCAGTCACAGCACCAGTCCCGTGAGGTGAAAAACCTGTTTGAGCAGTTGCAGGATGATTCGGGTCGTATTTCCGATCTGGCTGAGCAAATCATGCTGGACGACTGGCCCACTCAATACTTCACAGAGCAGGATGCGGATATTCTGGCGTTACGCAAGGAAATTGACGCTCAGGTCGCACAGGTTCGAACCGGGCTGCAGGAACAAGCGAAAAAGCTCAGAGGCATTGTTGAGTTTGTTCAGAAAGACCCAGGCTATTCGCAATGGAGCGCACGTGTTCAGTCTGCTCAGCAAGCCCATACCGAGTTACAACAGAAGTTGGCAACCCAGGGTGTGAGTGATCCGCAAGCCTTCGCCCGTCTGACGCAAGAAAAGCAGCAGTTTGAAACGCAGTGCAAGGCATTCTCGAAGATGCGTAGCGACCGAGAGGAGTTGTCCCGTCAAATAGGTGCGCAACAAACATTGTTGAGCGAGAAACGAGTAGCTATCACTCAGGCGCGAAACACCTTCGTGCAACATACTCTGGCCAACAACACCCACGTGAAAATCGCTGTCGTGCCTAATGGTTATGACGAGCGTCAGCTGGAGCGCGAGGTGCGCGAGCTGATCGACGTAGGAAATGATCGCTTTGCGGAAGACATTTTGAAATTTGATAACGAAGAGCCCTCCGGCGGGCTCGCGTTTGATCTGGCTAGAGCCGATAACGCCGAAAAAGAATCCGCCGTTGAAGCCGTCAAGCAGCGATTAATAAATATGGATGGTGTGGGTGGACACTTTCGGAACGCACTGCAACGTAAGCACGAAAAGCCAGAATTCGCAGACCATATTGAGGCCTGGTTTCCAGAAGATGATCTGCGCATCGAGTATCAGCGCGAAGGCAGCTGGCACCCTATTAGCCGAGGGTCACAGGGTCAACGCTCTGCAGCATTACTGGCGTTCTTGCTTGCGTTTGGTGAGGAACCTATTGTTCTCGACCAGCCTGAAGACGACCTCGACAATCACTTGATATACGACCTGATCGTGCGACAGATCCGCGAAAACAAGTTGCGTCGTCAGCTCATTATTATTACCCACAACCCAAATGTGGTTGTAAATGGCGATGCCGAACTGGTGCATGTGATGGAGTTTGGGCGCGGGCAGTGCTACGTCCAGCAAAGCGGCGCTCTCCAGGAGACCGAGCTGCGTAGTGAGGTATGTAGGGTGATGGAAGGTGGTTACGAGGCTTTTTCCCGGCGCTGGAAGCGATTAGGAACGGAGTTTTAATATGTTTGGTACACGTAGTGAATTGCTTGAAAAAATCCAGCTGGGCGAAGACAGCTTTCTTGAGCTTAAAGAGGTTCGTTTTGCGGGCGACAAAATCCGGGGGCCGTCACAGGTAGACCTTGCCGATGAACTGGCGGCCTTCGCGAACAGCGCCGGTGGCGTGCTGGTGCTCGGCGTTGAAGACAAAAGCCGTGAAGTCGTGGGCGTCCCTCTGGAACGGCTGGATGCATTGGAATCCTTGGTCCGTGAAGCGTGCGAGCAGTCCATCAAACCACCCTTGGCCCCTATTATTGAACGCATGACGTTACCGGATACCAGCGGTAGCGAACAACCAGTCATTCGTATTGATGTTTCTCGCAGCTTATTCGTGCATCAGAGCCCTAGCGGCTATATGCAGCGGGTGGGATCATCGAAACGCCCAATCCCGCCGGACCAACTTGCACGACTGTTTCAGCAACGGAGCCAGTCTCGCCTGATCCGCTTCGACGAAACACCGGTGGCCAAAGCAACAGTGGCGGACCTGGATGAAGCTCTGTGGAAGCGGTTTGTACCGTCGCAACACCACAGCGCGCTGGAAACTGTGCTGGACAAGCTGGCTATGGCCGCTCGTGATGACCAGGAAGTATGGCGGCCCACCGTTGCGGGATTGCTGATGGCCAGCCACGAACCACAGCGCTTTTTGCCAGGGGCCTTTATTCAGGCCGTGGCCTATCAGGGAGCACACGCCCTGCCTGAAGCTGAAAAAGCTTATCAGCGGGATGCTCAAGACATCACTGGGCCTCTGGACCAGCAAATATTAGGGGCCTGCGCTTTTGTGCGCAAAAATATGCAGGTTGCAGCTCGAAAACGCGCAGCGGGCGGGCGTGAAGATTTGCCTCAATTCGATCTGCTCGTCATCTTCGAAGCGGTTACCAATGCCGTTGCCCATCGGGACTACTCAATGGGTGGTGCCAAAATACGGCTCCGCCTGTTCGATGACCGGCTGGAGCTGTACTCACCCGGTATGCTCCCCAACACCATGACGCCTGAGAGTTTGCCATTCCGGCAGGCGGCACGAAATGAGGCACTCACCAGCCTGCTGGCTCGCTGCCCTATTGAAGATGACGCTTTGTCTGCTCACCGTCAGCACCTGATGGATAAACGCGGTGAGGGTGTCCCCATTATTCTTGAAATGAGTGAGCGCTTGTCCGGCAAACGCCCGGAATATCAGCTCAGTGATGAGAGTGAACTGAAGCTGACGATATACAGCGCACAGATGGAGAACGAACTATGAGCCTGAAGCCATGGCGAGAGATTGCCCGCCCGCATAAGGACGTACTGGAAGGCACCTTTAAGCAGTCTGAATTCGCTGCCGATATCACTCAGGTTGCTAACGGTACTGCAACCGATGAGTACCAGGATGCAGAGAAGTTCTTTTCCCGCACGTTTATTACCGAAGGCATGCGCCTGCTACTGATCTCTGTCGCACAGCGACTGGCTGGCCACGGTGGCGATCCGGTTATTCAGCTGCAAACCGCCTTTGGTGGCGGTAAAACCCATACCCTTCTGGCTGTGTACCACTTGGCATCCCGTAAAGTCGGCACGGAAAAGCTCCACGGCATTCCGCCGGTGTTGGACGAAGCCGGAATTCAGAGCCTTCCCTCGGCCAAAGTAGCTGTAATTGATGGCATCAAACTGTCACCCAGCCAGCCCAGACAATATGGGAACATAACCGCCAACACGCTGTGGGGCGAATTGGCCTGGCAACTGTTAGGTGATGAAGGTTATCAGATGGTCGCCGACAGTGACGCCGATGGCACCTCGCCCGGGAAGGAAGTTCTGACCGAGTTGATTCGTAAGGCAGCCCCTTGCGTGATCCTGGTAGATGAGCTTGTCGCGTTTATTCGCCAACTGGAACTTGGCAAGCAATATAAGGCTGGCACATTCGACAGCAACATCAGCTTTGTTCAGGCGCTCACCGAAGCGCTGAAGGCGGTACCCAATGCCATCCTGTTGGCATCACTGCCGGAATCGGAGCTGGAAGTGGGTGGCACCATGGGCCAGCGGGCGCTTAACTCCCTGGAGAAATACTTTGCCCGGGTGGAGTCCGTCTGGAAGCCGGTGGGTACAGAAGAAGCCTTTGAAATTGTGCGCCGCCGCCTGTTTGAGACTCCTGGCGAACGCGCCGAGGTGGAAGGCATCAGCCGTCAGTTCTCGGACTTTTATCGCAACAATGCCGAGAAATTTCCGGTCGAAACCCAGTCCAACGAATACTTCGAGCGTCTTTGCCGTTCGTATCCGATCCACCCGGAGATTTTTGACCGTCTCTACGAGGACTGGTCCACGCTGGAAAAATTTCAGCGTACCCGGGGTGTACTGCAGTACATGGCCATTGTTATCCACCGTCTGTGGAACTCGGACAACAAAGATGCGCTGATCATGCCCGGCTCACTGCCGCTGGAAGACAGCAATGTACGCAACAAGAGCATCCACTACTTGCCGCAAGGCTGGGAACCGGTCATTGAGCGCGAGGTGGATGGTAGCCGTTCAGCGCCCCACGATATCGATGGCCACCACACACTGTTTGGTGGCGTTCAGGCGGCCCGTCGTACTGCCCGGACCATTTTCCTCGGCAGCGCACCATCCACTACGGATCAGATGATTCGCGGTGTTCAGGTCGAACGTATCCTGCTGGGTACCGTGCAACCCGGGCAAACTATTGGCGTATTTGAGGACGTGCTTAAGCGCTTGCGGGATCGCCTGCATTACCTCTATTCCGACAAGGACCGGTACTGGCTGGATACGAAGCCCAACCTGCGCCGAGAGATGGAAAGCCGCAAACAGAACATCAGCGAGCGCGATGAGCTGCTGCCCCTGCTGAAAACTCGCGTTAACCAGGTGTTTGGGCGCAATCACCAGTTCGGCGGTGTACATGTATTTACACCGTCTGTCGATGTGCCGGATGACTATGGCACAGGCCCTCGCCTGGTGGTGCTGCCGACCCATGCCGCCTATAGCCGCAGTGAGACCAATCAGGCATTTACGGCAGCAGAAGAGATTCTGCGCAACCGGGGCGACCTGCCTCGGCAAAAGCAGAACCGCTTGATCTTCCTGGCGCCGGATTACGATGTGGTCAGCCGACTCAAGGAACAGGCGCGCATCTTCTTGGCATGGAAATCCATCGTCACCGACATTGAAAACGGTAATTTGAATCAGGATCTCTCCCACCTGAATCAAGCCAAACGCAATCGCGATGGCGCGGAGCAATCCCTGTCGCAACTGGTGCGTGAAACCTACAAGTGGTTGATTGCCCCAGTTGAGGAGTTCGTAAAAAGTAAACCAGTGCTGAATTGGGAAGTGGTTTCGGTATCCCCCACAGCACCCAGTCTGATTCAGGCTATCGAAGAGAGACTGCGTGAAGAGGAATGGATGATCTACGAGTGGTCGCCTATCCATCTCCGCAATATACTGAGCCAGTGGTATCTGAAAAGCGATGCAAAGGACGTTGGCGCACTAAAGGTCTGGCAGGACTGCTGCCACTATCTCTACCTGCCAAGACTGGTCAACGACAGTGTATTCCGCAATGCCATCAACCAGGGCGTTGAGGCAGAAGACTTCTTCGCTTTTGCCTCGGGGAAGGAAGGTGACCGTTACTTGGGCTTCACCTTCGGACGCGGTTCGATCGCCACTTTAGATGAGTCTTCGCTTCTCATCGATCGCGAAGCCGCGGTTGCCTACCGCGAGAGCACAGCTCAGCCGCCACAGACCACGCCGCATCTTGGCGGTATGGGTGGTGAACCAAAAGGTTCGACAGCACCCGTTGGACAAAGTGGTAGCACAGTGACACCGCAGCCAACGCCAGGGTCAATAGGCGCTACTCGCGCACCCTTGTCGGCTGCAACTAAGAAGCAGTTTTACGCAACCATCTCGCTTGATCCGGTCAGGGCCAAAATGGACTTCGCTACAATCATTGATGAAGTCGTGCAGCAGTTCACCTCCAAGCTTGGCGTCAATGTCAAAATTTCTGTTGAGATTGAAGCGACCAGCCAGGACGGATTCAACGAATCCATGCAACGCACGGTCAAGGAAAATTGCAACGTCCTGCGCTTCAACTCAGCGGAATTTGAAGAGGAATCATGACCTCAACAAAACCGAATAATTGCTATTTTTCGGAATCAGGTGTCATCCCATTGCTATAGGCAAAAGGAAAGTATCCACATAATGTTTAAATAATTACACCATGTTTATCTCTGAATTTAATACGGTATCAAACAACGTTCGAATACATAGAACTCACAAGCATTCGTCAGTTTTCAAGCACAGCATGGAGCCAGTGATCTCCCCACGACTAAAACCGGTGAGTTACTTTTTGCCTAACGTAGCCGGCAGAGGCATCACTTACGGCTGGTGCCAAAGCAATGCTCCCAACGGGCATAGCCCTTGGTGTCGTACTTGCACAGATAACTGGTTCTTCTCAACAACTCGGCAAACCCCTTCTGGTCGTCATGCCCTTCCACTGCTATCACTGGCATATCCGCGTCAAAATGGACCAGCCCGTAAACCGCTGACGCAGGTACACCCAGTGCACTGGCCCAGGCTTGATTGATCCGGTTGTACAGGTTATCTCTCCCCTCCTCGAACGTTCCCAACGTGAAGAAGGCATGGTGATTGAGCAGCAGCACCACATGATAGTGGGGTCTGCCATCCCGGGTGTATTCCCTCGCCCAAATATACCGAAGGGTACAGGGATGGACCCGACTCCCCTGCCTCATCAACTTGGATTGATGGGCCACAATCTGTGCTTTGAGTGACGCTATGAACTGTTCCATTTTCTCATTGGTATAACTTTCTGGGTGAAATACCCACCCCTGTGGGAAACAGAGTTCACACCGTATACCCAACAACCAGGGATACTGATCCCATGCGCTCTTAAGTGTCCTGTAGGCTCTATCCAGATAACTGCGATCCAATGGACCTATCTGAGTCATGACAGGGTATCCCCTGTATTCAGACTCTGTGTATAAATCTATAGCTCTATTCATATGCATCACTCAATCACTACCACTAATCTACTCCTCTGATGGATAGGGTTATTGACTCTATAGCCTGGTATCTATACTCACGATATATCTCACTACAAATACTGTGTACTCCTTCTTTAATATGTCTTACTAATACATACATTTCCGACGCCAGTAGGTACCTGGGTTTCTCAGAAATGAGTCCAGGTACCAAGCGGGTTTTTCACACAGGATTTACTCTGGAAAAACTTTACAAGAAGCAACGCCCATAGAAATCCACCACTCTACTATCGCTGATATTTCTGATACGAATATCAGAAATATCAGTGTTTCAAGCCTCAATTTGTAGACCAGGCACTCGCCGTTATTTCGAATGGAGTCTCATTGAGGCCTTGAAACCTATCCACCTTCAGCCCGGCCAGTCGATTCAGCTGATAGACCGGTTGTGATTGCCCTACACGTCCTCGCATCTGAGCGGAATGTGCAAGCGCCAATTACCAAAGCGCCGACGCTCCCGCGCCAAATTGACCAGTTACGTCTACAGCCTGGTCTCCAGCATCTGCGTACTTGGCTTGTAACGCAAAACTGTGCGGGAAAACCAGATCAACTTGTATGCGCGGCGCTTGGAAATGCGAGTGTGAGTCTGCATCTCGCCTACCTCCTCTCGCCGTTCTGTCAGGCTCAGCATTTAACCCGAGCAAGGATCTTGAATGCATCCATGTGTAGCCGTGCTTCCGCCAGCAACATCCCCAATGGACTGTTATACTAGACAGCCTCATTCAGGGGTCTTGCGTTCGGCACCGTCAGCCATCGAACCTGGCACGCTACGTGTAAATCGAGGCGTTACAAAAACCGAGCTCACGACATAACTCGTTAACCTGTACTCATAACTCGGCCTGATTCAGAAATTACATAATCTCCTATTCCTTAAAATGCTTCTTCATTGGCGCCTCCAATTCGGATAACAGAATCACACGCCACAAATTGTGGCTTAGCATGAAATCTTAGAGGTTTTAATTGGCTCCATAGTTCAGTACTTTTCGACCCTCTTACATCCAACATTGTTGATGACGGGGTATTCGGGTAGACTTCCTCCAGAGCCACCAGAAAACCCATTTCGCCATACTCGACAAATATCTTTTACATCTTGAAATTGCGGAGCCAAAACCTCTGCAAAATCTAACGTCACCTATGAGATCATTTCGGATTCTGCCACCAACGGCGAGGAAGGACTTTCTTCCAAGCTGATTGACGACAGTCCTTAGGACAGCATAAGCCTCGTTTATTCGTCCCACAGTCGCAGCTAGCGATCCAGGGGCTATCATGACAGAATGTGGATCTCAGACTTCAACCGATCACACCGCTGACAAATTCTGACTATTACTTGTAATAACATTTTCCTACATTGTCTATTTGGCTTTTCACCTATCAATCGATCATGTAATCTAATTTATTTCTACTACTGAATCATTCAATTCGCCTATTGATCGCCTATACGGAGCCCCTTAGAGTAAAACTCACTTGAGTACATTTGGGTAACGAGGTCAGCAAATGGGTAATGTTTTAAATCACCCATCTACATACCTGGACGAAAGCTATTTTTCGCATGAATCAATCTAACTCATTTTTCCAAAGCAGCCCATTGCTGATTATCAAAGGGATAACTCGGATAGAGGTCAATAACATGCATCCCTGCTTGAGTACGCAAAACGCATACCTCTCCATTGTTGCAAAGCCGCTGTAATGAAGCGTCCAGTAGCCTTTTTTTCCTAAGGCGATTTGGACCACTTTGCCTTACAGAATTTTTCCTAAGGTATCTCACGCCATCCTCCCGCTTTAGCTGTAAAAACTCCCGTAGCTCGATGTCATCTAGCTGCCAACTTGGCGCTCTGCAAACATTCCAGATGAAAGCATCCGAGAAGTAAAAAGCTAACCTCGCTGCGTCCATCAGAATTCCTATATCGATAATAGCTTCATCACCTTTCTCCATGAAGGCGCATAGGGCCGCTATTCTTGCGGTATTCTCTGGAAGCTTTGAGGCGAAATCCGCTGCCTGCTCAAACCGTCCCCCTTCCCTCACATTTTCCTCAATGAAATTGTAAATCCATATCCATAAAATGGCTGCATCTGGCGTGAAAGTGATTGATTTTCTTCCCATTCCGGGACTATTCGTTTTGCACTTTAAAGTTTTTAAAGCTTGCTTCGCTCTGCTTAAATAATAGCTATATGCCTCCTCGTCCACATAGGGACTATCGTTGAAGAATCGTGACCCCTGAGTAGACATTGGACTACAAATCAAAAACCTAGCAAGGAAACCATTACCTCGTGACTGAGTATTTGTTTTTTCCACAAAATCCCAAAAAACTGTTGGCTGACAGAGGATTGAAATGGACATGCGGTAATCTTCCAAGAGAAAACTACTTGATGTCTTCCTACCTACAGACCATGGTTCAGCTGCCCAAAATTTATTGAGCATGGCTTGATTTTTGGCTATTCGACCATTCAAAATCGATCCGCCTTCTCCAGACCACAGCGAGGCAACCCCAAAACCATCATGGAGAACTTGTGCCATTGATTCAGGAGTGGCGTCCTCATGCAGAATCTTTGGGTCTAACGGTTTTTTTGGCTTTTGATTGGCCAAGTTTCGCAAGCATTCTTTGACATCTACTGACCAATGACCGTCACTCATAGCTTTGACTGCCATAGACTTCAAGGCTTTTTTCTGCTTCTCAAATAACTCAAGTTCAAGTTCGTACACAGCTAATGCATCTTCAAACAATAACTGCTCACTCTTTTGAAATTTGATGATTGGCAATTCCAGAAGTCCAAATAGTTTACTTTTTCTTTCACCTGGAGGAGCGAGACCTAGCGTATTCAATGATACAGGACCAGTTCCAACTCCCGGCCGCTCCACATCAATCACTCCTTGCGCAAGGCATGAGTATGCCGCCAAAATTGATTGGATAATCAGGGGTCTAGGAGCCTGAGTTTTCGTTTCCAAGTAATTTGTCAACCTATGCGTCATCGGGCAGCTTTGAAGATCGTAGAGAGGACTACCAAATTCCGGTACGACGAAACCGCTATAATGCCTGCTCATGACCGTGCCTCTTTTTTCTTTTCAATCCACTGAGATACTTCTGAGGCGCACCAGCCGACAGCTCCCGCTCCAAGCTTTATTGGAATTGGGAATGAGGGATCATATCTCGGTGATTTTTTGTTGATCTTTTCGTAGATCGCCGACTTTGATAGCCCGGTTAGATCTTCTACCACCGGACGGCGCAGGATTTTAGTAGTGAATATGGATTTAGTTTGCATATTGCCTCCTTCTTTGTTGGCCAGGCCTACTTTACCTAGCGCAACGAGGCATGAATATTTGAATTATCAATCTATTTTTTGAGATGAACTATCGCAACTCTCTGAGTTTATTATCTTTTTTATATCGCTTTTTCACTACCCTTTTTTGGTCTCCCCCTTGGGGCTTCATCCGGGCGAATCATTGCTGCGCAGTGTTTTATGAGCGTGGCACTTAGATTTGCAGTTTTCTTTCGAATCCTGTTCTGTATCTCGTCTGATTTAGGATAACTACGATCCTTTCCAGCCATCGCTAAGTAGGACTGCCAGACTTCCTGATAAACCTGTAAGATTCCTTGAATATTTGAATTCAGATAGTCAGCACCGAAATATTCATATGGCACATTTACGCCACTCTGACGCTTAGGCAGAAGCAGATCAATAGCACTGTATTTATGTTCCCTTTTTTTCCAGTGCATGTTTTGGCTTTCTTTACTCAACCATGCTTTCACTTTGTTAGTGTTAGGTTCATTCGAGGCATCAGAACCAAATTTTTCACTCATTCTCTTCGCCAAGATGATCAGGTTCTTCAAATCACTTGGGAATTTTTCAATGTCAATATTTGGAATACTATATTTTTCGATAATGGCTTGGATACTTGTCTTGGAAAGAAGTAAATCTTCACTCTTAACACTCATTTCATATGAAAAAGCGCACTTTCCAATATTCCTCTCTAGCGTATCGAGCGGATCACTCCACTGATCTGTATCTATCAGAAAAATATGTGAAATCTCTTCTGTAAATGTTACCGGGAGAAGCTCTTTTACTTTTTCCTTGGATCTTATTTCCGGATATTGTATTTCGTTGTAATCTAGTGCCGATTCAAACTTATAAATATTTTCGGAACCATTTTCGACTACTGACCTGATGTCCCGCTGCATTAATTGCAGCATAACAACCTCATGAAGCTGTTGAATTTTCCCTCTTTTTTCTTCTATCCTGGAATACAGGCCATGCAGTCTCAATTCCTCATTGGCTAGCTTTCCACTATTCTCACGATCGAGCAGCCAGATCTCTATGTTCTTTGGAGCTCTAACCCAAATCGCTACCTTATCTCTCAGAATCAATCGAAAAAGTTCGAACGTCTCAATATTGATCGATTGAGCTGCATCATCAAGCGTGTAGTATCGTCTGAGAACTTTAGCAACTCCTTCAAGCATTTATGGTTTACTTCCTATTTTCAAATTTTCTACCATGTCCATCCTGCGCCTGTGTCCACGCCGCCCCGGCATACATGCCCACTCCAGGTAAAGTGTCTTCGAGGTAATCATGCCTTCAAGCTAGGTCCTCTACCTCTGCTAGCTTGTCTATACAGGCGCGCACCAGTTCGACACGCTCATCAGGCGTGCATAACTTGCAGTAGCTCTCTCCATCAAACGTATAGATACGGCCTGAGGTTTCAGAGTGTCCTGTCATAAGGGGTATTCAGCTACCAAAAGATCACACCTGCTCCATCATCCTCCTAGTGGAGTGCACTGATCCGTCGAACGAATAGAATCCAAATAATCTGCCCACCATTGCATCATCTGTGTTCGCTCGTCTAGATAGCGCGCGTGATGGGTATATGCCGCCCGCACTCCATTCCTTTCCATGTGAGCCAACTGACGCTCAATAGCATCAGGATTAAAACCCTGTTCATTGAGGATGGAGGAAGCTGTTGCGCGAAACCCATGCGGAACTGCCTTCCTCTTCCCAGGCGTTTTGCCATCATACCCTAACTTAAAAATCGCCCTTCGCATTGTATTATCACTCATTGGCTCGTGCCGATGACGTTCAGATGGGAATACCAGGTCATAGCTCCCGGAGATTTGCGCTATTTTTTTCAACAGTGTGATGGCTTGTCTGGATAAAGGTACCAAGTGTTCCGTCTTCATCTTCATTCTTGGCGCGGGGATCCGCCATACCCCGGTATCTAAATCAAATTCATCCCACTTTGCCCCTCTTAGCTCGCCAGAACGAACAAATGTCAATACAAGCAGCTGAATAGCGTATTTTGTAATCAGTCGACCACGACTGTCGTAACCGTCTAGCGCCCTCAGAAAATCTGGAAGCTGTTCTCTAGGTAGAGAGTCACGGTGCTTGGATTTTCTTGCTTTCAGAACTCCAGTTAGATCTATCGCCGGGTTGTTAACGAGCCGCCCCGTTTGAACGGCATAACGACAGATACGCCGAACATCTTGCAGCACTCGGGATGCCACATCCAGTGCACCACGGCTCTCAATCTTCCGTAGTACGGACAAAATATCCGGGGGCTGGATCTGCGAAATAGATAGATGTCCTAAATAGGGAATGACATCCTCCTTGATTCTGCGCCATACACGATCAGCATGATGTTCGGTCCAGGTACCGCGCTGGTGATCCCACCACTCCTTGGCGACAACCACGAACAGACTCGTTTCCTCAAGAACTTCGTCTCGTCGCTTCCTTTGTTTCTCCTGTGAGGGGTCTATGCTATCGACGAGCTTTGCCTTGGCATCCGCCACTGCATCTCTGGCAGCTTTAAGACTGACAACTGGATAGGTACCACAGGCAAGCGTCTTACGCTTGCCCGCAAACCGGTAGTCATAGCGCCAACACTTGGATCCATTGCGTCTGACCAAGAGGTACAGACCGCCACCATCGGTCATCTTATAGTCCTTTTCCCTGGCTTTCGCCTGCCGAACCTTAGTATCTGAGAGAATGTGTAATGCCATTTGACGGTATCGAGCAAAATTGAACCGAGATACCGGCAACGATACCGTCAAAAAGCGTGGATGGCAATGGAATTGGGAGGACCTCTACGGGCTCCCTAGACACAAAAAACCCCGGAAAACCGGGGTGTTATGTACGTCCTTGGACTGCTGTGGACGTTGAAATGGTGCCCAGGGCCGGACTTGAACCGGCACGACTTGCGTCACTACCCCCTCAAGATAGCGTGTCTACCAATTTCACCACCTGGGCTGAATTTGCAAATTTTACGGTTTTTCGCTCTGGTCTACGGTGTTTTCCGCCGGCGCAGAAGGGATTGCGCCTCCGGTCTGCTCCGGTGCAACCTGGGGAATATCACCCTGTGGCGCAACCGGTAATTCTACTTCTTCCATCGACGGAATGTAATCGTCGCCGATATCAACCCCCGCCTTATGCTTGGCCATAACCGCCAGGGTGAAACTGGTGACGAAAAAAATAGTTGCCAGTATTGCCGTCGCCTTGCTGAAAAAGTTCCAGCTCCCGGCGCTGCCGAAAATCGTCTGGGAGGCCCCGGCGCCAAATGAGGCACCTGCTTCCGCCCCTTTGCCCCGCTGAATGAGAATCAGGCCAATAATGGCCAGTGCGGTCACAAGGTGTATTGCCAGAACGATCTGTAACATTAAGGTTGTACTGCCTTTCTGCAAATTGCAGTGAATTCGTCTGCATCCAGTGAAGCGCCGCCGACCAGCCCGCCGTCGATATCCGGTTGGTTGAACAGCGCTTCCGCGTTGGCGGCTTTGACGCTGCCGCCGTACAATATTCGTGTTGTCTCGCCTTCTTCGCCCAGCTGTTGCCGTATCGCAGCGTGGACGTCCTGGGCCATCTCGGGCGTTGCCGTCATGCCTGTGCCGATAGCCCAAACCGGCTCGTAGGCGATGACTCCCTGGCCAAGGCGTGAGTGTCCCAGCAGGTCAATGACAGCGGCCATCTGGGCTTCCACCACCTTGAAGGTGCTTCCCGCTTCCCGTTCGGCCAGTGTTTCGCCGACACAGAGTACAGGTGTTAGTCCTGCTGTCAGGGCGGTGGCAAATTTGGAGGCCACCATGCCGTTGCTTTCGCCGTACAGGGTTCGACGCTCCGAGTGGCCTACCAGCACCATGCGACAGCCGATATCCGAGAGCATCGCCGCGGCGACCTCACCTGTAAAGGCGCCCTCACGCTCATGGCTGACATTTTGTGCGCCAACGGCTATCGCCGTATCAGGCTTGTCGGCCAAAGACCGTATCACCTGGTCCAGATAGATGAACGGCGGGAATATCGCAACATCGACCCCATCGCCACTCAGGCGATGCTTCAAGGCCTTAATGTGGTCGGTGACGAAGCGCCGGGACCCGTGCATTTTCCAATTGCCGGCGACCAGCGGTTTACGCATCACCCTTCCACCTTTTCACAAGCCTGCCTCGAAGGGGCGCAAATGGTAGCGAAGTTGATTTCATTGCACAAGCTCAACACAGGACTTTTTCGACCACCTCGGCAACCTCCGTTGCAAGACGGGAAACCAGGGCGTGTTCAGGCCCTTCTACCATGACCCGTATCACGGGCTCCGTGCCGGAGGGCCTGAGCAGAACGCGGCCCTGGCCCGCCAGTGCTTTTTCAGCATTGGCGACGGCGGCCTGGATAGGGCCGTTGTTGTCGAGCCGGGATTTGCCGGCAATTTTGACGTTAATCATGACCTGGGGCAACTTGGTCATCGATGATGAAAGATCGGCGACCGGCTTGCCAGTATCGACCATTGCCTGGAGCACCTGAAGTGCGGCGACGATGCCGTCACCTGTACTGGTCAGGTCGCTGCAGACGATATGGCCCGAGCTTTCGCCCCCCAGAGACCAGCCATTGCGGCGCATGGCCTCAATAACATAGCGGTCGCCAACATTGGCGCGCTCGAAGGGGATGGCCAGACGCTCAAAGGCGAGCTGGAGGCCGTGATTGGACATCAGTGTGCCAACCACGCCGGGGCAATTCTGTTCGCGGGCGAGCCTGTGCCGGGCGATGATGTAGAGAATTTCGTCACCGTCGACCAGCTCCCCTGCGTGGTTGGCCAGGATGACGCGATCGCCGTCGCCATCAAAGGCGATTCCGAGATCTGCCTGGTGGTGGGTGACCGCCTGGATAAGAGCCCGGGTGTGTGTTGATCCGCAGTCCCTGTTGATATTGAGACCGTTCGGTTCGATGCTGAGGGGAATAACGGTAGCACCAAGTTCCGTAAAGACGTCCGGAGCAACGTGGTACGTGGCGCCGTTGGCGCAGTCGACCACCAGCTTGAGACCATTGAGGGTAAAGCCCCCGGGTACGGTGCTTTTGCAAAATTCGATGTAACGGCCGGCGGCGTCCTCGACCCGGTGGGCGCGGCCCAGTTGTTCAGACAGTCCGGTTTCCATCGGTTGATCAAGGAACTCTTCGATTCTTGATTCCAGGGCGTCGTCGAGCTTGAAGCCGTCACTGCCGAAGAATTTTATGCCGTTGTCATCGAAGGGGTTGTGGGAAGCGCTGATCACAATGCCCGCCTGGGCGCGAAAGGTCCGGGTCAGGTAGGCGATTGCCGGCGTCGGCATGGGCCCGAGCAGCCCGACATCGACGCCCGCCGCAATCAGACCCGCCTGGAGTGCCGACTCGAACATATAACCGGACACCCTGGTGTCCTTGCCAACCAGAATCAGCTTGCGTCCCCGCGCTGTTTCACTGAACACCTTGCCTGTGGCCCAGCCCAGTTTGAGGACAAAATCTGCAGTAATCGGGGCTTTGCCCACTCGGCCACGGATGCCGTCGGTACCAAAGTATCGTCTGGTCATTTCAACTTTTTTCCTCTACTGCTGCCATGACTGCCAGTGCCTCCACCGTTTCGGCTACGTCGTGAACCCGAAGTACCCGGGCGCCGGCCTGTGCGGCCAACAACGCCAGCGCGACACTGCCCAGGGTGCGGTTGCCGCTGGCACGGCCGGTAATCTCGCCAACCATGCGCTTGCGCGACACCCCCACAAGAACGGGCAGTCCGGTGTCGACGAATCGGGGCAGGGCTCTGAAAAGCGCCAGATTGTGTGCCAGATGCTTGGCAAAGCCAAATCCCGGATCAATCATCAGGCCCCGGCGGTGGATGCCGGCCTGTTCGCAGGCGCTGACGCGCTCGTTTAGATAATCCAGTACTTCCGTTACCACATCCCTGTATTGCGCCAGATTCTGCATGGATTCCGGTTCACCGCGCATATGCATAAGACACACAGGAAGCCCCGTCGCTGCCGCCGCCTCCAGTGCACCGGGTCGAGTCAGTGCCCTGACGTCGTTGATCAGGTCCGCTCCGGCATCTGCAGCGGCGGCAATGACATCGGGTTCGCTGGTGTCGACGGAGACGGGGGTGTCGAACGCCTGCTTGAGCATTGTAACGACGGGTATTACCCGGGCTATTTCCTCTTGGGGGGTGACCGGCGTCGCCCCCGGTCGGGTTGATTCCCCGCCCACATCGAAGATATCCACCCCGTCATCGACCATGGCGGCGGCCCTGCGCCGGATAAGCGCCAGATCGGGCTTGCCACCGGTAAACAGCTGGCCGCCATCGGAGAATGAGTCAGGGGTAATGTTGAGAATACCCATGACGGCTGCTCGCCCTTTGGAGGGGAGCAGCCCGGAAACGGGACGGGTCATGGGTTGTTCAAGGACGCAGCGGCTTCAATGCTCGCCAGCGGGTCCGCCCACTGCATCGGAGGCCGGGCTGGCGCTGGTGCCGTCAGTGGGCGGGCGGCCGATGTTGTCGTCGTGCCAGTCACGGGGCGGACGAACCGGGCGGCGCGCCATCAGGTCATCCACCTGCTCGGAGTCGAGGGTTTCGTATTCCATTAGCGCCGCCTTCATGGCGTGCAGGATATCGATATTCTCCTCGAGCAGATTTTTGGCACGCTGATAACAACTGTCGATGATAGTGCGGACTTCCTCATCGATCTCCCGTGAGGTTACGTTTGAATACTGGGCATTGCCCTGGCCGGGAATCTGGGATTCATCTTCGCCATACAGAATCGGACCGAGCTTGTCGGACAGTCCCCAGCGGGTGACCATGTTGCGCGCCAGTTGCGTGGCCCGTTCGATATCATTTTGGGCGCCGGTGGTGACGCCGTCAGCACCATGGATTAGCTCCTCGGCGATCCGGCCGCCAAACAGGGTGCAGATCTGGCTGATGATTTGTCGTCGGTTGAAGCTGTATTTGTCCTCTTCGGGCAGGAACTGGGTGACCCCCAGAGCGCGACCACGGGGGATGATGGTGACTTTGTGCACCGGGTCATGTTCCGGCGTCAGACGGCCGATAATGGCGTGGCCGGCTTCGTGGTAGGCGGTATTGGCTTTTTCGGTCTCCGACATCACCATGGAGCGACGCTCGGCACCCATCATGATTTTGTCGCGGGCCTTTTCGAACTCTTCCATGGTTACGATTCGGCGATTGGCGCGGGCCGCAAAGAGCGCCGCTTCGTTTACCAGGTTGGCGAGATCGGCGCCCGAGAACCCGGGGGTGCCGCGTGCCAGCACGCTCAGGTTTACCTTGTCGTCCAGGGGAACCTTGCGCACATGGACCTTGAGGATCTGCTCGCGCCCGCGAATGTCGGGCAGGCCGACAAATACCTGGCGATCGAACCGGCCGGGGCGAAGAAGGGCCTTGTCGAGAACGTCGGGCCTGTTGGTGGCGGCGATGACAATGACCCCTTCATTGCCCTCGAAACCGTCCATTTCCACCAGCAGCTGGTTGAGTGTCTGCTCTCGCTCATCGTGGCCGCCGCCATAGCCACCGCCGCGATGGCGGCCGACAGCGTCGATCTCATCGATGAAGATGATGCAGGGTGCGGCTTTTTTCGCCTGTTCAAACATATCCCGGACGCGGGAGGCGCCGACGCCGACAAACATCTCGACAAAGTCGGAGCCGGAAATGGAAAAGAACGGTACCTTGGCCTCGCCGGCAATGGCTTTGGCGAGCAGGGTCTTACCGGTGCCCGGGGGGCCAACCATCAGCACGCCTTTCGGAATATGACCGCCCAGGCGCTGGAATTTGCTCGGGTCGCGCAGGAATTCCACCAGTTCGCGCACGTCTTCCTTGGCCTCATCGACGCCGGCGACGTCGGCGAAGTTGGTGTTGATCTGGTCTTCGCCCAGGAGCCGCGCCTTGCTCTTACCAAAAGCCATGGGGCCGCCACGACCGCCCGCGCCGCCCTGCATCTGACGCATGAAAAACATGAAAATGGCGAGTATCAACAGAATCGGGAACGAGGCCACCAGTAATTGCGTCCAGATACTGGGTGATTCCGGCTCGCGACCCTCGACCTTGACGCCGTTATTGAGAAGATCTTCCATCAGCTTGGTGTCCGGCACATCGGGGCGAATCGTGCGGAATCGGCTGCCATCCGTGCGCTCCCCTTCAATGACCAGGTCCTGGATCACCACGCTGCGCACCTGGTCGGACTGGACCTGTTCGATGAAACTGGTGTAGTCAAGGGTCTGTGCGGTTGGACTGGGGCTGAAATTCTGGAAAACAGAAAGCAGTACAGCGGCAATCACCAGCCACAGGATTAGGTTTTTCGCCATGTCATTCACGGTCAATTCCTCATGTTCGCGGCAAACTATACCAGTAATGGGGCGCCATTTCTCTCAGCCCCGATAATCCTTGGCCACGAGATACACCTCGCTGGAACGCGCCCGGGAGGCTTCGGGCTTGCGCACCGCGACGGATTTAAACGCTTGCTTGAGCTGGATGAGCAGCTCGTCGAAACCCTCCCCTTGAAAGACTTTGGCAACAAAACCGCCGCCGGGTTTCAATACCTGGTGCGCCATGTCCAGTGCCAGCTCCACCAGGTACATGGCCTTTGGTTGGTCGACTGCCTTCATTCCACTCATGTTGGGGGCCATATCTGAAATAACAAGGTCCACTGACCGGCCTTCAAGGGCATCGAGCAGCTGATCCAGCACCGATTGCTCGGTAAAATCCCCCTGGACAAAGTGTACGCCGGCGATGGTATCCATGGGCAGGATGTCCGAGGCGATTACCAGTCCCTTGTCGCCCACCCTGTCTGCAGCCACCTGGCTCCACCCTCCGGGCGCGGCGCCCAGATCCACGACGGTCATGCCCGGGCGCAAAAGGCGGTCCTTTTCGTCGAGGGCCAGCAGTTTGTAACTGGCCCGGGACCGGAAGCCTTCCTGCCGGGATTTCTGCACGAAGATGTCTTTTTCGTGTTCCTGCAGCCAGCGGCGGCTGCTTTTTGATCGGGCCATCGGTAGATAGGGTGCTCGTTGCGTGGAGGCGTTGCCGGTAGGGGATAATATAACACCGGTCGTGGCCCGTACCGCCCTTCGGCGCTACAATATCGCACCAACGAGAGAGAAATGCATGTCTATCACCGCTGTTCAGAAAAAGCGTTTGCGCACACTGGGTCACGGACTCAATCCTGTTGTCACCGTTGCCACCAAGGGCCTTACGGAATCGGTTATCGCAGAAATCGACCGCGCGTTAAACGACCATGAGTTGATCAAGGTGCGCCTCACTGTTGGTGATCGGGAACTGAAAAAATCGATCATAGAAGATATCTGTGGCCGTCTTGGCGCCGAGGCCGTGCAGGTGATCGGCCATGTCCTGCTGCTGTTCCGCAAGGCGGAAAAGCCCAACCCCAGGCTGTCCAACCTGCTTCGCTAACCGTGTCGGTCCCGCCGGGCTAGAGAATTGTCGCGAGTTCAGCGATAGAATCGAGCGTCCAGTCCGGAGTGATGCCGGATTCCTCCGCGAGTTCCTGCCGGTATTTGCCGGTTTTGACTTGTACCGCCCTGATGCCGGCTTGCTGGGCACCGCCGATATCGGATTGGATATCGTCTCCCACGACGATGACCTGGCCCGGTTCGAGGTTCAGGCTGTTAAGGCCGGCTGCGAAGAACGCCGCCGAGGGTTTGCCAGTGGTAACAGCCTGAACGCCCGCGGCATATTCCAGGCCCGTCACAAAAGCGCCTATGTCAATGTGCAGCCCGTCTTCGGTCTGCCAGTAGCGATTGCGGTGCATCGCAACCAGCCGGGCGCCCGATAGCAGATGCTGAAAGAGGGTGTCGAGGAGATCGTAACTCCAGGCATCGCCAATGTCTCCGACCACCACCGCATCGGCATCCCGATCGACGTGTTCGATACCTTTGAAATCCGCGAGCACGGCCGGCGCTACGGCGAAAAAACACCGATTCAAATCGTTGGCAAGTAGGTAGTCGCGTGTCGCCACGGGCGCCGTTACAAGTTGGTCCGGGACGATCGGGATACCCATATTTTTCAGCTTGGCGCTGAGCTCTGCCCTGTTCTGGGTCGTTGTATTGGTAATGAAGCGATAGGGTATTCCCCGATCATCAAGGACCCCTAACGTGTTTAGTGCACCGGGAATTGGCTGGTTGCCGACATAGAAAACACCGTCCAGGTCGAACAGAACGCCTTCGATAGAACTGCGCATGGGAAGTCTCCAGGCTGCCATCCGTTCAGCGATAACCATGGGCCACAATTACGGAAAAGTATAGTTCTGATGGCCGTGTCAATGGCCTTTGGCGGCCTAAAAAGGTAACATCTGCGCTCCTCGAAGCCATGCCCTCAAAGGGAAAAAATGACTGATCGCAAGAAACCCGCCGTGCTAATTGTCCTTGATGGCTGGGGCCACAATGACAGACCGGAACACAATGCCATCCATTCCGCACGCTCCCCGGTTTGGGATGATTTGTGGCTGCACAGGCCGCACACGCTGATATCCGGTTCCGGCCTCGATGTCGGCCTGCCCGAAGGGCAGATGGGCAACTCCGAGGTCGGCCACATGACCCTGGGCGCCGGGCGGATCATCTATCAGAGTTTTACCCGTATCAACAAGGCGATTGCGGACGGGGATTTTTTTGCCAACCCCGTTTACTGCAATGCCCTCGATGGGGCGAAGGAGCATCACGGCGCGATCCATATTTTCGGTTTGCTGTCCCCGGGTGGTGTGCACAGCCATGAGCAACACATCGTGGCCGCCCTGGAACTGGCGGCCCGACGGGGTTGCGAGCGCGTCTATGTTCACGCTTTTCTCGATGGCCGCGACACGCCACCGAAGAGTGCTGCGTCTTCCATCGAATTGATCGAACAGACCTGTCGCCGGCTGGGTACCGGGCGGATAGCCAGCCTGTCGGGCCGCTATTACGCGATGGATCGCGACAAACGCTGGGACAGGGTGCAGAAAGTCTACGACCTGCTCACCCTGGGCGAAGCGGAATACGCCGCCAGAACGGCCGCCGAGGCCCTTGCCCGTGCCTATGCCCGCGATGAAAGCGACGAGTTTGTCACGCCTACCGTGGTTGGTGATGGGGCAGTAGTTCGCGATGGCGATTGTGTGATCTTCATGAATTTTCGCCCCGATCGCGCCCGCGAGCTGACCCAGGCTTTTGTCGACGACGGGTTTGAGGGCTTTGACAGGCGCGCCTGCCCGGCGCTGAGTGATTTTGTGATGACCACCGAATATGCCGCGGGTCTCAAGGCCAGTTGCGCCTTCCCGCCGGAAACGCTGGTCAACACCTTCGGTCAGTACCTTGCCAAGCATGGCAAGACCCAGTTGCGCATCGCAGAAACAGAAAAATATGCCCACGTAACGTTCTTTTTCAGTGGTGGCGAGGAGACGCCGTACCCCGGCGAAGAGCGCGTGCTGGTGCCCTCTCCGACAGTCGCCACCTACGATCTTCAGCCGGAGATGAGCGCACCGGAGGTGACAGAAAAATTGGTTACCGCCATCGAGAGCGGCCGCTTTGATGCCATCATCTGCAATTTCGCCAATGGCGACATGGTCGGACACACCGGCAATTTCGATGCAGCGGTCAAGGCGGTAGAGGCCGTAGATAACTGTCTCGGACGCGTTTGCCGGGCGCTGGAGGCGATCGGCGGCGAATGTCTTATCACCGCCGACCACGGCAACGTGGAAATGATGCAGGATGAAACCAGTGGTCAGGCGTTGACGTCCCACACCACTGAGCCCGTGCCATTGGTCTATGTCGGGCCGCGGGCGCTGGTTCTCGAATCCGGCGGCACGCTGGCGGATATCGCGCCCACCCTGTTGTTTTTGATGGGGTTGCCGCAACCTGCGGAGATGACCGGCCGCAATCTGGCCGTTCCCGCCTGAGATCGCGGGACTATGTCGGCATCGCGGATGTGGCAGGCGGTGGCGATCATTTTGATGTTGTCACCAATGTTGTCCCTGGGTGATGAGCGCGAGGATCTCGCGGAAAAAGCTGCCCGGCAGGCGAGACTGGAGGCGCTGACGCAGGATATCAAGACTGTTCAGGCGCGCCTGGCGGAGCGCCGGGGCGAGCGCGACAAACTCAATGATAGTCTCAGAGAGCTCGAACTCGCATTGGCCGAGATCAACAGGAAAATCCTTGCCGCCGACGCGGCCATTAACGATCTGAACCGGGAGTTGGACTCGCTTCTGAGCCGGCAGCGAGAGCTGAGGTCGGAGCTGGCGCAGCAACAGGAGCACATAGCCGTAGCGCTGGATGCCGCCTACCGGCGCGGCGGTGCGGAACCCCTCAAAGTCATTCTCGGTCAGCAAGACCCTGATCTTTTCGCCCGAAATCTGCGCTACTACCGCTATATCGCGGAGGCGCGCCGGGACAGGATCCTCCACTATCGCGCCCTTCTGGACGATCTGCTGACGGTGGAAAAAAATATCGCCGAGCGCGAGCAAGCGCTGGTTGACCGGCGGGCCGAGCTGGCCCGGCAGCACAAGGTGCTCGCCGATAGCGAAGCGCAGCGTCGCGCGGTGCTGGTGGATATCGAACGCGCCATGGATTCGGAGCAGGCGCAGCTCGAGGAAATGCAGTCACAGCGCAAGACCCTTGAGAGTATCCTGGCCCGTCTGGAAGAAAGTATTCAGAACCTCGACATACCCGCGGGTACACCATTCCCCAAATTGCGCGGAAAGCTTCCGTGGCCGGTGACCGGGCGCGTTGCCGGCGCCTTTGGCGCGCGGCGGGCTCAGAGTATTGTCTGGAAGGGCTGGCTGATCGACGCCGCTGAGGGTGCGCCGGTGGCAGCTGTCCACAACGGGCGGGTGGTTTTTTCCGACTACCTGCGGGGTCACGGCCTGGTTCTGATTCTCGATCACGGCGATAACTACCTCAGTTTGTACGCCCACAACCAGGTCTTGCTCAAGGACGTGGGGGAGTGGGTGAAGCAGGGTGAGGCCCTTGCTCTGGCGGGCACCAGCGGCGGTCTCGAAGACAGTGCACTGTACTTTGAAATCCGTCACAATGGACAGCCTCAGGATCCGAAAGTGTGGTTGACCCGGCGCTAGACGCCGGAGGCTGAAACACAGATCTGTTAAAGGCGGACTCGTTCAGGAAAATGTGTTCAATGAAGCAACTATTACGCTACACCGCAATCGCGCTGCTGACAGCTGTGAGCCTTTGGTCTCAGGCCGAGGAGCCGGCCACTACTACCCCCGAGTCGCCCTCGATACCTTCAGATGGCCAGCTGCCGCTGGGTGATCTGCAGTTGTTTGTGCAGATCTTTGATCAAATTCGAAGTGCCTATGTCGAGGAAGTGGACGATAGGACGCTTTTCGATAATGCCATCGAGGGGCTGCTCGCCGGTCTTGATCCCCACTCCAGTTATCTGGATGAAAACGACTACGATGCTCTCCAGGAAAGCACCACCGGTGAATTCGGTGGGCTCGGTATCGAGGTGGGCACGGAGGGCGGTTTGATCAAGGTGGTGGCGCCCATCGATGATACGCCCGCCTACCGCGCCGGTATTCAGGCCGGTGACCTGATCGTCAAGCTCGATGATCAGGCCGTTCAGGGCATGAGCCTGCGCGAAGCCATCAACCTCATGCGCGGACCGAAAGGTGAGCCCATTGTGCTGACCATTCTTCGCCAGGGTATGGATGCGCCGCTGGAGATCACCGTCGTCCGGGACATTATCAAGGTTACCAGTGTGCGCAGCAGGTTCCTTGAAGAAGGCTTTGGGTATATCAGAATCGCCCAGTTTCAGACCGAGACCGGGACGCAGTTCAGCGAATCGCTTGAGGCCATGAATACGCCGGACAGCCCACTGAAGGGGCTGGTTATCGATTTGAGAAATAACCCGGGCGGACTCCTGCCTGCGTCCATTGAGGTTGCCGACGCGCTCCTGGATGAAGGCTTGATCGTCTATACCGAAGGGCGGATTCCCAGTGCCAATATGAAATTTCGCGCCACCGCCGGCGATCTCGCCGATCGGGTTCCGGTGGTGGTGATTATCAACAGCGGCAGCGCCTCGGCGTCGGAGATTCTCGCCGGTGCGTTACAGGATAATGGTCGAGCGATCGTCATCGGTACCCAGAGTTTTGGCAAGGGGTCGGTGCAGACAGTACTTCCACTCCGGGATGGCAAGGCCATCAAATTGACGACAGCCCGTTATTACACACCGTCCGGACGCTCCATTCAGGCGGAAGGTATCCGCCCCGATATTGTTGTTGCGCCGGCGCAGATTAAAGTGCTGGACGAAAAGCGGGGCATTTCCGAGGTAAACCTTGCCGGCCACCTGCAGAACGGCAACGAAAGGCCCGGGGAAAAGGAAAAAACTGACGCTGAGTCACCTTTGAGTGTTGACAATCAGCTTTATGAAGCGCTTAATATTTTAAAGGGAATTGCAATATTCAAGGGATGATCACGCCCTTGAAATGGAGCAAGGGCTTTTGGTTAAGGGACTCTTATACTATTTCTTAAAATGAGAGGAGCCTAGGCTAAAATGCAATCAGCTCTCATGCGACGCGACGATGATTTGTACCAGGGTTTTGAGCGCCACGAGCGTTATGTAGGCCTCGAAGGCAAATGGTACTTCACGACCCGAGAAGGGATTGTGATGGGTCCCTACCCCTCGGTGGTTGAGGCAAAAAAGGCAACCCGTGAATACATCGACTTTATCCGCTCAGCTCCCGCGGTCATCCTGAAAGCGCTGAATCGCGAAAAAATGACCGTTTCCCCGCAAAGAGCTTGCGCCTGAACTGTTCCGTTCAGTCAGTTTCTCTCATCTCAATGCCCTGAGCCGCCATAAAGGCTTTGGCTTCCCTGATGCTGTATTCGCCAAAATGGAAAATACTGGCGGCGAGTACGGCGTCGGCGCCCCCTTGCAGAACACCGTCGGCAAGGTGGTGAAGGCTGCCCACGCCACCGGAGGCGATGACGGGAATATTGACTGACTCGGTTACCGCACGTGTCAGTTCCAGATCAAAACCGCTCTTGGTGCCATCCTGATCCATGCTGGTGAGCAGTATTTCTCCGGCCCCATAGTCAGCCATCTTTACCGCCCACTGGACAGCATCGAGGCCCGTCTCTCGACGCCCCCCATGGGTGAACACTTCCCAGCGGGCCGGTTCTCCCTCAGCGGAGACCCGTTTAGCGTCAATGGCAACGACGATGCATTGGGAGCCGAATCGGTCCGCGGCGGCGCGCACAAATTCGGGGTCGCGGACGGCGGTGGAATTGATGCTGACCTTGTCGGCGCCGGCATTCAGCAGATTGCGAATATCGTCCAGCGTCCGAATGCCGCCACCCACCGTCAGCGGAATAAACACCTCGCTGGCCATGCGTTCAACGGTATGGACCATCGTGTCGCGATCTTCGTGGCTGGCAGTAATGTCCAGGAAGGCGATCTCGTCAGCGCCGGCGGCATCGTAGCGCCGGGCCACCTCTACCGGATCGCCGGCATCGCGAATATCGACAAACTTCACACCTTTCACCACGCGGCCATTGTCCACATCCAGGCAGGGAATGATTCGTTTCGCCAGCCCCATCAATCGTGTACCTCGTCGTTGAACAAATGGCCCAGTTTTCCCGCTTTGGTGGCCAGGTAACGGGCGTTGTGAGGGTTGCTGCCCAGTTGCAGGGGCAGGCGCTCCAGCACGTCAAAACCCATGGCCTCCAGGGCACGCATCTTGCGCGGGTTGTTGGTCATTAATCGAATTCGCTTGACACCCAGGTGCTTGAGCATGGACTTGCAGATGCTGTAGTCGCGCATGTCGGCGCCAAAGCCCAGTTGCTCGTTGGCTTCGACCGTATCGGCCCCGTTATCCTGTAGATGATAGGCCTTGATTTTATTCAGCAGGCCGATCCCGCGGCCCTCCTGGCGCAAATACAGAATGACGCCACGGCCCTCCTCGGCAATGCGACGCATTGCTGCTTCCAGTTGCGGCCCGCAGTCACAACGCATGCTGAACAGCGCATCGCCGGTGAGACACTCGGAATGGATGCGCACCAACACAGGCTGGCCGTTTGAGACATCGCCCATGGACAACGCGATATGTTCTTTCTCCGTATCGGGGTCTTCAAATCCGTGAATATGAAATTCGCCCCAGTGGGTTGGCAGGCGGGATGATTCAACAAATTTAAGGGTCACTGTGATACCGAATTCGTGAAAGGCGCTATTGTAACGGCGCGTGCCGTTGAGTAAAGGAAATCCGGGCAACCGCTGCGCGGTGACTGTACGGCTCAGAATTTTTGCCGCAGTACCATCACGTCGGATTCCATTTGCATTTCCAGACGTCCCAGAAGGGAGTTGCCGAGAAGTATCTGCACCGGAAAATCCCCTTCGATGATCGCAGCGGGAACCTGGCGTACGGTAATTGTGCCCAGGGTCACCTTGTCGAGTTGGACAATATAGTTATTCACCAGCCCGCTTGCGGTGGCGGATCTGCCGCGCTTCCCCTGTTGGTAGTCGATGCCCAGGCGGTCGGCATCCCGGGAGTTCATGGCCACCAGGGTTGCACCGGTATCCACCATCATTTGCACAGGGTGGCCATTGATGGTTCCGCGCACCCAGTAGTGGCTATCCGCGGCCCTTGGGACGCGCAGTTCGGCCTTTTCCGCGGCCGAAAAGGATGTCGAAATTCGTCGGGACAGGGACAGGGTCTGGCGCTCACCGTTGATTTCAACTTCCGCTGATTTGCTGTTGCTGGCAACCAGCAGGACCCCTTCGGGGCTTGTCTCTCCGGCCTTCAGCAACCGGTTTTGCCCGTCGATGACCAGAATGGCCCGGCCATTGAACAGGCCCTTGACCTCGATTGTCGTGGCGGTACAAACCCCACTGACAAAAAGCAGGCACAAGGCCAGCCAGAAACCGCGCGTACTCATCCCAATACCTCCCTGGCCATGAACAGTAGCAGCCAGGCAAGGCCACCGGCAAGCAAGTCGTCGAGCATGATGCCCAGGCCTCCGTGGACGCGGCGATCCAGCAACCGGATAGGCCACGGCTTCCAGATATCAAAAATGCGGAACAAAACAAATCCCGCCACCAGCCAGGGCCAGGTGGCGGGGAAGGTACTCATCGTCACCCAGACACCGGCGATTTCATCCAGGACAATACCCCCGTGGTCGTGGACACCGAGTTTATCGGCCGCGCGGCCGCAAACAGCAATACCGACAATGATGGTGATGCCAAGAATGACCCAGTAGGTGTTGGCGGGCAGGGTCGCCAGCAAGGGGTACAGGGCGATTGCCAGGAGACTGCCGGCGGTGCCGGGGGCTTTCGGTGACAGGCCACTACCGAAGCCGAAGGCCAGCATCAGGGTCGGATCCCGAAGCAGGTCGCGAAAGGTGGGAGTGGCTTTAGAAGTGGGCATAGCCGGCTTGTTCCAGACGGAATGGCTGACCGTCACTGCTGACACAGCTGACGCCACTTATACCGCGACCCATGACGCCGATGCGCGTGACCTGTTCACCGGCACCGGCCATCGCCAGCTCCATTTCAGCGGCCCGGCCCGGAGGAACGGAAAAACATAACTCGTAATCATCGCCGGCGGACAGTGCCCATCGGGTAGCCTGCTCGACACCGAACTCGTCGACAAGCGGCGTACTCAGTGGCAGCTGGTCCCAGACCAGAGTGCAACCCAGACCACTGTGATGACAGAGGTGTCCGGCGTCCTGAACAAGACCATCGGAGACGTCGATGGCGGCGGACGCAAAACCCGCGAGCAACTCACCGGCAGCGAGGCGGGGTGTGGGCAGCCAGTAACGCTCGAGCAGGTACTGGTTGTGACGTTCACCGCCGGAGGTCATTATCGCCAATCCGCCGCCGGCATCCCCGGGGGTTCCGGTAACGTACAGGTAGTCGCCGTCGGCCGCCCCGTCGCGCCGCAATGCGTGATTCCTTTCGACGGTGCCCATCAGGGTAATGGAGAGGGTCAGCGGTCCTTTGGTGGTGTCGCCGCCGACCAGGGGGCATTGAAAGGTTGATGCGTCTTGCGCCAGACCGAGGCTGAAGGCGGCGAGCCAGCTGACATCGACAGAGGGCAGGGTCAGCGCCAATTGAAAGCCAAGGGGCCTGGCGCCCATGGCAGCCAGATCGCTGAGGTTGACCCTGAGAGCGCGGCGGGCCAGCAACGCAGGATCGCAGTTGGCGGGAAAATGGACGGACTCCACCAGGGTGTCCGTCGTGACCGCCAGTTGTCGGTCGGCAGGAATGCTGAGCAGCGCGCAGTCGTCGCCCACCGCCAGATCGATGCCATCCCCGTCACCACCGAGTCCGGTAAAGTAACGGCGGATCAGGTCGAATTCCCCGGTTGCCACCGGCAGCACCTTCAGCCTCCGGACCGGCTGGCCCGGATTTCCACCTGGCGGCTTTGGGCCGCCAGTTTATCCAGCACCCCGTTGATATACTTGTGGGCTTCGCTGGGGCCGTAGGATTTGGCCAGGTTGACGGCTTCGTTGATGGCGACTTTGTACGGCACGTCAATCCGGAACAGCAGTTCATAGGCGCCTATGCGCAGCACAGCCCGGGAGACAGGGTCCAGGTCTCCTTCCTTGCGGTCGAGGTAGGGGGCGACGGCATTGTCGATTTCCGAGACCCGCCGGGGAATCGCGTGTAACAGTTCCCGAAAGAAATGTGTGTCGACCTTGTCCATCTTGTTATCGGTGAAGAATTCCGCCTCGATGACGCCGATATCCGCCCCGGTGAGTTGCCATTGATACAGGGCCTGGACGAGCAGGCTGCGGGCCTTGCGGCGGTTGGACGGTTTGTTGCGTTCCATGATTCGCCTACCCCAGCTGCTTGAGGAGGGAGACCATTTCCAGCACCGTGAGCACCGCCTCTTCGCCCTTGTTTTCCGGGTTTTCCCCGGAGCGGGCCTGTGCCTGGGCAAGGGTGTCGCAGGTGAGCAGACCAAAGCCCACAGGCAGACCGGAATCCAGACTGATTCGACCGAGACCGCGGGTGCACTCAGCGCAGACATAGTCAAAGTGGGGGGTGTCGCCGCGGATCACACAGCCCAGGGCGACAATGGCGTCGACGGTGCCGGAAGCAGCGATTTTCTGGCTGGCCAGGGGCAGCTCAAAGGCCCCCGGGACCCGCACAACCTGAATCTGGCTGTCGGCGATGCCGTGCCGGCCCAGTGCGGCCAGGGCGCCGTGCAGCAGGTTTTCGGTAATGTCATTGTTCCATCGACTGACGACCACCGCGATGCGGGCATCGGCGGCGTCGTAGCTGCCCTCAAGGGGCCTTAGTTTGCTCATGGTCTGGTCCTGATGTCACTCGGCGGCAATGTGTTCGACCACTTCCAGGTCAAACCCGGACAGGCCCGCATACTTGATCGGTGCGCCCATGACGCGCATTTTGTGCACGCCCAGGTCGCGGAGAATTTGTGAGCCGACACCCACCTGCTGAAACTGAATCTGCTCGGAGCCGGGTTGGGATTTTTTCACCTTTTCACCGAACACATACTCGAGATCTTCCTCGACGGCGCGGCCGTCCAGGGGGCTGTCGGCGTTGATGATAATGATTACCCCGGAATCCTCCCGGGCCAGACAATCCATGGCTTTGTGGATCGTCCAGCGGGGGTACTGTTGCTTGCCGGGTTCGATCAGTGTGAAAAAATCCCGCAGCTGGCTGGGAATATGCACCCTTACCAGGGTTGGTTTGTCGGGGTCGATGGTGCCCTTGACCATGGCGTGATGGTGCTCGCCCCGGGATGCATCGACATAGGTGCGTAGCTGGAAATGCCCGTATTCGGTCTCGATCTCGCGCACCTTGGTGCACTCAACGGTTTTCTCGTGGGCGATGCGATGGTGGATCAGGTCGGCAATGGTGCCGATCTTGATACCGTATTGTTCGGCAAAAATTTCCAGGTCGGGGCGTCGGGCCATGGTGCCGTCATCGTTCATGATCTCGACGATCACGGCGGCGGGCTCGTAACCGGCCAGACGCGCCAGGTCGCAGCCAGCTTCGGTGTGGCCGGCGCGGCTCAATACGCCGCCGGGCTGGGCCATCAGGGGGAATATGTGGCCGGGCTGAACGATGTCCCGGGCGGAGGCATTGGGCGCCACCGCCACTTGCACCGTGCGGGCCCGGTCGGCGGCGGAAATGCCGGTGGTGACCCCTTCGGCGGCCTCGATGGACACGGTGAAGTTGGTGCCGTGGGACGCGCCGTTGGCGTCCACCATCAGCGGCAGGTTGAGCTGCTGGCAGCGCTCCCTGCTCAGGGTCAGACAGATCAGGCCGCGGGCATTTTTGGCCATGAAGTTGATATCTTCCGGGCGAACCCGGGAGGCAGCCATGATGAGGTCGCCCTCATTCTCGCGGTCCTCGTCGTCCATGAGAATGACCATCCGGCCTTCGCGGATCTCCTCGATCAACTCCTCGACGGTGTTCAGCTTCATAGGTTTCTAACTCCCGGGTCTCTGTGCGGCTTGCGACAGACTTTGGCCTTGGCGAAAAGGGTGGCGATTCTACCACATCAGCGGGCTGGGCCGGAGCGCTGCCGTTGGGATCAGGCTTCCGCCGCCTTGTCGCCGAGCAGCAGGCGTTCTAGGTAGCGGGCAATGACGTCCACTTCGATATTCACCCGGGTGCCCGCCTGATAGCCGCCGATAACGGTGACTTCGCGGGTATGGGGCACGATATTGATCTCGAATTCGGCCCCTTCCACCTTGTTGACTGTCAGGCTGACGCCGTCGATGGTCACCGAACCCTTGTGGGCGATGTAGCGGGCCAGCGGATCGGGGACCCTTACGCGAAACCGCTCCGACCGGGCGTCGCTGATGCGGCTGAGTACCTGGCCGATGCCGTCAACATGGCCGGAGACAATGTGTCCGCCCAGGCGGGACTCGGGTAACAGCGCGCGCTCAAGGTTGACATGGGTGCCGGTCTGCCACTGCCCTGCAGTGGTCATGGCGAGCGTCTCGCGGGAAACATCGGCGACAAAACCGTCGCCCGGCAGGTCGACCACAGTCAGGCAAACGCCATTGACCGCCACGCTGTCCCCGAGCCGAAGCTCGGCTGCCGGCAGCTCGCCGGTGTTGACCGTGAGGCGCAGGTCTCCGTCCTTCGGCTCAGTGCGGGCGATCTGGCCCTTGGCTTCGACAATGCCGGTAAACATGTTACTTCTCCCCCGGTTTCGCAGTGATACGCCAGTCGCTGCCGACGGCGCGGATATCGGTAATAGTCAGTGGCAGGCTCTCGCCCATGGCTTCCAGCGGCAGGGTCAGCAGTGGGCGGGCGTTGCTGCCCATCAGCTTGGGCGCCATATACACCACCAGTTGATCGACAAGTCCCGCAGCCACGAACGCGCCGCACAGCTCGGCGCCGGCTTCCACCAAAACATCATTGCAGCCGCGCTGGGCGAGCTCGTCCAGCAAAGCGCGCAGATCGAGACGTTGCTTCCCGTCCGGGAGGAGCAGTACCTCGGCATCCATAGCCGATAGTAGCGCGGCTTTCTCCGAGTCAATTTCCCTTGTTGCGACGACCACCTTGCCGGGGCCCTTGAGTACGTTGGCATGGGAAGGGGTTTGTAACCGGCTGTCCAGGATAACGCGCATGGGGGGATGACTGGCAATCTCTTCGCCATTGGCCAGCTCCAGTTCATGCGCCCTCACCGACAGGCGGGGATCATCCCGCAGTACGGTACCAATGCCGGTGACAATGGCGTCACTGGCGGCGCGCAGGCGTTGGACATCCCGGCGGGCTTCCGGCCCTGTGATCCACTGGCTTTCGCCACTGGCCATGGCGGTGCGGCCGTCGAGACTCATGGCCAGTTTGATCGTCACCCTGGGCAGGCCGCTGGTGCAGCGCCGGATAAAGCCGGGGTTGAGCGCTTGCGCCTCGGCTTCCATCAGCGGTCCGCGGACGATGATTCCCGAACCGGTCAGCGCCTCAATGCCGCCGCCTGCGATCCCGTGGGGATCGGCCATGCCGTAAACCACTTCGTGGATGCCGGCCTTGATCAGCGCCTGGGAGCACGGCCCTGTGCGGCCGTGATGGTTGCAGGGTTCCAGACTCACGTACGCGGTGGCGCCCTGTGCCCGCGGGCCGGCATCGGCGAGGGCGTTGATTTCGGCATGGGGCTCACCGGCGCGGTGGTGGTGGCCCTCACCGACCACTTCCCCGTCCCGGACGATCACGCAACCGACACGGGGATTGGGTCTTGCTGTGTACCAGCCAAGCCGGGCGAGCCGGATGGCCCTGGCCATGTGGCGACGATCCTCAGTGGTGAAGGCGGTCATTTCGACTCCCCTGTTTGAGCGGCCTTTTTTTCCAGCCGGTCCAGCTCGGCACGAAACTCGTTGATGTCCTGAAAACTGCGGTAAACCGAGGCAAACCGCACATAGGCGACCTGGTCCAGCTCGCGCAATTCATCCATGACCCGTTCGCCGATAAGCCGCGAAGGTACCTCCCGTTCGCCGGTGGTTTGCAGATCGTGTTTGATGTGGGAGATTGCGGCCTCAATGGCTTCGACACTGACCGGACGTTTTTCCAGCGCCCGTTGCAGGCCCGAGCGCAGTTTGGATTCGTCAAAGGGTTCCCGGGTGCCGTCGCTCTTGATCACCCGGGGCATGAGCAGCTCCGCCACCTCGAAGGTGGTAAAACGCTCCTTGCAGGACAGACACTCCCGTCGCCGGCGCACCTGAACGCCGTCCGCCACCAGCCGGGAGTCGATGACCTTGGTGTCTTCAGCGCCGCAAAACGGACAGTACATGGCACAAATGCCTATGATTCAGAGAGTTGGAAATAATAGGCCCGGGCAGGACATCAGGCAACCGGAATACGGTCGGGAGCTGGAAAGCGGAAGCGCCCCGCCGGCTCTTGCGGCGGGGCAATCTCGGCTCAAGCGTAAACCGGGAAACGGCGGCAGATGTCCAGAACCTTTTGCTTGACGTCGGCGATGGCCGGTGCGGCTTCGCCCCTTTCCAGGGCGTCGAGCACGTCGCACATCCAGTGGGTCAGCTGCACGCACTCCTGTTCCTTGAAACCGCGGGTGGTGACAGCGGGTGTGCCGACCCGGAGGCCGGAGGTGATAAACGGTGAACGGGGGTCGTTGGGTACCGCGTTTTTATTGACGGTGATATTCGCTTCGCCCAGCGCGGCATCCGCATCTTTCCCGGTATAGGGCTTTTCGATCAGATCCACCAGCATCAGGTGGTTCTCGGTGCCGCCGGACACAATCTTGATGCCCCGCTCGATAAAGGTGTTGGCCATGGCCTTGGCGTTTTTGACCACCTGTTGTTGGTAAGTTTTGAATTGGGGAGTGGCCGCTTCCTTGAAGCTCACCGCCTTGGCGGCGATGACGTGCATCAGGGGTCCGCCCTGGCCGCCGGGGAACACCGCGGAGTTGAATTTTTTCTGCAGTTCTTCATTGGCGCGGGCCAGAATGATGCCGCCCCGGGGGCCGCGCAGGGTCTTGTGGGTGGTGGAGGTCACAACATCCGCAAAAGGCACCGGGTTGGGGTAGACGTCGGCCGCGACCAGGCCCGCCACGTGGGCCATATCCACCATCAGGTAGGCGCCGACCCTGTCGGCGATGTCGCGGAATTTTGCCCAGTCCACCACCTGGGAATAGGCGGAGAAGCCGGCGACGATCATCTTCGGATTGTGTTCCAGGGCCAGCCGCTCGACCTCGTCGTAGTCGATGAGACCGGTCTCGTTGTCGAGTCCATACTGCACCGCGTTGTACATGCGACCGGAGAAGTTCGGTTTGGCGCCGTGGGTCAAGTGGCCACCCGCATCCAGGCTCATGCCCAGCACAGTGTCGCCGGGCTGTAGCAGCGCGAGGTAAACGGCGGCGTTGGCCTGGGAGCCGGAGTGGGGCTGGACATTGGCGTAGTCGGCGCCGAACAGCGCCTTGACCCGCTCTATCGCCAACTCTTCCGCCTGGTCGACGTATTCACAACCACCGTAGTAGCGTTTGTGCGGGTAGCCCTCGGCGTATTTGTTGGTGAGCACCGAGCCCTGCGCGGCCATGACCAGGGGGCTTGCATAGTTTTCGGAGGCGATGAGTTCAATGTGCTCTTCCTGGCGGCGCTCCTCTTTCTGCATGGAGGCCCACAGGTCCGGGTCATACTGGGCGAGAGTCAAGGATTGATCGAACATGGCTTTGCGCTTCCCGAGGTGGTGTGAAGACTGGCGGAAAAGAAAGGGGCGAATTTTACACAAAGCGGGGGTTGACGGCCAATATTAATCCGGAGCCTCGTCGCCGGAATCGAAAATCAGGGGCGCGCATCGGCTGTGAAATGGAGTGCCAGCCAGAGGGTATCTTCTGTCTCCGACGTCCATTCGACCCGATGGCGGCAGTGGGCCGGCAGCAATAAATAGTCGCCGGGGGAAAGATCAACTAACCGATCATCGTCCGCCAGCCGCAGTTGCGCCGCTCCTTTAAGCAACACTACCCATTCGTCCTGCGCCTGGTCGTACCACTGGCCAGGCGACGTCCTGTGTCCCCGTGAAACAATGCGCTCTAACTGAAAGGCGCCGCCCGAAGCGAGGGGTTCGAACAGTTCCTCCGGCAGGGCAGACGACGGACTGTCAAACAGGTTGCCGGTCACGTTTCAATACCCAGGCTGTCCCAGAGGTCGTCCACCCGCTTGACCACGGCCTCGTCCATGGCGATGGGCGTGCCCCATTCCCGGGTGGTTTCTCCCGGCCACTTGTTGGTGGCGTCAAAACCGATCTTCGAGCCCAGGCCCGATACCGGCGAGGCGAAGTCCAGGTAGTCGATGGGGGTGTTGTCGATGATGACCGTATCCCGGCCCGGGTCCATGCGGGTTGTCATGGCCCAGATCACATCGCGCCAGTCCCGGGCATCGACGTCATCATCGGTCACCACGACAAACTTGGTGTACATGAACTGACGCAGGAACGACCAAACCCCCATCATTACCCGCTTGGCGTGGCCGGGGTACTGCTTTCTTATGGTCACCACCGCAAACCGATAGGAGCAGCCCTCCGGCGGCAGGTAGAAGTCGACGATCTCGGGGAACTGCTTCTGCAACAGGGGTACGAACACTTCGTTGAGGGCCACGCCGAGTACCGCCGGCTCGTCCGGCGGCCGGCCCGTGTAGGTGCTGTGGTAGATCGGGTCCCGGCGGTGGGAAATACGTTCGACGGTGAATACCGGAAAGCGGTCCACTTCGTTGTAATAGCCGGTGTGATCGCCAAATGGCCCTTCGTCCGCCATGTCGTCGGGATGGATATGCCCTTCGAGGATGATTTCCGCGGTGGCCGGCACCTGCAGGTCAGAGCCCAGGCATTGCACCACTTCGGTTTTCTCGCCCCGCAAAAGGCCTGCGAAGGCGTACTCGGACAAAGCATCCGGCACCGGTGTTACGGCGCCGAGGATCGTCGCGGGGTCGGCGCCCAGGGCAACGGCGACCGGGAATGGCTTGCCCGGATGCTCCCGCTGCCAGTCCCGAAAATCCAGGGCTCCGCCCCGGTGCGACAGCCAGCGCATGATGACCCGGTTCCTGCCGATGACCTGCATCCGGTAGATGCCCAGGTTCTGGCGCACTTTTTCCGGCCCCCGGGTGACCACCAGCGGCCAGGTAATCAGCGGGCCGGCATCGCCGGGCCAACAGGTCTGGACGGGAATGGTGCCGAGGTCTACAGCCTCGCCTTCAATCACGTTGTCCTGGCAGGGGGCTTTTTTGACCACCTTCGCGGGCATGTTGAGCACCTGCTTGAAATCGTGGCGCTTGGCCCACAGGTCGCGCAGTCCCTTGGGCGGCTCGGGCTCCTTGAGAAACGCCAGCAGCTGGCCCACGTCCCGAAGCGCTGCGACGTTGTCCTGCCCCATGCCGAGGGCGACTCGCTCCGGGGTGCCGAACAGGTTGGTGAGCACCGGCATTGATGAACCCCTGACGTTCTCGAACAACAGGGCGGGGCCCCCGCGCTTCAGGGTGCGATCGCTGATTTCGGTGATTTCCAGGTGCCGGTCAACCTCCTGGCGAACACGTTTCAGTTCGCCGCGCTTTTCCAGCAATGCAATAAATTCCCTTAAATCCCGATAGCTCACGTGGTTTTTCTTCCGCTAAAGATGGAGGCAAAGTGTTGCCCCTGTGCCTGGGGAATGCAAGAGTCCGGTCTGCGCCTGACATCTTTTGGCCCTGTCCCGGCAACGGCTTGCCCTGGAGAGCCGAAAATAAAAAAGCCGGCGGTGAGGCCGGCTTTTATCGCGGAGCGCAAAAGGGGGGCTATTTGCGCTTCATGGCATTGAAGAACTCGTCGTTGTTCTTGAAGCTTTTGAGCTTGTCGACCAGGAACTCCGTGGCCGGCACATCTTCCATGTCGTTGAGCAGCTTGCGCAGGATCCACACCCGCTGGAGCTCGCCCTCGCCCATGAGCAGTTCTTCCCGGCGGGTACCGGAGCGGCGGATATTGATGGCGGGAAATACCCTGCGCTCGGCGATCTTGCGGTCGAGATGCAGCTCCAGGTTACCGGTGCCCTTGAATTCTTCGTAGATAACCTCGTCCATTTTCGAGCCCGTATCCACCAGGGCCGTGGCAATGATGGTGAGGCTGCCACCCTCCTCGATGTTCCGGGCGGCGCCGAAAAAGCGCTTGGGCTTTTCCAGGGCATGGGCGTCGACACCACCGGTCAGTACCTTGCCGGAGGACGGTTGGACGGTGTTGTAGGCGCGGGCGAGACGGGTGATGGAGTCGAGGAGAATAACCACATCTTTTTTGTGTTCCACCAAGCGCTTGGCTTTTTCGATTACCATCTCGGCCACCTGTACGTGGCGGGCCGGCGGCTCATCGAAGGTGGATGCCACCACTTCGCCGCGGACGGTGCGCTGCATTTCGGTGACCTCCTCCGGGCGCTCATCGATCAGCAGCACGATCATGTAGCACTCGGGATTGTTGCGGATGATCGCCTGGGCGATGTGCTGCATCATGATGGTTTTACCGGCCTTGGGCGGTGCCACGATCAGTCCCCGCTGACCCTTGCCGATGGGGGAAACCAGATCGATGATGCGGCCGGTCAAGTCCTCAGAACTGCCGTTGCCCGCTTCCAAGGGCAGACGATCGTTGGGGAACAGGGGCGTCAGGTTTTCAAAGAGGATCTTGTTGCGGGCATTTTCCGGCTTGTCGAAATTGATATTGTCGACCTTGAGCAGGGCGAAGTAGCGCTCGCCTTCTTTCGGCGGGCGAATCTTGCCGGAGACGCTGTCCCCCGTACGGAGGTTGAAGCGGCGAATCTGGCTGGGGGATACGTAAATGTCGTCGGGGCCGGCGAGATAGGAGGCGTCGGCGGAGCGCAGAAAGCCAAAGCCATCGGGCAGAATTTCCAGCACCCCATCACCGTAGATGTCTTCGCCGCTTTTGGCGTGGCGTTTGAGGATGTTGAAGATAATGTCCTGTTTGCGCGAACGGGCGACGTTTTCGAGGCCGATTTCTTCGCCGATTTGCACGAGTTCGGCAATGGGTTTGGTTTTCAGATCAGTCAGATTCATAGGGGGAAGTGGTTGTTGCTGTTTGTTGTTGAAGGGTTCGTGGGACGGATACTGTCCCGGAATTCAAAGTGCCTGTATTCAAGACCCAACGGCTACTGATTCCCGTGTTTTATAGTGGTGACAGCTGAATGGGGTACAGCGTCGAGAAAGTAAGGAGCGGGGGGTGGCGTCGGGTGATTGGGCGGATTATAGCGGCATTACCCCAAAGCGCAAGGGGTTTTGGCAGGCCGGGGGTCGGCCTGCCATCAACTCAGATGTTGCTTTCGACAAATTCACCCAGCTGGGTCTTCGACAGGGCGCCCACTTTGGTGGCTTCCAGTTCGCCGCCCTTGAACAGCATCAGGGTGGGAATACCACGCACGTTGAATTTCGCCGCTGTCTGGGGGTTGGCATCGACATCGACCTTGCAGACCTTGACCTTGCCCGAGTATTCCTCGGATAACTGGTCGAGCAGGGGGGCGATCATCTTGCAGGGACCACACCAGGCGGCCCAGAAATCCACCAGCACAGGGATGTCGGAACCGAGTACGTCGCCCTCGAAGCTGGAATCGGTCACGTGAACGATCTGTTCGCTCATGGGTTACTCCGTTTGTAATGTGAAACACAAAATTGAAGGGTAGAATGCGGGCCATGATATCACCAGCCGGTGCCCGGTCACAATGACGCCTTCGCCAGCTTGTCCATGGAGCCGCTGTTTTTATGGTTGAAACCCACGTTCTGCCCGCCGCTCCGCTGGTGGCCGCCATTGATTTGGGCTCCAACAGTTTTCATATGATGGTGGCGCGGATCGAGCACGGCGAGATGCGTCCCGTGGAGCGCCTTGCCGAACCTGTCCAGCTGGCGTCGGGCATGCGCAACGGCGCGCTGTGTGACGACGCCATTGCCCGCGGCCTGGAGTGCCTGGCCCGCTTCCGGCAGGCGCTCGATACGTTGAAACCCGGCCGGGTTCGCATAGTCGGCACCAATGCCCTGCGTGTAGCCCGTAACGGCCGTCATTTTCGAACCGTCGCTGAAAAGGTTGTCGGCCACCCGGTAGAGGTCATCTCCGGACGCGAGGAGGCGCGCCTCGTCTACCTGGGCGTGGCCCATACTCTTGCCGATGATGACGCGCGCCTGGTGGTGGATATCGGCGGCGGCAGCACCGAGTTTATTATCGGCGAGCGTTTTGAGCCGCGGCTGATGGAGAGCCTTCATATGGGTTGTGTCTCCTATGGCGATCGCTTTTTTGGCGACGGCAAAATCACAGACAAGGCGTTTGAGCAGGCCTATCTTGCCGCCTACCGGGAAGTGCTCAATATTCGCACCGCCTATAAACGCCATGGCTGGAGCAATGTTGTCGGCTCCTCGGGCACGCTGCGTTCCCTCGAGAGCGTGATTCGCGCCCAGGGTTGGTCGGAAGCCGGCATTACCGGCGACAACCTCAAGAAGCTCCGCAAGCAGCTCGGTAAATACCGCTCGGTTAAAGAGCTCTGCGCCCTGGCGGGGTTGAGTGATCGCCGGCGCAATGTCTTTGCCTCCGGACTTGCTATCTCCTGCGCATTTTTCGATGCCCTCGGTATCGAGCACATGAGTACGTCTTCCGGCGCCCTTCGGGAAGGGCTGATCTATGACCTGATGGGGCGTCACTCCCACGAGGATGTGCGCGAACGGTCGGTGACGGCCATGATGCAGCGTTATGGCGTTGACGAGGCGGCGGCCCGGCAGGTCGAGGAAACCGCCCGCTACCTGTTTGTCTGTGCCCGGGAGAGCTGGGGCCTCGCGGACGAGGATCAGGATTTACTGGTCTGGGCCGCACGGCTCCATGAAGTGGGTCTGGCGATCGCCCACAGCCAGTTTCACAAGCACGGGCAGTATCTGGTTGAGCGCTCCGATCTGCCGGGCTTTTCGACAACCGAACAAATCGAGATCGGTCTTCTGGTGCGCGGCCATCGGCAGAAATTCCCCCAGAAGGAATTTGCCTTCAAGGCCAACGGGTTGCGAGAGACCCTGGAGCGGCTGTGTATCCTTCTGCGATTGGCGGTCATGTTCAAGTTCGTTATTCCCGTAGATGGAAGCCCCTCCTACCATCTTCAGGTTGCGGGTCGCGGGGTCTCCCTGAATGTGCCGGGCAGTTGGCTCCAGGAGCATCCACTGACCCAATTCGCCTTGCAGTCCGAGCAAGCCTATCTCGCCAGGGCGGGGTACACCCTTGAGATTGCCCGGTCGTAGCCGGGGCGGGTTGGAATCGTTCTTAATTGATGCAAATCATATGAATCTTATGACCCCCGCTCTTACCATGACTGCAACGGGGCCCTGACGTGCAGGCTGTTGTGCCCCGATCAATCAATACTAATCACAGGGGCTTTCATTATGTTTTGTATTCAGTGCGAACAGACATTGCGTTCCAGCCACCGGGCCGACGGTTGCCGGCTGGCTCGGGGTATCTGCGGTAAAGACGCCACCACCGCCGACCTCCAGGATCTTCTGGTTTATCTTGTCGAAGGCATCGCCATGTACGGCGCCCGAGCCTACCGTCTCGGTGCCGATGTATCGGAGATCGAGGGCTTCGTTAATTTTGCCATGTTCACCACGCTGACCAACGTCAATTTCGACGCGGCGCGTTTTGACGAGCTGATTGATCAGGCCGTGGCCGTGCGCGACCGCGCCCGCGCCCTCTACGAAAATACCTGCCGTTCAAAGGGTGAGATACCGGAACAGCTTTCCGGTGCCGCCACCTGGCTGCCCCCCGCGACCCGGGAAGAACGGCTGGCACAGGCCTCGGTCTCCAGTCTGGAACTGGACCGCGACACCGTCGGTGATGATGTCATCGGCCTGCGTCTGCTGTTGTTGTACGGCCTGAAAGGCTGTGCCGCCTATGCCGAGCATGCCAAAGTGCTGGGGGGTGAGGATGGCGCCATCGCCGGTGAGATGCTCGAGCATCTGGACTTCCTCGCATCCCGTCCCACCGACATTCAGGCGCTGCTCGATCGGGCGATGGCGGTCGGTCAGTTGAATTTCAGGGTTATGGAATTACTCGACGCCGCCGGTACCGGCCGTTTTGGTCATCCGGAACCGACCCAGGTGCGTGTTACGCCGATAAAAGGCAAATGCATTCTGGTCAGCGGTCACGACATGGTCGACCTGGAGGCGATCCTCAAGCAGACGGAAGGCAAGGGCATCAACGTCTACACCCACGGCGAGTTGCTGCCCGCCACCGCCTACCCGGGCCTGAAGAAATATCCCCATCTCGTGGGTAACTACGGCACCGCCTGGCAGAACCAGAAAGACGAGTTTGCCCGCTTCCCGGGGGCCGTGGTCATGACCTCCAATTGCCTGATGGACCCGTTCGAAAACGACTACGGCCACCGTTTGTTTACCTCCGGCCCCGTGGGTTGGGCCAATGTCCGGCATATCGACAACGGCGATTTCAGCCCCGTGGTCGAGGCGGCACTGGCGGAGCCGGGCTTTGCCGAGGATCATATCGAGCAGTACATCACCAACGGTTTTGCGCACAACAGCGTGATGGGCGTTGCCGATACGGTGGTCGATGCCATCAAGCAGGGCGCTATCAAGCATTTCTTCGTGGTCGGTGGTTGTGATGGCGCCAACCCCGGACGCAATTACTACACCGATTTCGCGGAAAACACCCCCGACGATACCGTGGTACTGACCCTCGGCTGCGGAAAATACCGTTTCAACCGCCACGATTTCGGCGATATTGGCGGTATTCCCCGACTGCTGGATGTTGGCCAGTGCAATGACACCTATTCGGCACTGAAGATTGCCCTGGCCCTTGCCGACGCCTTCGAATGCGGCGTCAACGACCTGCCACTGACGCTGGTCATTTCCTGGTTCGAGCAAAAGGCCGCGGCGGTTCTGCTGACACTGTTGTCCCTGGGGATCACCAACATTCACCTGGGGCCGACCCTGCCGGCATTCCTGACCCCCAATTTGCTCGGGGTGCTGGTGGATAAGTTCCAGCTTCAGCCGGTGGGCGATGCCCGTGAGGACATTCAAAAAGCGATGAAGCTGGCCTCCTAATACCGGGGGGGAGGCGATGCCGGTCGAGCTGGATCGGACGGCGAAACCAGAGAAAAACGGGGGCCTGTGAAGCCCCCGTTTTTCGTTGGCAACGATGTTCATACTTGGTTGTACCCGCCATTTTCCCGTAAGCTGCAGGGCCAATCCGGCTCGGCAGGAGAGCAATAACAATGGCTGTTTCGATGTATGACTTTTCAATCCCCGTTTTCAGACATGCCCTGGGCAGCCTCGCCCTTGTCCTGGGCAAAGGCCAGGTGCACTGTGCCAACCATCAGCTCGACGAAAGCGTGTTGTTCGATGCGCGTCTTTACCCCGATATGTTTCCGCTGCATCGCCAGGTGCAGGTCAGCTGCGATCAGGCCAAGAACGCCAGCGCCTATCTCGCCGGGGAAACACCGGTCGGCTTCGAGGATACGGAAAGCACCTTCGCGGACTTGATTGCGCGGATCGAAAAAACCCGAGCGGCGCTCGACCAGTTGGGTCCGGAATTGTTCACCGGAATGGAAAGCGAGCCGGTGTCATTTGTCGTCGGCGCCTACCGTATGGTGTTTCCAACCGGACTCGAGTATTTGCAGCGTTTTGCGTTGCCGAACTTCTATTTCCATGTTTCCACCGCCTACGACATTTTGCGACACAATGGCGTCGAGCTGGGCAAAGGCGATTTTCTGGGAGAGATGGGCGCTGAGATCGGGCCAGCTTAAGGAGCGCGGTAGTCGCGCAATCGTCTGTTCTGCCTGAACTCTAATTAACCCGGGCCCGAATAAAAGGGGTCGACGGGTTGATTGGCGGATCAATCAATTCCCCAATGTGACAGTGCAGAGGTATCCGGGCACCCGAAGGTGCCCGGATTTCAACGGGTTTATTTGGCCAGATCGAAACGATCGGCATCCATTACATGGCTCCAGGCGGCGACAAAGTCCCTGACGAATTTCTCGCCGGCATCGTCCTGGGCGTAGGCCTCGGACAGTGCACGCAGCTGGGAGTTTGAACCGAAAATCAGGTCGACACGGGTGCCGGTCCATTTCACCTGCCCGGTTTTGCTATCCCGCCCCTCGAACAGGTTTGCGTCACTATCGACGGGTTTCCAGACGGTATCCATGTCGACCAGGTTGACGAAGAAGTCGTTGCCAAGGGTGCCGGGTCGGTCCGTGAAGACCCCGTGCCGGCTGTTGCCGTAGGTCGCCCCCATGACACGCATGCCGCCCACCAGCACCGTCATTTGCGGTGCGCTGAGACCCAGCAGCTGCGCCCGGTCGACCAGCATTTCCTCGTCGGAGACAGTGAACCGCGTGCGGGCATAATTGCGGAAGCCGTCGGCTTCGGGTTTTAGCGGCTCGAATGACTCGGCGTCGGTCTGCTCGTCAGTGGCGTCTGTCCGGCCGGGGGAGAACGGCACGTCGACATTGTAGCCAGCGTCACCGGCTGCCTTTTCAACGGCGGCTACCCCGCCGAGAACGATCAGATCGGCCATCGAGATTTTCTTGTTGCCGGTTTGTGCGCCGTTGAAGTCTGACTGGATGCCCTCCAGTACCTTGAGCACCCTGGCCAGCTGTTCGGGCTGGTTGGCCTCCCAGTCCTTCTGGGGCGCCAGGCGGATACGCGCGCCATTGGCACCGCCGCGCTTGTCGGAGTCGCGGTAAGTGGCGGCAGACGACCAGGCGGTATACACCAGTTCCGAAACGGACAAGCCGGAGGCCAGGATCCGGGTTTTCAGGTCCGCGATGTCCTGCGCTTCCACCAGTTCGTGATCGACGGGCGGCACCGGATCCTGCCAGGGCAGATCCTCGGCCGGGACTTCCGGTCCCAGATAGCGGACCTTCGGTCCCATGTCCCGGTGGGTCAGCTTGAACCAGGCGCGGGCGAAGGCGTCGGCAAACTCTTCGGGGTTCTGGTGGAAATGCTGGGAAATTTTCCGGTATTCCGGGTCTTCCCGCATGGCCATGTCGGCGGTGCTCATCATGATGCCGACCTTCTTGCCGGGATCCTCGGCATCGGGGGCGTGGTCCTTTTCCGCCAGATTTTTCGGCGTCCACTGGTAGGCACCGGCAGGGCTTTTGGTCAGTTCCCACTCATAGCCGAACAGCACGTCGAAGTAGCTCATGTCCCATTTGGTAGGGGTCGGCGTCCAGGCGCCTTCCAGCCCGCTGGTGATAGTATCCCGGCCCTTGCCGCTGCCGTGGCCGCTTCTCCAGCCAAACCCCATTTCCTCGATGGGGGCGGCTTCGGGTTCGGGGCCGACCAGTGCCGCGTCACCGGCGCCGTGGGTCTTGCCAAAGGTGTGGCCGCCGGCGGTCAGGGCGACTGTTTCGTAGTCATTCATCGCCATGCGCTCGAAGGTGTCGCGGATGTCCCTGGCCGATGCCAGCGGGTCCGGCTTGCCATCGGGGCCTTCCGGGTTGACATAGATCAGGCCCATCTGGACAGCCGCGAGCGGGTTTTCCAGCTCCCGGTCGCCGCTGTAGCGATTGTTGCCCAGCCACTCGTCTTCGGCTCCCCAGTAGATGTCCTCCTCGGGTGCCCAGATATCCTTCCGTCCGCCGCCAAACCCGAAGGTTTTGAAACCCATGGATTCGAGGGCCACATTGCCGGCCAGGATGTAGAGGTCGGCCCATGAGAGTTTGTTGCCGTACTTCTTCTTGACCGGCCACAGTAGCCGGCGGGCCTTGTCCAGATTCGCGTTGTCAGGCCAGCTGTTTATGGGGGCAAAACGCTGGTTGCCGGTGGACGCGCCGCCGCGGCCGTCGGCGGTACGATAGGTCCCCGCGGCGTGCCAGGCCATGCGGATTATGAAAGGGCCATAGTGGCCATAGTCGGCGGGCCACCAGTCCTTGGAATCCGTCATCACGTCGGTCAGATCCTGTTTGACCGCCGCCAGGTCAAGCTTACTGAAGGCCTCTGCGTAATCGAAGTCCTCTCCCATCGGATCAGAGGCGGGCGGATGCTGGTGCAGAATGCTGAGGTTAAGCTGGTTGGGCCACCAATCCTTATTCATGGCACCGTTGCCACCCACCCTGGTATTGGAGCCATGCATCACCGGACATTTGCCCGTCGCTCCGTGCTTAATATTGGCGTCACTCATGGGTTTCTCCTTCCTGTACAAGTCGTTAAGTGGATTGACATCGGCGTCAGCCGCTCAGGGTGTCAGACCCTAAACGGGGCATTGCCCCTATTTGACAATATCTGTCCTACACAGTTGCTGTTAGCGGTGTTTGACGTGAATGCTGAGTTAAGCGTAGGCGTGGTTGGCAATAGTCGCCAGTTAGTTGTTGTCATTGGTTCGATAGTTTTTATTGATAATGATAAGTGTCAGAAATGCCCGACGGGTCAAGGCGGAGGGTATCAAAGAAAGAGTTCGGCGGGGTGATTGGATTGTCTGCGGTCTATCCTGCTGGCCGCGGCCCCGGCGGCTGGTAGTTGAAGGTGGCCAAGGGGCCTGAGAATAAACAGAGTTGTGGTGGATAAAAAAGCCCGGGCATTACCCGGGCTTTGGAAATCTGGTAGCTACGGGTGGACTTGAACCACCGACCCCAGCATTATGAATGCTGTGCTCTAACCAGCTGAGCTACGTAGCCGAAGTGATTGAGGGCGCGAATTTTCCCGGCTTTTGCTACCGTTGTCAATAATCAATTTAACCTGTGCGGTTCCGTGTTCCGGCCCTTCCGGAGCCCCCGCAAGTCATTGTTTGCTAGAGGTAAAACCATGGAATATCGTCAACTCGGTGGATCCGGGCTAAGGGTATCGGCGCTGTCATTCGGCACCGCTACCTTTGGCGGCGCCCAGTTCTTCAAAGCCTGGGGCAGTATCGCCGGCAAACAGGCCAGGGTGATGGTCGACCGCTGTATTGATGCGGGGATCAATCTCTTCGATACGGCGGATTCCTATTCCCAGGGGTTGTCGGAGGAGATTCTCGGCAGGAGCCTTGCGGGACGCCGCGATCAGGTATTGATTTCCACCAAGACGACATTTCCGATGGGTGAGGGACCCAACGACTACGGTTCCTCCCGGTACCGCATCATGGGGGCCATCGAGGCTTCCCTGCGTCGGCTCGGCACGGATTATGTCGACATCTACCACATGCACGGTTTTGACGCCCATACGCCGGTGGAGGAAACACTGAGGACCCTGGACGATCTGGTCACCTGCGGCAAGGTGCGGTATATCGCCTGCTCGAATTTTTCCGGCTGGCATGCGATGAAGTCCCTCGCTGTTTCGGAACGCTACGGGTTTGTGCGCTATGTCGCCCACCAGGCCTGTTATTCCCTGCTGGATCGCGAGTTTGAGTGGGAGTTGATGCCCCTTGGACAGGATCAGGGGCTGGGCACGCTGGTCTGGAGCCCCCTTGCCTGGGGACGTCTGTCGGGGAAATATCGAAGGGATCGCGCCCCGGATACCCGGGCGCGCCTGGGTACAGCCAATGTCGACGACAGCGGAATGACCGAGCAGGCCCACCAGGTGGTCGATACATTAGAGGCCATTGCCCGGGAGAGCGGACGAACGATTTCCCAGGTTGCGATTAACTGGCTGCTGCAGCGGCCGACAGTATCCAGTGTTATTCTCGGAGCCCGAACCGACGATCAGCTGGCGGAAAACCTCGGGGCCGTCAATTGGGCGCTGTCATCGGAGCAAATGGCGCGGCTTGATGGGGTGAGCGCCAAACCTCGAATCTACCCCTATTCCCATCAGCGCAATTTCACACAATTGTCCGATTCCCTGGTGGACTAGTGCAACGCGACGCATTAAGACGTATGCTTAATCACTTCTGCGAAGGTAACAGGTGGGTGTGCCTCTGCGCAGATTCCAGCGGTCGGCAGTAACGCCGCTCAAATAGAGAATAAAGCTATGTCTAGTAGTCGCAAACGCAATTCAGCCCAGACGATACAGGCTATCCTCGAAGCCGCCCGTGAGGAATTTATCGAGAGCGGCATCAACAAGGCGAAAATCGAAACAATCGCCGAGCGTGCCGGTGTCAGCCAGCAGCTTATCTATCACTACTTCGGCGGCAAGGAAAATCTCTACCAGGAGATGCTAACGGACCTGGCCACATTGGATGTGACGCGGGCCAAATCGCTGAGTTTCGATGATGTCGAGCCCGTCGAAGCCCTGACCCAGTTCATCAGTATTCTGTTTGCCGCCAATCATCGGGCCGGTCGGCTTGTGATCGATCAGATCCAGCAGGAGGGCAAGCAGATCATCGACCGCAACCCCATACGGGCTTCCACGGCCAAGCATATAGAAACGCTGACGTCGATTCTTGAGCGGGGCAAGGCGGCGCGGGTGTTTCGGGACGATATCAACGGTGAGGATTTGTTTATCCTGATCTGGATGTTGTCGTTCGGCCTTTCCAGTTTTGGACCGATGGCCTCCAAGTACATTGACCGGGATTTTGTCGCCGAAATCAATGGCGGCTATTGGCGCGACTTTGCCATCAACTTCATACTGAATTCGGTCGCCACCCGATCTCGCTGATCTCGCAGGCAATATAAAAGCCCGCCTAAAGACGGCGGGCTTTTATGTTTTGGCGTTCGCTACACGTTAAAGCGGAAGTGGACCACGTCGCCATCGTGAACCACATAGTCCTTGCCTTCCAGGCGCCACTTGCCGGCATCCTTGGCACCCTGTTCGCCCCTGTAGTTGATAAAGTCGTCGTAGGCGACGACCTCGGCCCGGATGAAACCCTTTTCGAAATCGGTGTGGATTTTGCCCGCCGCCTGCGGGGCGGTGGCGCCAACGGGGATGGTCCAGGCGCGAACTTCCTTGACGCCAGCGGTGAAGTAGGTCTGCAGGCCCAGCAGTCTGTAGCCAGCGCGGATGACGCGGTTCAGGCCCGGTTCGTCCATACCCATTTCAGCCAGGAACTCGGCCTTGTCGGCGTCGTCCAGTTCGGCGATTTCCGCCTCCAGCTTGTTGCAGATGGCGACCACTTCGGCGCCTTCGGTGGCGGCGATTCGCTCGATTTCCGACAGCAGCGGGTTGTTCTCGAAACCCTCCTCGTTGACATTGGCAATGTAGAGCGTGGGCTTCAGGGTGAGAAGGGACAGTTCGCGCAGTTGCTTTTTCTCGTCACCGGAGAGATCGGCACTGCGTAAGGGCCTTGCCTCGTTGAGGTGGGGCAGGACTTTTTCCAGCAGGGCGACCATGGCAATGGCGTGCTTGTCCTGGCCCTTGGCTTGCTTGCTGTAGCGGTTCAGCGCCTTCTCGCAGGTCTCCAGATCCGCCAGGGCCAGTTCGGTGTTGATCACCTCGACATCTGCACTGGGGCTGATTTTGCCTTCCACATGAATGACATTGTCGTCCTCGAAACAGCGCACCACGTGGGCGATGGCATCGGTCTCGCGAATATTGGCGAGGAACTGGTTACCCAGGCCCTCGCCCTTGGAGGCGCCGGCCACAAGGCCCGCGATATCGACAAATTCCATGGTGGTGGGAACGACCCGTTCCGGATTGACGATTTCCGCCAGCCGATCCTGCCTGGCGTCGGGTACCGGCACAATGCCCGTGTTGGGTTCGATCGTGCAAAAGGGGAAGTTTTCCGCGTCGATGCCGGCCTTTGTCAGGGCGTTGAAGAGGGTGGATTTACCCACATTGGGCAGGCCCACGATACCGCATTTAAAACCCATAGCATTGTTCCCCGTATGACCGGCCCCAGTGGTGCCGGTTCGAAAATGAATTACCTGGAGTGCAGCGCTTTCATAGCGTCATTCCACCGGCCCGCGGCAAGTTGGGGCAGAACGTAGAGGGCCGCATCGATGGCTTGCTCAAGTAGTTTTTGCTCGCCGTCGGGCGCCCTGCGCAGCACATAGTCCACTACCTGGCTGGCGTGCCCGGGATGGCCTATTCCCAGGCGCAGACGGGCAAAGTCCCGGCTGTTGGCGAGGGACTGTATGGTATCGCGAAGACCGTTATGGCCGCCGTGGCCGCCGCCAATTTTCAGACGTGCGACGCCAGGGGGTAAATCGAGCTCGTCGTGGGCGACGAGGATTTCCGCCGGCGCCAGGCTGTAAAAATTTGCCAGTGCCGCCACCGACTGACCGCTGCGGTTCATGTAGGTGGTGGGAATGAGCAGGCGGATATCCCGGCCCTGCAGGGTCAGCTTGCCGGCCAGGCCAAAAAATTTTTTGGCCTCGCGCAGCTCGACGTTGTGCCTGCGTACCAGCGCGGAAACGAAATCGGCCCCGGCATTGTGACGGGTCCGGTCGTATTGACTGCCCGGGTTTCCCAGGCCGACGATCAACTTTACCGGAGTATCCAATGTCGGGGCCTTACACTTCCTTCAACAGGAATGGAGACAGTCTCAACCCTCTTCGGGCTCTGACTCTTCGCCTTCGTCTTCCTCGGTCTCCACCGCACCGCGAGGCTTGATCACAGTGGCAACGGGCAGATCGTGATCTGCACCGTGGGTAAGTGCCACGCTCTCGACGCCCTTGGGCATGTTGATGTCGGAAATGTGCAGGATCTCGCCGAGATCCAGGTTGGCCAGGTCCACTTCAATAAACTCGGGCAGATCCTTCGGCAGACACTGGATATCCAGCTCGGTCAGCAGGTGGGAGACAATACCGCCGCCCTGTTTGACACCTTTGGCGACTTCTTCATTAATGAAGTGCAGCGGAACCTTGGTGCTCAGCTTCTGGTCCTTGTCAACGCGCAGGAAATCCAGGTGGAGGATTTTCGGCTTGGCGGGATGGCGCTGGACGTCTTTCAGGATGACGTCCTGTGCCTTGCCGTCCACTGACAGTTTGATAATGTGGCTGTAGAACGCTTCGTTCTCCAGCGCATGGTGGACATCATCGTGTACCAGGCTGATGTTTTCGGGTTCGGCCTTGCCACCGTAAATGATGGCGGGTATTTCGTTGGCCAGACGACGCAGGCGGCGGCTCGCACCTTTCCCCTTGTCCTCTCGGGCCTTGGCGTTCAAAGCGAAATCGACCATGGTCAGACTCCTGTAGATTCTGTCAAAACCCGCGACCAGGATTAATGACAGAGGTTTCGGTTATGCCCTTTATCGGGCGTGTTTTATCCGGCGCTCAAATGAACATGGCGCTGATGGATTCTTCATTGCTGACCCGGCGCACGGCCTCGGCCAGCATTTTGCCCAGGGTCAGCTGGCGAATTCGACCGCAGGCGCGGGCTTCGGCGCTGAGCGGGATACTGTCGGTGACAACCAGGTTATCCAGCTGGGAATTCTCAATATTCTCGATGGCCTTTCCGGAAAGGACCGGGTGCGTGCAGTAGGCGACCACTTTCTGGGCGCCCCTGTCCTTAAGGGCATTGGCGGCATTGCACAGGGTGCCGGCGGTATCGATGATGTCATCGATCAGCAGACAGGTGCGTCCGTCGACGTCACCGATAATGTTCATCACTTCCGCCTTGTTGGCTTCCGGACGGCGCTTGTCGATGATCGCCAGATCGGTTTGCAGTTGCTTGGCCATGGCCCGGGCGCGAACCACGCCGCCGATATCCGGCGACACGACCAGCATATTGTCGTAGTTCTGGCGCTCGATATCCGCAAGCAGTACCGGTGTGCCGTAGACGTTGTCCACGGTGCAGTCGAAGAAACCCTGGATCTGCTCGGCGTGGAGATCGACGGTCAAGACCCGATTGACGCCGACCTTGGTGATCATGTCGGCGACGACCTTGGCGCTGATCGGGACACGTACCGAGCGGACCCGGCGATCCTGGCGGGCGTAGCCAAAGTAGGGGATGACCGCTGTGATGCGCGCGGCGGACGCCCGGCGCAGGGCGTCTACCATCAGAACCAGTTCCATGAGGTTCTTGTTGGTGGGCGCACAGGTCGGTTGAATGATAAAGACATCGTGACCGCGGACGTTCTCGTTGATCTCGATGTTGATCTCACCGTCGGAGAACTGGGAAACAACAGCATTGCTGACAGGGACGCAGAGATTACGGGCAATCTCGTTCGCTAGCTCCGGATTCGCATTGCCGGAGAAAACCATCAAATTAGCCACGGTAGGATCCTGGTATCGGTGAGAGCTTGCGAAAATGGCTGGGGTGGGAGGACTCGAACCTCCGAATGACGGGATCAAAACCCGTTGCCTTAGCCACTTGGCGACACCCCAGTGATTTCGTTGTTACAGCAGCAGGTGGCAGGGAGAGCGATTGACGCCTCGGGCGACAAACCCTTGCCACTGTCCAGGTTTTTGAGCCAGCACTTCCAGTGCATCGGCTTTACTGTCAAACCTGGCAAACAGACAGGCTCCCGTGCCTGTCATGCTCGCCGAAGCGAATTGATCCAGCCACAAACGGGCCTTTTTCACTTCGGGGTAGAGTTTTTCTACCACTGGCTGGCAGTCATTTCTGCCACCCTGCTCGAGAAAGGCGCGTATTGTGATGGCACGGGAATCCCTTGTCAATTCCCCGTGGGCAAAGATTTTCCCGGTGGAAACCGCGCATTCGGGACAGATCACCAGGTACCAGGCATCGGGTAGTTCGACGTCGGTAAGCCGGTCGCCGACGCCCTCTGCCCAGGCGCTGTGGCCGCGGACAAAAATCGGGATATCGGCGCCCAGGGGGGCACCGATGGCGGTCAATTCATCGACCGTCAATGCCAGTCCCCAGAGTTTGTTGAGACCGAGCAGGGTGGTGGCAGCGTCGGAGCTGCCGCCGCCGAGGCCGCCCCCCGAGGGGATTCGTTTGACGATGCCGATGTCGGCGCCCTTGGGGGTAGCGGTGAATCGCTGCAGGGCTTTTGCTGCGCGAACCACCAGATTGTCTTCGTCGGCAACTCCGGGCAGGCTGTCCTGTAAATTGATCGCACTGTCGTTGCGCCCGGCGAATGTCAGGTCGTCGCCGTAATCGAGCAGCTGAAACAGGGTCTGCAGGTTGTGATAGCCATCGGCCCTGCGACCGATGATATGCAGGAACAGGTTGAGTTTGGCGGGCGCCGGCAGGGTCAGGGCCATGATGCTGTATTGGCCTCCGCGGACCAGTTTTTAATGATAAGTGTGAAGCTGATATCGCCGTAGCGACCTTTCACCCGGCCGGGCAGCAGCCATTGCTCAAACAGCGCATAGCGATCAAACGCCAGTGTCCAGCCGGCCTGTTCGAGATGCACCAGGCGTCCGTTGGCATCCCGTTCGGTGCGCACGGCCCGGGGTTCCGGGGCCGGGAGGCCCTTGATCCAGTAACGCATTTGATCGATGGGCCATTGCCAGCCAAATAGCCAGGTGGTCAGTTCCGCAGCACTGGCGGCGCGGATGTCTTCGCTTCCGGCACGGCGCAGAACAGCGCCGGTGACGTCGGCTTGAATGCGTGTTGCGCCGGCGCCAAAGGGTCCTGTGAGAGTGACCTGAAAGGCGTCGGGCTTTTGCTGCCAGTGGACGAAGGCGCTGCCGCTATCCTCCGGACTCCGGTAGCCGAGCTTGCCTTCGAGTTGCCATTGCTCGAGCCGGTTCAGGATCTGGTCCTGGGCGGTGGGAAGCGGTTCCGGGGGTAGTCGGGCGCACCCCGCCAGCAGCACAGTGGCCAGGGTCANAAGGCGCAGGCAAANGCAANCCGCGGAATGGTTCAGNGTGGCACAGGTCATGGNGTCCCGTCGGTTNCGGGCGTGTCCTGNGAGGAGCCGGTCAGNCGCTCCATNGTCTCGGTGATGATCGGGTTGCCGGGNGATTTTTTNAGNCCNTCNAGCCAGATATTNCGGGCTTCCTCAAGCCTGCCTTTAGCCCAGAGCACTTCCCCCAGGTGGGCGGCGACTTCGCCGTCTGGAAAGCTTTCATAGGCACGCTGCAAATATTCAAGCGCCTTGTCCAGTTTCCCCATGCGGTAGTACACCCATCCCAGGCTGTCGATAATGGCCGGGTTTTCAGGGTCCAGTGCCATGGCCTTGTTAATCAGGGCATAGGCTTCGGCATAGCGGTCGGTGGAGTTTGCGAGGGTATAGCCAAGGGCGTTGAGAGCGGTGGCGTTTTCCGGATCCCGGGCGAGAATGGCTTCCAGGTCGCGCTCCGAGGCGGGGATATCCTCGAGCCGGGCGTTGACCACAGAGCGTGCATACAGCAGGCCGATGTCGTCCGGGTTGTCGGCGAGCGCCCGGTCGAGCACCTGCCGGGCATCGTTCAGCCGGTTCAGGCGGCTGAGCATTTCCGCCTCGATCTGATAAAAGCTCGACGCGGCGGCGGGCAGATTGTTGCGCAACATGTCCAGGTGTTGGCGTGCACCCTGGATGTCGCCCTGATCGATCAGAATGTCGACGATGCGCACGGCGGCGGTGAGCAGGCTCTGGCCCTGGGAAACCCTTCTGTACTGATCCAGGGCAATGGCCTCGTTACCCTGGCTCTCAGCCAATCGGCCCAGCTGGTAATGGGCATCGCTCATGCGCTGCCGGCGATTGAGCAACGTCTCGTATCCCTCGCGGGCGTCGGCGTGGTTGCCCAGTTCCTGATTGGCCAGTGCCAGGGAGAAAATCAGGTCCGGATCGTCCGGGTATTGATTGACCAGGATGGCCATCTGGTCGCGGGATTTGGTCAAATCCGATTCGGCGAGAAACCGGGCATATTGCAGGCGCAGGCGCTTGCTTTCCGGTTCAATGGCCAGTGCTTTTTCAAGGACTCTTTCGGCGCCGGAGATATCGTCCAGTTGATGCAGAAGCTGTGCGCTGAGCAACAGGCCGGTTTCATTGTGTGGATCGATTCGAACCGCGCGGCGCGCGAGATCGAGGCTCTCCTGAAGGCGCCCGGCATGGCGCAACAGCATGGCCTGACCGACCATCAGGCCGACGCGTTCAGGGTATTTTCCTGACAGCTCCTCGTACAGCACCAGCAGTCGTGCCCGCTCCTCGTCCGAGGCGTCGCTGGCATAGGCCGCCAGCGCCTGGAGGTGTTCATCGTCCCCGGCTTCGAGCAGGTATTCGGCGTGGGGAAAGGCCTCGACCACATGACCGGCACGGGCCAGTTGAAAGGTTGCCAGGCGCCTGACGTCGAGGTCTTCCGGTGCCACTTCCACCCACAGGCGGGCCAGGTCGAGCACCGCGTCGTTGTCGTCGACAAAGGTGGCGATACGGATTCCCCGTTCAATAACCGCCGGGTCGCGGGTCTCGTGTCCCTGTGCGACATAGATTTCCAGCGCTGGCGAGGCCTGATCGCGGATGCCCGCGAATTCCGCCACCAGAAGCTGGTAGAGCGTATCGCTGGGAAACGGTCGGACAGGGGGCTCGGCAACAGCGGCGTCGGTTCGTGGCGTTGGCGCTGCCGGAATCTGCTCAGGGGCGCCGGAGCAGCCAGCCAGCAGCGCGGCCAGTATCAGCGCGAGAGGGCGTAGGATGGCGGTTGACGGCGGAGACATCGCGGTCCCGTGACAGCAAAAAGGGCTGTCATTGTAACAGTTCTGTCCCGTTTGGCTTCTCGGGCGCGGAAATTTTCCTGTCCGCGCAGGGTTCGCATCCGGCTGTGCGGTGGGTGAGGTAAACCGATATATTTCAGTTAGATAGCGATTCTGGTTGCCCTGGCGCACGTTTTTTGTGTGATCCCATCGTTTATACTTGCCACTGACAACCGGTACCCGGACAATTTAGCCCCCTTTTGATCACTAGCCCGTTAATGCATCTGACTGTTCTCGGCATCAATCACCAGACCGCGCCCGTAAGCATGCGCGAGCGTGTTGCCATTGCTCCGGAGCATATGGCAGAAGCGCTGTCGGCGGCGCACGAAACGGCCGGCGCCGAGGAAGTGGCGATACTGTCCACCTGCAACCGGACCGAAGTATATGCCACCGTCGAGGGCACGGATGGCCGCCTGTTGCGCTGGTTGGCAGACCATGTCTCGATGCCCCTTGAGGACCTCGCCCGCTGCACTTATGCGCTGCACGGGGATGACGCGATGCGACACCTGATACGTGTCGCATCGGGACTGGACTCTCTGGTGCTGGGGGAGCCGCAGATCCTGGGGCAGGTCAAGTCCGCCTACACCGTGGCCCGCGAAACCGGCACCCTGGGAACATTGCTCAACAATGCCTTCCAGCACACCTTTGCCATTGCAAAGCGCATCCGTACCGAGACGGCAATCGGCCAGAACCCGGTATCGGTGGCCTATGCGGCGGTGAGCCTGTCGCAGCAGATTTTCAGCGAGCTCTCAGATGTCAGCGCGCTACTTATTGGCGCCGGGGAAACCATCGAGCTGGTTGCCAGGCATCTGCGCCAGAGAGGCATCGGCTCGATTTTGGTCGCCAACAGGACCCTGAGCCGCGCGGAGGAGTTGGCCCGCAACTACGGTGCTCAGGCGATTTTGCTGTCCGATATCCCCGACAACCTGTACCGCGCCGATGTGGTGATTTCCTCCACCGCCTCCCAGTTGCCGATCCTGGGCAAGGGCGCCGTAGAGTCCGCCCTGAAGCGGCGCCGACATAGACCCATGTTCATGGTCGACATCGCCGTGCCCCGGGATATCGAGCAGGAAGTGGCCAAGCTCAATGACGTTTATCTCTACACCGTTGATGACCTCAAGGAAGTGATCGAGGAAAACCGCCGCAGCCGCCAAAGCGCCGCCAGCAATGCGGAAGTCATCATCGACGAAGGGGTAGAGCAATGGCAAAAACAGCTTCGTGCCCTCAACGCTGTGGGCGCCATCCGAGCCTTTCGCCAGAGCGTCGAGGATATCCGCGATGCCGAACTCGACAAGGCGCTGACGGCACTTTCCCGCGGTCAATCCGCCGAGGAGGTGCTCACCGGTCTGGCCCGGGGACTGACCAACAAACTGCTGCACGCGCCCACCCTGCGCCTGAAACAGGCCGGGGAAGAGGGGCGCGATGACCATATCCGCCTTGCCCACGAATTGTTTGATATCAAGCTGGGCTGCCAGGAAAAGAAATGAAATCGTCAATTCTTCAAAAGCTCGACCACCTGACCGACCGCTACCAGGAGGTGGGGGAACTGCTCGGTGAGCCGGATGTCATCTCGGATCAACCCCGTTTCCGCGCTCTGTCCCAGGAATATGCCGAGCTCGAAGCCCTTGCACTGCAATACCGCCAGTACCGCCAGTTGCTCGACGATATCAATGGCGCCCGGGACCTGCTCAAGGATGCCGACGCGGAAATGCGCGAGATGGCCGAAGAGGAGCTACGCGAAGGCGAGCGGCGCCGGGAAGAAATGGAGACGGAATTGCAACGGCTGCTGTTGCCCAGGGATCCGGACGACGGCCGCAACGTGTTTTTGGAAATCCGGGCGGGCACCGGCGGTGACGAGGCGGCGATCTTTGCC
>PABE01000159.1 GCA_002702725.1 Porticoccaceae bacterium
TTCCGACGCTTGAGCCTCCGTTATGTATCACCCACCGTCGATATCCGCGAAGGCGACCAGCTGGTCAGTTCCGGCCTGGGCGGGCGCTTTCCGGCCGGCTATCCGGTGGGGTCGGTATTGAGTATCCACCGCGATCCCGGGGAGGCATTCATGACGGTGGAGGTGGAACCGGCGGCCAATCTCGAGCGCAGCCGCCATCTGCTGCTCGTATTCTCCGAAGTGGACGCCTACATGAATGAGCCGGAGGCGGACTCCTCTGATGGAGCCTTGAGCCAAACTTCGGACGCCGAACCAGGCCCGGACGGCAATGAGTAAACCCCTTTCTTCCTGGTTTTTCTGGATCACCCTGCTTGTCGCGTTCGGTGTGTATTTCTTCCCGCTTCGGGGTGATGCCAACTTCTGGCGTCCCTTACCGGTTTTCATGGTGACGATTTTCTGGTTATTGCGGGAGCCACACGCGCTGGGACTGGGTTTTGCCTGGAGCGTCGGACTGGTGCTGGATATCGTCGGCCACGGCGTCTGGGGTCAGCACGCGTTGGGGCTGCTCGTTTGCGCCTATCTGTTGCAGTTGGCGGGCGAGCGCATGCACCATTTCACGGTTTGGCACCAGATGGTGGTCGTCTCCGGTCTTGCACTGGCCTATCAGATGCTCGTGGTGCTGATCTACCTGATGGCAGGCAAAGAAGCCCATACCCTGCAAATGTTTTACCCCGTTGTGACGTCGGTACTCGCCTGGCCGCTGATGGCGGGATTGATGTACTGGCTCTACCGGCCCTCTTAGCGGCTCTGCACACCTGCCTCAAGAACCTCGCAAGTAACACGGAGACCACCATGTCCACGAGACCGACCTTTGTCCTTGCCTCGGCGTCGCCGCGCAGACGTGAACTGCTGCAACAGATCGGGGCAGTGTTCGCGGTGCAGTCGGCGGATGTCGATGAAACACCCTTGCCCAACGAGGCTCCTGGTGACTATGTTAGCCGGCTGGCGGAGGCCAAAGCCGTTGCAGCCTCTAACGGGGTCACTGACTTGCCGGTGTTGGGTGCCGATACCACGGTGGTGATTGACGGTCAGGCGATGGGCAAACCCCGGGACGAATCGGACTGTGTCGCCATGCTGATGGCGCTTTCCGGCCGGACTCATTGCGTTTTGACGGCCGTCGCCATGGTCCACGGAGGCAGGCGGGAACAGCGGCTGGTCGAGACCCGGGTGCAATTCCGGCGGTTGACGCCGCCGGAATGCCGTCGTTACTGGGCCACCGGCGAGCCCCGGGATAAGGCCGGCGGTTACGGAATCCAGGGCCTGGGGTCGGTTTTTGTCTCCCGTATCGAAGGAAGCTATTCCTCGGTTGTCGGTCTTCCTTTGGCGGAAACCTGGGAACTGTTACAGTTGTTTGATCTGCCCTGTTGGGTTTCCGGAGAATCGCACCGCCCATGAGTTCGGAAATTCTTGTCAATATCACGCCCATGGAGACCCGTGTGGCGCTGGTGGAGAACGGTGTCGTTCAGGAAGTGGCGGTCGAGCGCGCCCGGCGCAGGGGTATTGTCGGTAATATTTACAAGGGAAAAGTGGTGCGGGTGTTGCCCGGCATGCAGGCGGCTTTTGTCGATATTGGTCTCGCCAAGGCGGGCTTTCTCCACGCCGACGACATTGTGCCCCCTCCCGGAACGGAGCGCAGCGGTGGCAGCCTGGATATCCGCCAGCTTTTGCGTGAAGGGCAGATGGTTGTGGTTCAAGTGGTCAAGGACCCGATTGCCAGCAAAGGTGCGCGGCTGACGTCAAGGCTGTCGGTATCGTCCCGGTATCTGGTCTATATGCCCGAGGTCGGCCACGTGGGCGTATCACAGCGGATTGATACTGAACAGGAGCGTGAGCGCCTCAAGCAGTTGATTGCCGAGGCCCAGCAGTTCGTCGAAAGCGAATCGGGGGTGGAGCCGCTGCGCGACGGCTATATCTTGCGCACTGCGGCCGAAGGGGCCAGCCTCGACGAGATCAGGGCGGACCTGGTTTTTCTGCACCGCATATGGGGCCTCATACAGGACCGAATCAAGTCCAGCCAGACCATCAGCTGCCTCTATGAAGATATGCCGCTGTCCCTGCGGGCACTTCGGGACATGCTCCGGACTGACGTTGAAAAGGTGCGCGTTGACTCCCGCGAGGTGTTTGCCAGCATGGTCAAGTTCGCCGAGCTGGTAAACCCGGACATGGTTCACCTGCTGGAGCATTACCCCGGGGAGCGGCCGCTGTTTTACCTCTACAGTATCGAAGACGAGATCAATCGCGCCCTGGATCGCACCGTCCAACTCAAATCCGGGGGGTATCTTGTCATTGACCAGACAGAGGCAATGACCACGGTCGACGTCAATACGGGCGGCTTCGTCGGACACAGAAATCTCGAAGAGACGATTTTCAAGACCAATCTGGAAGCGGCTGCGGCGATCGCCCGGCAGCTCCGGCTGCGCAATCTGGGCGGCATCATCATTATCGACTTCATCGATATGAAAGACCTGGAGCATCGCCGCCAGGTAATGCGAACCCTTGAGAAGGCCCTGGAGCGCGATCGCGCCAAGACCGGCATTACCACGGTGTCCGAGCTAGGCCTGGTGGAGATGACCCGCAAGCGGACAAGCGAGAGTCTGGGCCAGATTCTCTGTGAACCCTGTCCCGTGTGTCAGGGCAGGGGCCGGCTCAAGTCCCCGGAGACCGTTTGTTACGACATCATGCGGGAAATTCTGCGCGAGTCCCGCGCCTTCGAATGCGAGAAAATTCTCGTACTGGCCTCCCAGGTGGTTATCGATCGGCTTCTGGACGAGGATTCGTCGAATATTGCCGATCTGGAGGAGTTTATCGGTCGACCGATCCAATTCCGGGTGGAAACACTCTATTCTCAGGAACAGTACGACATTATTCCGGTGTAGGACGTGCGAAAACTCGCTGGCGGCGTGATAAAAAAACTCTGGCTGGTGGCGGCACTGGCCATTATCGTCGCCGCTTTGATAGTGGCGTTGGGTCGGGAGCTGTTGCCGCTGGTCAATCGCTACCAGCCCCAACTCAACGCCGCCCTTTCCCGGCAGCTGGGCCTCGAGATTCGCACCGGCGAGATTCTGGGCCGGTGGCGGGGGTTGAAGCCCGTGATTGCCGTGCGCGAGCTGACCGTCCTGGATCCGACGGGTGAGCAGGCCATTGCGATCGGCCGAGGTTCCGCTCAGCTCGACCTGCTAGGCAGTGTATTGAATCTCAGTCCTGTCTGGTCCGCCCTGTCCGTCAAGGACGTCAAAATCATACTGATCGAAGATGCCAAGGGCCGATGGTCGGTTGGCGGTCATCGACTCGGCTCCGGTCAGGGTGGGCTCGCCCTTGTCCAGGACCTGATGTTCTACACCCGCGATTTCACCATCGACAATGCCGAGTTGGTGGTGCGGTTTTATTCCGGCTCCGAGGCGACCTTTATGGCATCGTCGGTGGAGACCGAGAATCAGGGCGATTTTCACCGCACGGTAGCCAGTCTGGCCCTCGCCAGGGACGGCGATGAGGCCGCGCAGCTGATCTTTGAGGGGCGCGGTGACCCGGCGGACAGCGAAACGTTCACGGGGCGCGGCTACCTGCGACTGCAACGGCTCAATTTTGCCGACAATATCAGTGCCATCGTCAGCCGCTGGTTTCCGGAACAGGTGGCTCGGGTGGGGGATATCGAAACCGATCTGGATCTGGCCTTTTGGTTTGACTGGCGCGATAACCGGCTGGTCGACGGTCGGGGCACGTTCGCCGCGGCGGAAGTCCCGCTCAATTGGCAGCATGATGTGCCGCCGCTTCGCGACCTCAGCGCCGAGATCAGCGGCTGGTACGATACGGGCAACGACTGGGGTTTTGCCCTCCGGGGCTTGCGGGGAACCTGGGGCGAGCAACCCATAGAGCCCCTGGATATGCAGTTTAGGCAGCGGGTCGGTCGCCGCTGGGGCGAGCTGGATGTCGCCGTTGACCGCGTGAATCTGGCAACCCTCAATGGTTTGCTACTGGAAACCGGCACCTTGACCGGAAAGGCCCGGCAGGTCCTCTCGGCCTTGAACCCTGCGGGGACGGTACGCAACCTGGTATTCGATCTCGATTTCAGCCGGCGTCCGATGTCGGTAATGGCCAAAGGCAATCTCGAGGATGTCAGTATTTCGTCGTGGCGCAACGCGCCGGCGGCACGGGGCGTCAGTGGTTATTTTCAGACATCGGGCCGGACTGGTGTTGTCGAACTCGACAGTCGGCAAGGACTGGCACTGCACTATCCCAGGGTATACGACGACTATATGCCCTACGGCGCTGTCCGCGGCAGGGTCGATTGGCAATGGTCGCCGGAGGACGATCGGGTAAGGGTCACCAGCGGTCCTATCTCGGTAATCGGTGAGGAGGGCACCGGAGCGGTTCACCTGTTCCTTGACCTGCCCACCCGGCGTGAAGCCGGTACGCCGGAGATGACCCTGACTGTCACCATGCGGGACAGTGATGCAGCCTACGTTGAGCGCTACCTGCCCTCTGTGTTGAATCCCGGTTTGCGCCGATGGCTCGACCGGGCCCTGGGCACGGGGATGATCCCGGAAGCGGGCTTTATCTGGCGCGGATCGCTGCGCAAGGAAGACAGTGCCGGGCGGACCGTCCAGGTCTATGCCCGGGTCCGCGATGCCGAACTTGACTATCAGCCGGGCTGGCCGGCTCTGTCGAATCTCGATGCCACGCTGCTGGTCGACGACGGTCGTGTCGATGTCTGGGCGCAAGGGGCGAACCTTGCCAATGCGCAGGTGGTCGAGACCCATGTCAGTCTGCCGGTGGGTGGACCGACCTCCCTGTTAAGGGTGGACGGCAGGTTGCGAGCGGACGCGGGGGATGCCCTGGAACTGCTCAGGGACAGTCCCGTCGGGGAGCGGATCCCCGACCTCGAGGGGTGGAGAGTGCGGGGGCAGGCGGACTTTCTGCTCGATCTGGCGATCCCCCTGGCGAGCGAGCAGAGCGGCGAGCATTACCGGGTCCGAGCGGTACTCAATGACACCCGGCTGTCCCTGGGCGAAACCCCGGTTGATATCAGGAATATTCAGGGTGCGTTGGTCTATGACCTCGAGGAAGGTTTGAGCAGCGCCGGTCTTGAGGGCGAATTCCTGGGCCAGCACTTGAGCGCGTCAGTGCAGACAGGCGAGCACGGTGTAAGGGTCGATCTCGCCGGTACTGTGACGGTAGCCGGGCTGGATACCTATTTGGGCCGCTTCGAGAAATACCTGACCGGTTCGACTGCCGTGGCGGGCCACTTGTTGGTGCCCCCTGCGGGTCAGGGGGAGCCGCAGCTGGCACTGGCATCATCCGGCGAGGGGCTTACCGTTGATCTGCCAGCCCCCTATGGCAAAGCGGCGGCAATGGCGCTACCCATTGAACTGTCCATGGCGTTCGGCGACCGCCAGCGGTCACGGATACAGTGGGGCGATCTCGTCGATGCCCGGTGGCAGACCGAGCAGGGGCGCTTTGACCGGGGCGTCATCAGTCTGGCCGGCGATACCCCGACCCTGCCGGATAGCCCCGGACTGTTGATTGCCGGCCACTTGGCCACCTTCGACTGGCGGCGGTGGCAGCCTTTTCTGTCCGGTGACAGCGAGCAGGACATGCCGACCGGGGGGTTGAAGATCCGGCTCGATTTCCAGGTCGATGAGTTTTCCCTCGGCGATATTGCCCTGGGGGCGACGGCTATTGGCGGTCAGCGGGTGGATGGGGGCTGGCACCTGGACATCGACAGTGATCTCGCCGGCGGACGGGTGATGACCGATAACGACGCACTGCAACTGCGCCTCGAAAGGTTGGTCCTGCCTCGCCCGACGGCAACTGCGACGGAAGATTCGGCCGGGGACGCCAACCCCCCGGGGTTCCTCGAACGCCTGGTGCCGGGTGACATCCCCGCCCTGGATTTTGCCGTGGACAATCTTTTTTGGGGCGATGAGCGACTCGGCAATCTGGCCTTCGTTTCCTCCCGGCGGGCCGATGGCGTGGATTTTCACGATATCACCGGGACCATCAGGGGAATTACTCTGGGTGCCCCGGTCGCCGATGACATTGCCGGTGCCCGGTTGACGTGGCGGCAGCTCGACGACGGCCAGACCGTTTCCAGTTTTGCCGGCACCTTGTCGATGGGCAGCATCGGCGACGTCTTCGCCCGCTGGCAACTGCCCCGTGCCCTCGACACAGACGCCGCCGTATTTTTTGCCGACCTCAATTGGCATGCCAAGCCCTGGGATTTCACCGCGCTCGCACTCAGGGGCTATATCGGTCTCGATATGGAGGACGGCCAGTTTTACCGGGCCACGAATGTCGCCACCAATACCTTTTTCAGGCTGGTGAGTCTGCTCAATTTCGATACCTGGTTGAGACGTTTGCGGTTTGACTTTACCGACCTGTTCAACGAGGGTGTAAGTTTCGATCGTGTTCAGGGCGTCCTGGCGTTTGATCGGGGGATGGTTGAGTTCGATGAGCCGCTCGTGGTGTCCATGCCGTCGGGCAAAATTCGTCTGCTGGGCGGTCTCGATCTGGAGCGGGAGCTGCTCAACGCGCGGTTGGTGGCAACGCTGCCGGTAGGTACCAACCTGCCCTGGGTGGCAGGTCTGGTCGGTGGACTGCCCGCCGCGGCGGGGGTCTACCTCACCGGCAAATTGTTTGAAAAGCAGGTCGACAAGCTGTCCAGCATCAGTTACCGGGTCACGGGTAGCTGGGAGGATCCTGAGCTGGAGGTAGACCGGATTTTCAGCGACAAAGGGAAATTCGAGTAGGGGTTGTCATGAAAGCAGCGGTCATTCAGTTGCGCGGTGACAGGGGGCTGGCCGGTAATCTTGCCTGTGCCGGACACTGGGTCGCCTGTGCCGCTGGCGCCGGCGCAACACTGGTGGTGTTGCCGGAAAATTTCGGGTATTTCGGCCAAAAAGATCTTTTCGAAGCCGGCGGCGCAGAGGCAACGCCAGACGGACCAGCCCGACGATTCCTTAGCGATATTGCCCGTTCCCACAGGGTGTGGCTATTGGGTGGCACCATTCCCATCGCCGACGAACCCGGCGCAAAACCCTATGCGGCGTCCCTGCTGGTTTCGCCGGACGGTCGGCAGGTAGCGCGCTACAATAAAATTCATCTTTTCGATGTGCACGTGGAGGCGACCGGCCGCCAGTACCGGGAGTCCGATGACTATCGCCACGGCGAGGATGTGATCACCGTCGAGGTGCCCCCCGTCACCCTGGGCCTGAGTGTCTGTTACGACCTCCGGTTTCCGGAACTCTATCGTCGCCAGGCTGAACTGGGGGCGACGGTATTGGCGGCTCCATCCGCTTTTACCGCTGCCACTGGCGAGGCGCACTGGCAGCTGTTGTTGCGTGCCCGCGCCGTCGAAAACCTGTGTTTTGTCCTCGGCGCCAATATGGCAAATCGCGCGGATCCGAAAAACCCCACCTGGGGAGGATCTGCCATCATTGATCCGTGGGGCCGGGTCATTGCCGGCCTGGAAGACGAAGAGGGATTTGCCACTGCCGAGCTGGACCTCGACGGGCAGGCGCGCATGCGCTCGAAGATGCCCGCCCTCGAACACCGGCGCCTGCCCGCTGACCCTTAGCCATAGGGAGCAGGACAGGTATTCGCGGTTGATCCCTGTGGCGACGGATGTGCTACGTTAAATAATGCGGTTACATGACAGTTCTTAACCCGAGGGAGGTTCTCGATGAATAATGTTTGGATTCTGGTCGCGGAAAGCAGTCGGGCAAAAATCTATCAGGCGGATCTCTCCCTGGAAAAGATCGTGGAGGTGCACGATCTCGTGCACGAGGCGTCCCGTCTCCACGAGCGGGATATAACCACGGACCTGCCCGGAAGCAATACGGGCAGTGCCGGTAACCACCACCGGTTCGAACCCCATACCAGTGTCAAGACCCAGGAAGCCGGCGCCTTTGCCCGTGAAGTGGCCGGTATCCTCGACCAGGGACGCAATGCCGGGGCCTATAGCAAGCTCGCCCTGATCGCCGCGCCCGATTTTCTCGGCCATGTTCGCGGTGCGCTCAACAGCCATGTGCGCAAGCTTGTGGTACACGAGGTTGACAAGAATATGGCGCGCAGCGGCATCGCGGAACTGCGCAAGGTATTGCCGAAAACGTTCTTTTCACGTCTGGAGTAAATGGCTCGCCCCCGAACTTGTTCGGGGGGGTTCCGTTGGCTAAGATATCGCCCTCATTTCGCTCACCCTGTGACCCTATGTCTATTTTTGATTTTGCCGACGGCCGCGAAGGGTACTACGGCCAGTACGGCGGTACCTTTCTGCCGGAAATTCTCTCCGCCACCATTGAAGAGTTGCAACAGTGCTTTGCCGACTGCAAGAGGGATCCCGGGTTTTGGCAGGAGTACGTGCAACTGATGCAGTCCTACTCCGGACGCCCGACGCCGGTGACCTATCTGGAGAATCTTTCCCGCAGCCTGGGTGGTGCCCGAATTTACGTCAAGCGGGAGGATCTCAACCACACCGGCTCCCACAAGATCAATAACGTCCTGGGACAGGGACTGCTCTGCAAACGACTGGGTAAAACCCGCGTTATCGCCGAAACCGGTGCCGGTCAACACGGCTACGCCACGGCCACCATGGCAGCGCGTTTTGGTTTTGACTGCACCATCTACATGGGGGCAATCGACGTCGCCCGACAGCGCCCCAATGTATTCTGGATGGAGCGCATGGGTGCTAACGTCGTGGCGGTGGAAGACGGCCAGAAAACCCTCAAGGACGCCATCAACGAGGCGCTTCGGGATTGGGTCACAAACATGGCCGACACCCATTATGTGCTCGGCACCGCCTGTGGCCCGCACCCGTTTCCGGAAATGGTCAGTTACTTTCAATCGATTATCGGCATCGAGGCCAGGGAGCAGATTGTCCAGGTGGCCGGTCGCCAGCCGGACCGCGTCTATGCCTGCGTCGGCGGCGGCTCCAACGCCATCGGCATTTTCCAGGGTTTCCTCGACGAGGAAAGTGTCGAGCTGGTGGCCTGTGAGGCGGGTGGTTACGGACCCGGGTCCGGTGCCCATGCCGCCAGNCTGGCGTATCCGGATGCCTCAGTTGGCGTCGCCCAGGGCTTTAAGACCTATTTTCTNCAGGACGACAANGGNAANATGCTGGAGACCCATTCCATCGCCGCGGGCCTCGACTATATCGGCGTCAATCCGATTCTTGTCCANCTNTGGGAGAACGACAAGGTGCGNTTCACCGCCGCGACGGACGAAGAAGTGCGCGAGGCGCTGACCCTGGTGATGCGCACCGAGGGATTGATTCCCGCCCTCGAGAGTACCCATGCCTTTGCCAAGGCCATTGAAGAGGCTCCATCCATGGGCAAGGACGAGATTATTCTTATCAACCAGTCCGGACGGGGGGATAAAGACATTTTCACCATCGCCGATGCCCTCGACGACAGAAAGTGGAAAGAATTTATCGGCAAGAAAGCCGCGGAATACGGAGCGTAACCGGTGGGCCTTGAACAATATCTGCGCGAGCGCAAAGCGAAGAAAGACCTGCTGGTCATGACCCACGTGGTGTGTGGCTACCCTTCGTTCGAGGACAACTGGCGAGAGCTGGAGATTATGGCGGAGTTCGATGTCGATGTGGTCGAACTGCAATTCCCCTTCTCCGAGCCAAGCGCCGACGGGCCCCTGTTTGTGCGCGCCAATGAGTTGGCGTTGCGGGCGGGCGTGACACCGGCGGCGTGCTTTGAATTCATGAAAAAGGTCGCCGCGCACTTCCCCTTCAAGGTCCTCATGATGGGGTACTACAACACGGTTTTTAAAATGGGCGCCGAGACCTTTCTCGAGCGTCTGAAATCCGCCGGTGGTTGTGGTTACATACTCCCCGACCTGCCGGTCGCAGAGGCGGAGGAACTGCACCGTCTGTCAAAAGCCCAGGGGCTGGCCCCGGTCGTGCTGATGACGCCGACCAGTACGGACCGCAACCTGGCCCGTCTGGGTGCCGTCGCCGAAGGCATGGTTTATGCCGTCGCACGCAAGGGTGTGACAGGCACCAAGACGGATATGTCAGATGACCTCAACCGGTTTTTGGCCCGTTGCCGGGAGCACACATCGTTGCCCATCGGCGTCGGGTTCGGTGTCAGTGGCAAGTCGGATATTGACTTCCTGCGCGGGCGTGCCGACCTCGCCATTATTGGCACCGCAGCGTTGAAAGCCTGGGAAGAGGGAGGTGCCGACAGCCTGCGGGCTTTTTTTGCCGGCCTCGGGATCTGACCGTTGAAGCCCGGTGACGGTCGCACCGGGAAATGTAAATTCCCGTAAATTTTTCGGATTGCGACGGACTCTGAATGCGGAGCCGTTGCCGTTTCACCGTTGCCGTGTACAATGAATTTGTGCGCGAGGTCTGTCATCAACTGTCACCAATAATCAGTCGGACCTGGCGGGTGACGGAGTCTTGTACGGTTGAAAAAAATCCTTCTGGGCCTGTTTGTCGCTGCTATCGTCGCTTACTGGTTTTGGCCAGAGTTCAGTTCGGCGCCCGATACTCCCCCCGGGCTGCTGCCTCCGGTAGTCTCTGTTCACGAGGTGCAACATCAACCTGTTTTCGAGCGTCTGGAAGCTCTCGGAACAACCCGGGCCTGGGAGGCGGTGGATATTACCGCGACGGTCACCGGCAAGGTGGACGCCGTGCATTTTCGGGACAACACCTCTGTTGAAAAAGGCGACGTTGTTGTCGAGCTCGACGCCGATCGTCAACGGGCCGCGCTTCAGGAAGCCGAGGTGAACCTGCGGGAGGCCCGCCGGTTATTGCGTCACTACCTGGCGCTGGACAAGCGCGATGCGGTTTCCAAAACCCTGCTGGATGAGCAACAGTCAAAGGTTGCCGCCAGTGAAGCACGACTGGCAGCGGCGCGTGCCGAGTTGGACGACTTTATTATCAGGGCGCCGTTTTCCGGTTTCCTGGGTGTGCGTCGGGTCAGCCCCGGGACCCTGGTGACGCCGGGAACCCTGATCACCACCCTGGATGCTATCGATACGCTCAAATTGACGTTCTCGGTTCCGGAGCGCTGGGTAGGACGGTTAAACCCCGGACAAGCTGTGACCAGTCGTTCAGTTGCTTATCCCGGTGAAATATTCGAGGCCCGTATAACCAGTGTGGGTACGCGGGTTGATGCCGCGACGCGGGCCGTTGAAGTCCAGGCGAGCCTTGCCAATCCGGAGCACAAACTGAAACCGGGCATGTTGCTCGCTGTCGGATTGGTCAGCGCCGAGCGCCGGGCATTGGTAGTGGATGAGCAGGCTATCCAGCTGGAGGGCTCAACCCGTTTTGTTTATCGTCTGGACAGTGACAATCGTATTCACCGAGTTGTAGTGGACAGCGGCGTTCGCCAAGGTGCAATTGTCGAGGTCCTTTCGGGTCTCGATGCCGGTGACCGGGTTGTTGCAGAGGGCACCCAGAAAGTCCGCGAAGGTATGCAGGTATCCCCAGCGGGATCAGGCGGGTGAAGACGCGATGATTTTGTCGGATATCGCCGTCAAAAGGCCCACTATCGCCATTGTCATCAACCTGCTCCTGGTAGTGTTCGGCGTTGTTTCGTTCAGCAAGGTACCCCTGCGGCAATATCCTGATATCGACCCCCCTATAGTCAGCATTGCCACCGATTACCGCGGTGCCTCCGCCGATATCGTCGATACAAAGATTACCCGGGTGCTCGAAGATCAGCTGAGTGGTATCGAAGGTATCAAGTACATCAGCTCAACCAGCCGGGACGGTTATTCAGCCATTACGATCGAGTTCGAGCTGAGTCGCAATGTGGAGGCGGCAGTCAACGATGTTCAGCAGTCCATTGGTCGCGCCCTTGATCAATTGCCCCAGGAAGTAGATGCGCCAAGGGTTTCCAAGGCCGATACCAATGCCCGGGCAATCATGTGGTTCAATCTGGTCAGCACCAGTATGTCGCAACTGGAGATGTCGGACTATGCGCGGCGGGTGATTTTGGACCGCCTGTCGGTGGTGGATGGTGTCGCGCGGGTGGTGATCGGTGGCGAGCGGCAATATGCGATGCGTATATACCTGGACCGGCAGGCGCTGGCGGCTCGCGGGCTGACGGTCAATGATGTCGAGAACGTTATCAGGGCGGAAAATGTGGAGTTGCCCGCCGGTAACCTGGAATCGCAAACCCGGGATTTCAGCGCCCGGATCAATCCGGTCTACAAGACCCCGGCGGATTTCGCCCGCATGGTCATTGCCCGCGGCGACGACGGCCATCTGGTGCGATTGGACGAAGTGGCGGAAGTCACCCTGGGGGCTGCCGATGACGAAAATATCTTCCGCCGCAACGGCGTCACCATGTTGGGCTTGGGTATTGTCAAGCAGTCACAGGCCAACACCGTCGATGTTGCAGAGCGGGCCCGTCAGGCCATTGCCCAGATCAATCAGACCCTGCCCCCAGGGCTGGAAATTCAAAACAGCTTTGATTCATCCGTGTACATCAGCAGCTCGGTGCGGGAAGTCTACAATACCCTGGGCATCGCCCTTGCCCTGGTAATACTGGTGATCTACCTGTTTTTGGGAACAGCCCGGGCGACCCTTATTCCGGCGCTGACCGTGCCCATTTCGCTGATTGCGGCATTTATTTTCGTCTACGCCATGGGCTTTACCATCAACATTCTTACCCTGCTGGCGCTGGTGCTGGCGATTGGACTGGTGGTGGATGACACCATTGTTGTGCTGGAAAATATCTATCGACGTATTGAACGGGGCGAGGCGCCGTTGCTGGCTGCGTATCACGGCGCTCGGGAGGTGGGTTTCGCGGTCATTGCGACCACCCTGGTGCTTATATCGGTGTTTGTGCCTCTGGTTTTTCTGGAAGGTAATACCGGGCGGTTATTTATCGAGTTTGCGCTGACCATCGCTGCGGCTGTAGGGTTTTCCAGTTTTGTAGCCCTGACCCTCTCGCCGGTTTTGTGCTCCAGGGTTTTCAGCGGGCGGGAGCACAGCGCCGGCTTGATGGAATCCATGCTTTCCCGGTTTGAACGAGGCTACGAAGCAGTGTTGCGACGCCAGGGTAAATCGCCGTTGTACAGCTTTGGTATTCTGGCAGTGGTGGCCGTTCTGATTGCTGTGCTCATGATGTATCTGCCATCGGAGTTTGCTCCGGAAGAGGACAGCGGCAACGTGATCATCAGCTTTCGTGGCCCCGAGGGTAGCAGTTTTGAAAAAACCAGCGACACACTTGCGCAGATTGAGGATATCGTCCTCAGCCATTTCGAGGAGTGGAAACTGGACCGTTTGTTGTTGCGGGCGCCGTCCTTTTTCGTTGCCGGTAATCCGGCGAATACGGGACTTTTGTCAGTGGGGCTCGAACCCTGGGAGAGCCGGGATTTCACCAGCGCGGAACTGAGGCAGGAAATCTACAAGGCCCTGCACCGGGTGCCGGACGGACGCATTTTCGTTTTTCCCTATTCAGGTCTCGGCGGTGGTGGAACCCAGTCAGTGCAGGTGGTGATCGGCGCCGACACCTATGAAGAGCTGGGACAATGGCGGGAGATTCTGCTAGCCGCTACGCAGGACAATGGGGTTCTGCGCAATATCGATATTGATTTTATGGTTAATGCACCCCAGCTCCTCGTAAGGGTAGACCAGGCCCGGGCTGCCGATCTGGGGGTTACCATCACCAACATCGGGCGGACACTGGAAACGCTCATGGGATCCCGGCGGGTCACCACCTATCTGGACCGGGGTGAGGAATATGACGTGATTCTGGAGGGGCTACAGGCAGACTTCCGATCGCCGTCCGACCTGGAGCATATCTACGTGCGTTCCGATCGTTCCGGGGAGCTGATTCCTCTGGCCAATGTGATCACCATTGAGGAGCGCGCGGTATCGCCGGAGTTGCCCCGCTACAACCGACGGCGGGCATTGACCCTGAGCGCCGATATTGCGCCAGGCTACACCCTGGACAGAGCCCTGGACGCGGTACACACGATTGTACGCAATGATTTGCCTGCCTCTGCATCGCTGGATTACAAGGGGGAATCCCTTGAGTATATTCGTGCCGGGGGTTCTGTGGTGTTTGTGTTCGCTGTTGCGCTATTGGTGGCGTACCTGGTTATGGCCGCCCAGTTCGAGAGCTTTCTGCACCCGCTTATTATTATGTTGACCGTGCCCCTTGCCATCGTCGGGGCACTGATTGGGCTGTATATTACCGGCCAGACCCTCAATATCTTTAGCCAGATCGGACTGGTGATGCTGATCGGCCTTGCGGCCAAGAATGGCATTTTGATTGTGGAGTTCGCCAACCAGTTGCGGGACCGGGGCGAGATCTTTGAAAATGCGTTGATCCTCTCCGCCCGCCAGCGTTTGAGGCCCATTCTGATGACATCCACCACCACCATGTTTGGCGCCGTACCGCTATTGCTGGCCTTCGGAGCCGGCGCTGAAAACCGCTATGTGTTGGGCGTGGTGATTTTCTTCGGTGTCCTCAGCGCTACCCTGCTGACACTGTTTGTGTTGCCCTCACTTTACCTGTCGCTGGCCCGTCGAAGCAATACCCCGGGTAAAACTGCCCGCAAGATCAAGATATTAGAGGGCGAAAAACCGGCGGCCCATCAGTAACCTTGTTACTCCGGCATGTTGTCAGCGGCCCGTCCCGGGGCGTCACTGGTCCGGGTATTCGAATACTTTCACTACCCGGCGCACGCCCTTGGTGGTGCGGGCGATTTGGGTGGCGATATCGGCCTCCCTGGGAAATACCAGGCCCATCAGATAGACCACGCCATTTTCCGTTACCACTTTCACCTTGCTTGAATCCAGCCCCTTGTTGGCGATCAGTTTGCTCTTCACCTTGGTGGTCAGCCAGCTGTCCCCGGCGCGAATGGTGAGCGAGGTTTCGGGCTGTACCTGGAGTTCGTTGTGCACCTGACGGACACCGCGGAACCGGCGCGCCGTCTCGCCGGCGAGGGCGCGCAGATTCTCGTTGGCGACCTCGCCGGTGAGCAACACCACGCTATTGAAGGAATGCACATTGACATGGGCAGACTCCAGTTGCGGGTGGGCCTTTTTAATATTCACCCCGACCGCGGTTTCGATCTGAAAGTCGTCGAGGTCGGCACCCAGGCTGGTGCGCGTGGGGTCCGGCTGGAAAGGTTCATCACGGATCTCGTGGATGATGGTGGTGCAGCCCGTCAACATGATCAGGCAGAGAGCGGCGGCCAGAGCGTTTTTCACGCATTATCCTCCAAAGAGTTGTGATTCGATCAGTTCGCACAGGGTAAACAGGGACAGGAGTTGAATCTCCTGAATCCGGTAGGGATCCTGTGCCTCGACGCGTACTTCTATGTCTTCGCCGGTCAACAAGGCGGAGACGTTATTGTCACCGGGGCCGGTGAAGGCGATGACGGTCATTTCCCGGTCGTGAGCAGTCTGGATGGCTTGCACCAGATTGCTGGCGTTGTGATTGGTGCTGAAGGTTACCAGTATGTCGCCCCCATGACTGAGTGCGCGCAGTTGGCGACTGAAAATTTCCGTGAAATTGGTCTGCTGGCTGAGACCGGTGTTCAGCACAGAGTCGGTCGACAGGCACAGGGCCGCAAAGCCCGGGCGCTCAATCCGGAACTGGTTCAGAAGCAGATAACTCAGGGTTGACGCCAGGGTAGAGGACAGCCCGTTGCCGCAGGAAAAAATCCGGTTGCCCGACAAAAGCGCCTCGACAATCAGCGATGCGCTGCCGACGATCGGGTATACCAGCCCCTCGCCAGCGTTCATCTTGGCTTCAATGCTCTGGTTGAAACTATCGATTACCTGCTGTTCCATCATGCTCGGTTGAACCATCAATCGTCGGGGCGAAACGCGTCGGGGATCCATTCTACGTTATACGGCGGTTTTTTTTCAGGCGCGGATGACAGTGACAGGACATCGAAACGGCATTCCGGGGGATCGGAGGCATACAGGGCCTGTAGATAGTGTCGGGCGGCGACGATCACCTTTTGCTGTTTTCGCCAGTCGACGGAGGCGGCACCGCCGCCGAATTGGCGGTGATTTCGCAGGCGTACCTCGGCAAATACCAGGGTCTGACCATCCCGGGCGACGAGATCAATTTCGCCGCCCCGGCACCGGTAATTTGTCGTCACCACCTTAAGGCCCTGGCGGCGGAGAAAATCCCCTGCCACCTGTTCAGCCCGCTCTCCGCTTTTCGAGGCGGACGGCTTGCTGCGGATAGTCTTGAGCCAGCCCGTCACTGCTGCTCTGCCAGGGCGCTGGCAGCAAGGGCCACCCGGCCGTTCTCGAACTGCGCCAGAGGCAGGGTTCGCACCAGTCGATTTTCAGCCGCCATCGCCAGGGTGCCCGTTTGTCCCCGGAGAGTGTTGTCGGGCAGTGCCTTGAGCAGTGCCAGCCACTGGTGCAGTCGGTACGCATCCACACCCATGGCAAACAGGTTGCGGTAGGCCGCTGCCATGGGTTGATAGGGGCGTATGCCGCTTTCCGCCAGGGACGGAATCGTCCACGGCATAGCGGTAAAACGGATGCCGTTGAGATCCTGGTCCTGGCTCGGATTATGGCGACCTTCATAGATGTGCGAGGTGGCGAATACCGGCAGGTTTTCCGCGTAGAGAAAATCCAGGGTAGGCTTGAGCTGGCGACCCTGCTCCGGGTAGGCGAACAGCATGATCATATCTATATCGCCACGCCGGCGCGGCACGCTATTGACCGTTTTGCCGAGCGTGCGCTGAAGGCGGGTAATGCGCTCCTGACTGTCATTGATCAAGAGCGCATCGCGAAGCAACTCGCTGTAGTCGGGGCTGCTGAGGCTGTAGTTCAGGCTCTTCCGAATCGTGCCACCCTGCGCGTGCCATTGTTTGTCGAAGGCGCCGGCTCCGGATTCCGCCCAGCCAATGTCGGGCTTGATGACCAGTGTCGAGCGATGGCCGTCAATCCAGGCCTGCTGGGCGAGCTGGCGGGTTTCATCGCTGATCGACAAGCCGAACTGATAGAGGTTGTCGTGGCGATTGTGGGTATTGTCGGCGTAGTTGAGCCCGAACAGGGGCACCGGCAGCGAGGGTTGTTCCATCAGCGCGGCCAGCTTGTCCTTGTTCAACGGGCCGACAACAAGGTCGGCGCCGTCGGTAACTGCCTGCTGATAAAGCGCGCTGATATCGCCGGTTTCGGTATCGTAGAGGCGAATGGCGGGCACTGTGCTGCCACTGGCAAGGGCCTGGTAATAGGCGGCCAGAAAGCCTTCCCTCAAGGCTTCACCGGCACTGGCCAGTTCGCCACTCAAGGGTAGCAGCAGGGCGAGGTGGCGGGGCAGTGTGCCCCGGGCCGCTTCGGCTTGCGTCAGGCTGGTGGGCGGTATCCGGCTACCCGGGTGTTCGGGGTGATCGCGGCGCCAGGCGGCGATCAAGTCCAGTTGCTGCGCGATATCCCCCCGGGCGTCCCGGGAGTACAGGGCCATTTGTATCCAGCCCTCGAGAATATCATCGGTGGTGAACAGGCTGGCGTTGCGCAGTTGTTGACCCGGCACCTGCCCGAGTTGGTGCCAGATTTTGTCGTGAACGGCGGCGATATCCGGGTTTGACCCGTAAAGTGCCGCCAGTTTGATGTACTCGTCGGCGCTCGCCAGGTGCTCACCGATTAAGCCGTACAGTTCCGCGCGCAATTCGTGCCATCGGCGTTGCTGGTCCAGGGGGGCTGCGCCGATTTCCCGGGCCAGTTCGGAGTTGCCCAGCAGACTGCGGGCCAGGTAGAAGCGTTCGCTGTTCTTGGCGATCTCGGCATACTGCAGGGTATAGCGGGCCAGCCAGGGGATAGTCAGGGTGTTGGTATCGACCTCCTTGAGGGCCTCTTCCGCCGCCGACGGCTCACCGGCGGTGAAAAACATTTCCGATGCCGTGATCAGGTGCTGGTCCTTTTCCGGAGAGGTCAGGGATTGCGCCAGTTGTAATTCCGCTTGTGCCGACTGGATCGGATTTTCGGGAGTCGTGTATTCTTCTTCGCCTGTAGGGGTCGGTTGCGTCGAGCAACTGGCCAGGACTACGATGCAGGCGAGGCCGGCCAGGCAGCGCCAGAGAATCGATGGTGACGAGGTACGAGTGGACAAAGTGGGCAACCTCTATGTGGTGGCAACACCGATTGGTAATTTGGCGGATATGGTACCCCGCGCTCTGGCGGTTCTCCAACAGGTGAACTGGATTGCCGCGGAAGATACCCGGCACAGTGGCCGTCTGCTCGATCACTTCGGCATCGATACGCCAATGATTCCCTATCACGACCACAGCGACACGCGCCAGAGCCAGCGGCTTCTCGATCTGTTGGTGCAGGGCAGTGACATCGCCCTGATTTCCGACGCCGGGACGCCGTTGATCTCCGATCCCGGCTATCGCCTGGTTCGTGACGCCCGGGCCCTGGGGGTTGGCATCATCCCTGTTCCTGGCCCCTGCGCGGCGATTGTGGCGTTGTCTGCCGCCGGGTTGCCAAGCGATCGCTTTGCCTTCGAAGGCTTTCTGCCGGCCAAATCCCGGCAGCGCCGCAAGGTGCTGGAATCACTGCAGTCGGAAACCCGGACACTCATTTTTTACGAGGCGCCTCACCGTGTACTGGTCAGCCTCGAGGACATGGCGACGCTGTTCGGGCATGGGCGGGAGGCATTGCTGGCCCGGGAATTGACCAAGGCCCACGAGACACTGATTTTTGCGCCTCTCGAGGTGCTTATCGAACGGGTTCGCGAGGATGGCAATCAGCAGCGGGGTGAGATTGTTGTCATCGTGCGGGGTGCAGAAACCGCCCTCGAGGCATACGATGACGCCGAAGCGGTGCGTATTCTTTCCCTGCTGATGGCGGAGTTGCCCCTGAAGCAGGCGGCTGCGCTGGCGGCAAAGATTACCGGTGGCAGCAAAAATGACCTCTATCAGCGGGCCCTGGCACTGAAAGACTGAGCGCACCAGTCGCCCGTTTCGGCTCAGTCCTAACGACGCAAAACAACAACAAGGAGATGACATGAAACTCGAAACCGTGGCCCTGCATGCCGGTTACCAGGGCGATCCAACCACCCACGCGGCAACCACACCGATTTATCAGACCACGTCCTACACCTTCGACAATACGCAGCACGGGGCGGACCTGTTCAACCTGGCTGTGCCGGGTAATATCTATACCCGGATCATGAATCCCACCACGGCGGTGCTCGAAGAGCGGCTGGCGGCCATGGAAGGCGGTGTAGGTGCCCTGTGCGTAGCCTCGGGCATGGCGGCGATCACCTATGCGATTCAGGCCATCACCCGTGCCGGTGACAATATTGTCAGTACTACCCAGCTTTACGGCGGCACCTACAACCTCTTTGCCCACACCTTTCCGGCGCAGGGCATCGAGGTGCGGTTTGCCTCGTTTGACGATCATCAGGGCCTTGAAGCCTTGATCGACAACAAGACCAAAGCCCTGTTTTGTGAATCCATCGGTAATCCCGCGGGCAACGTGGTTGATATACCGGCCCTGGCGGCGATTGCCCATCGCCATGGCATTCCGCTTATGGTCGATAACACCGTGGCTACCCCATTTCTGTGTCGGGTGTTCGATCTGGGCGCCGATATCGCGGTGCACTCCCTGACCAAATACATCGGTGGCCACGGGACCTCTATCGGTGGCGTCATTGTCGATTCCGGAAAGTTCGACTGGACCGCAGACAGGGTCCGTTACCGGATGCTCAACGAACCCGATCCGTCCTACCACGGGGTGGTCTATACCGAGGCGCTGGGTGCGGCGGCGTTTATTGGCCGTTGCCGGGTTGTGCCATTGCGCAACACAGGCGCCGCCATATCGCCCATGAATTCCTTCCAGATCATGCAGGGGCTGGAAACCCTGGGGTTGCGAATGGAGCGGCACTGCGAGAACGCCCAGCGGGTCGCGGAGTATCTCGAGGCCCATGATCAGGTGGAATGGGTCAACTATGCGGGCTTGCCATCAAGTCGCTATAACAACCTGTGTCAGAAAATCCTCGGCGGTCGCGCATCGGGCATTCTCAGTTTCGGCATCAAGGGCGGTCAGGCCGCGGGGGCCAGGTTCATCGATGCCCTGCAAATGGTTCTGCGTCTGGTCAATATCGGCGATGCCAAATCCCTGGCCTGCCATCCGGCCTCGACCACGCACCGCCAGTTGAACCCGGCGGAGCTGGCGAGCGCGGGCGTCAGTGAGGAAATGGTTCGGCTGTCCATTGGCATTGAGCATATCGACGACATTATTGCCGATATTTCCCAGGCCTTGGCGGCGGCAAAATAACCACGCCGGTTGGCTGGCCCGCGCCCGAAGGCAGAGAATGCAGGTCGGGTATGGGCTGCCTGACGGGGAACGGCTCCCTCTTGGACGCGTTTCGAAACCGGGGTGTCGGTCAAGACCCGGTAATCGGCCGGCCGCTGTGGCGGTGATTTTCGATGTTGAGCTTCATCGGGCGCCCTGCAGGTCGATCGCACACCGATGGCGCTTGTCAAACGGGCGACCCGCGAGTACCCTGCGCAGCCGGAGTCGGCCAGACAATCGCCGCCCGCTGATCTGGAAGCTGTCGCAGACTGTTTTCGGAGGTGGGGGGAGGAAAGTCCGGGCTCCATAGGGCAGGGTGCCAGGTAACGCCTGGGGGGCGCGAGTCCACGGAAAGTGCAGCAGAGAGCAGACCGCCGATGGCCTGTCTTCGGACGGGATCAGGTAAGGGTGAAAGGGTGCGGTAAGAGCGCACCGCGCGGCCGGTAACGGTTCGCGGCACGGTAAACCCCACCCGGAGCAAGACCAAATAGGAATCCATTGGCGTGGCCCGCGCTGGATTCGGGTAGGTCGCTTGAGCCTGGGAGTGATCCCCGGCCTAGAGGAATGATTGTCCACGACAGAACCCGGCTTATCGGCCGACTCCGGTTATGTCTTTTGCCTATGCCGGCTCAGGATGCCGGCATTTTTGCCGGCGGGCTTTCGGCCTGCCGCCACCAGGTAATCAGGTCGTTGAGGCTGTCCTCGAGCGGGCGGGGGTGGTAACCCAGCTCAGCTCGCGCCTTGTCTGAAACCATGTTCGGGTGGCCATCCCGGAAGATCGTCAGTCCTTCCCTGGTGAACGAGTCGCCACTGCCTGTCGCTTTTGTGTAGAGCCGTACCAGTGGCAGCAGTGCCATGACCAGGGAAATGGGGATGCATATCGGGGCCTTGGCGCCGCCCATGGATTCCAGTTTGCGGGCCAGCTCCTTCAGGGTGATATACCTACCCGAGAGCATATAGACTTCGCCGTTGCGGCCATCGGTCAACGCGTTCAGGGCCCCCAGGGCTACGTCCCGGACATCCACCAGGTCATAGCCGCCTGTGATCAGGGCCGGCAGCCTGCCTTCGTAGATTTCCCTCACCATAATGGTGATGATTGACCCCCGGTAGTCCGGTTGGCCAAAGATGCCGGACGGACGCACGATCGAGGCGTGCACTTCTCCCTTTTTTGCAGCGTCGCTGACCAACTGTTCAGAGACTGCCTTGCTGTAGTCGTACGCCGGTGCTTCCGCGCCTTTCAAGGGTCGGGTTTCGTCCATGGGCTGGTCCCTCGGATGCTCCCTGACGGCACCTGCGGAGCTCACGTGCACCAGGGGAATGTCGAGGGCACTGCAAACTTCCAGAACCGCTCGGGTGCCCTCGACGTTTGTTTTGACTACCCTGCCGTCCTTGTCCCCATGGACGGAAATCCGGGCGGCGGCGTGAATCAGCCCCCGGGCGTTCCGGCACAGACGCTTAATGGCGTCGACGGTCAGGTCACCTTGCACCCAGGTTAACCGGGGGTGGGTAATGTCCGGCTTGAAGCTGCTGTAGCCCGCGTAGACGGTCATGCCCCGGTCGAGGGCCTGGAGGGCGATTGCTGTTCCCAGATGGCCGCTGGCTCCGGTAACAGCGATGGATTCAAGCGGCGTCGTCATAAAGCACTCCTTGTCATTTTGGTTATCGGCGGGTGCCCGGCCGGAACGGGCGGGTGTTATGACCCCCTATGGAAATCTAGCACAGTGCCCGCCTGAGCGTCCCGCTTATTCAAGGCGGACTCCGTCGACTTTAATCTGCCAAACCGTTTGTACAGGCTTTGTTCATTTTGTGCCCGGTTTCGATATCTGGTAGAAAAGGCGCTCTATCTGTTCAGGGGGCGGTTGTGCTTTTACACAAAAACGATATAGAGGCTCTTGAGCGCCGTTTCCGGACCCATTTGATCAATGGGGTGACCGGCTTCAGCAGTGCCAATCTTGTGGGCACTGTCGGTGCCGGGGGGCAGACCAACCTGGCGATGATCAGTTCGGTGGTGCATATCGGTGCGCATCCGCCGCTTAAGGCCATGGTCATTCGCCCCCATTCGGTACCTCGCCATACCCTGGAAAATATTCTGGAGACCGGCCACTACACCCTCAATCATGTTCATGCGGACCTGTGTCTCCAGGCCCACCAGACCTCTGCACGATACCCCAGGGAGCAGTCGGAATTCGATGCCTGCGGGCTTGAAGCCTGCTGGCTGGACGCCTTTCCCGCGCCTTTCGTCGCGAGATCCCGGATTCGAATCGGTATGCGTTATCGGGAACACCAGACGCTGGCGATTAATGACACTGTGCTGGTGGTTGGTGAGGTGGTGCTGATTGATGTTCCCGATGACTGTCTCGTGGCTACCGGTCATCTGGATCTGGAGCGTGCCGGGACACTTGCGGTGAACGGCCTGGACGGCTATCACGACACCCGCCAGCTGACGCGCCTGGCTTACGCCAAGCCGGATTGTCCGGCGGGCCCGCTGTCACCCGAAACCACAGGGTATCAGGCAGGGGGCTGAACCCGAGGGAACCTGAGTTGTCGGCAGGCGGCGAGCCCTGTCTCCCGCTTGGCACCCGGTGGTGCTGGCTGGGCAGAGGAAACGCCTGGTAACGCAGCTGACTGGTTGTCGGGCGTTTCTATATTTCCGAACTGTATAAAAAGCGTACAGCTAAATTCCAAAAAAATCTCTCTGCTTACAAGTTACTTTAACTTGCAAGACCAGCCTAATGTTTTTCATTGCTTTAATTTCCAGGGCTTCCATTCTGCGCTGACTCGGTTCTGTAAGTTACCGAAATTTAAGCGCATTTTTCTCCTTTCTGGACGATTTCTTCGCTTGACTTCAACTTGCGCACGCCTATAGTGTTCCGATGTGGGATAAAGTGGGAAAAAGTGGATCGCTATCCCAACAATAACCCGGAGACGGATGTGTTTCGAGGCAACAACCCAATCAACCTTGACGCAAAAGGGCGTATGGCGATACCGGCCCGGTATCGTGATGCCCTGTCGGCGGATTGTAACGGTTGTTTGGTTGCCACGATTGATATTCACGACAAGTGCCTGTTCATTTATCCGCTTCCCGAGTGGGAAAAGATCGAAGCGCAGATTTCCGCGCTTCCGACGTTTAATCCCAGCACCCGGCGCCTGCAGCGTCTGTTGATCGGGCACGCCCGGGAACTGGAAATGGACGGCAATGGCCGGGTGTTGATTCCCCCGGAGCTGCGGAGCTATGCCCAGATCGACAGGAAAACCATGCTGGTTGGCCAGGGGCGGCGCTTCGAATTGTGGGATCTGGACAGTTGGAACGGTCATCGGGAGACCTGGCTGGAAGAGGCAGCCGGTGAGTTGTCCATCCCCGATGAAATGCAATCCCTTTCCCTGTAAGGAGGCGCAAGGGTATGCACGCACAGGTCGATCATACGACCGTATTGCTTAATGAGGCTGTCGAGGCGCTGGTTACCGACCCTGACGGCTTCTATGTCGACGGCACCTTTGGCCGCGGCGGGCACAGTGCGGCGATACTCGGCCGGCTTTCGGACCAGGGACGGTTGCTTGCCATCGACAAGGATCCGGAAGCGGTTACCGCCGCCCGCGACCGTTTCGGCGCTGATCCGCGGTTCGAGGTCGTGCGTGGCTCCTTTGCCGGCATTGCAGATTATGTCGCCGATCGGGGCAGGACCGGCGCAGTCAGCGGCGTCCTCCTCGACCTCGGGGTGTCGTCGCCGCAGCTGGATCAGGCGCAGCGGGGCTTCAGTTTCATCAACGACGGCCCCCTGGATATGCGCATGGATCCCGAGCGCGGCCAGAGCGTGGCGCAGTGGCTGGCGGTGGCGGAGGCCGACGAGATAATCCGCGTGCTTCGCGACTACGGCGAGGAGCGCTTTGCCCGGCGTATGGCGGCGGCGATCATTCGCGAGCGGCAGGTCCAGGCGATTACCCGCACCGCGCAACTGGCGAAGATCATCGCCGAGGCCAATCCCGCCTGGGAAAAGGGCAAGCACCCGGCGACCCGGGCATTTCAGGCTTTCCGTATTTTTATCAATCGGGAGCTTGAAGATCTTGAACAGCTCCTGGGCAGTGTCCTGCCACTGTTGGCGCTTGGCGGTCGTCTGGTGGTAATCAGTTTCCACTCCCTGGAAGATCGCATCGTCAAACGCTTCATCCGGCGCCAGGAAAAAGGTCCGGAACTGCCGCGGGGGCTGCCGGTGCGCGAGGCGGATATCGCCCGCCCCCTGCGCTCGGTCGGGAAAGCAGTGCGCGCCGGGGATGCCGAGGTGGGTGCCAACGTGCGGTCCCGCAGCGCGATTATGCGCGTTGCCGAGAAGGTCGCCTGAGATGGCTGCCCCCAGGGTCTGGGTAGTGGTTGTCTGGCTGGCGGTTATGGCGTCGGCATTCGGTGTAATTCAGGTCAGCCACCAGTGCCGCAACCTGTATAGCGAGCTGTCGGCGCTGCAGCGCACAGAAAACCGGCTGCAAGTGGAATGGGGCCAGTATCTGCTCGAACAGAGCGCCCTGGCGTCCCTGAATCGGGTGGAAAAAACGGCCATCGACGAGCTTGGCATGCGAGTGCCTGATTTCGACGAACTGATCATGGTGGAACCTTGAGCAGAAAGCGCAGCAAAGAATTGGCGATTCCGAAGTGGCGATACTATCTGGTATTGCTGCTTTTGCTGTGCCTGCCCTTCGCGGCCGTCTGGCACATTGCCAGCCTGCAGGTGGTCAGCTCCGCCGATCGGGGCTATCAGTTCCTTCAGGGGCAGGGCGATGCCCGTATGGTGCGTACCGAATCCATTCCCGCCTACCGCGGCGTGATAACAGACCGCCGGGGTGAACCGCTGGCCGTCAGTACGCCGGTTGTGTCCATCGCCGCCGACCCGTCCAGCCTCGATGCGGGGGACCGCCGGCTGGCCGAATTGGCCGGCTTGCTCGACTTGGACTACCAGCACCTGCTGGAGCGACTCAATCGCTATCGCAACAAGGAATTCATGTACCTGGCCCGGCATCTGACACCGGCGGAAGCGGCCGATGTGATTGCCCTTGGCATCAAGGGAATCCGTGCGCTGCCCGAATACAAACGCTTTTATCCGGCCGGGGAGGTGACCGCACAATTGGTCGGCTTCACAAATGTCGATGACCAGGGTCAGGAAGGTATTGAACTCGCCTATGAGAAAGCCCTGTCGGGCAAACCCGGTGCCAAGCGGGTGGTCAAGGATCGCCGGGGTCAGGTCATCAAGGACATCGGCCTTATCGAAAGCGAAAAGCCCGGCACCGATGTCGCGCTGAGTATAGATCTGCGCCTTCAGTACCTGGCCTACCGCGAACTCAAGGACGCGGTAAAACGCTTTAAGGCGGAATCCGGATCGGTGGTGATGCTGGACGTGCAGACCGGCGAGGTTCTGGCGATGGTAAACCAGCCCTCCTATAACCCGAATAACCGCATTGGATTGTCCACCAACGCGTTGCGCAATCGCGCCATTACCGACCTTATCGAGCCTGGCTCGACCATGAAGCCGCTGACCATGGCGGCGGCACTGGAAAGCGGCAAGTTTACGCCCCACACCCCCATCGAGACTGCCCCGGGTTACATCTGGGCGGCGGGCAAGACCTTTCAGGACCACAGTAACTACGGCCTGCTGGACCTGACCGGTATCCTCACCAAATCCAGTCAGGTCGGCACCACCAAGGTGGCTCTGGAACTGGAGCCGGACTACATCCGCGACATGTTCTACCGGCTGGGCATTGGCCAGCCGCCGGGTACGGGCTTCCCGGGGGAGAGTCCCGGATACCTTCCCGAGCGGCGCAAATGGCGTCCCATCGAACATATCACCATGGCCTTCGGCTATGGGTTGTCGGCAACTCCGCTGCAGGTTGCCAGGGCCTACGCCACCATTGCCAACGACGGCCGGCTAAAGCCGGTTTCCCTGTTAAGGGTCAGAAATGCCCCCGAGGGCGAACAGGTGCTCGATCCCGACATCGCCCGCCAGTTGCGGGAAATGCTGATTACCGTCACTCAAAAGGGCGGCACCGCCACCCGGGCTGCGATTGCGGGCTACACCGTCGCCGGCAAGACCGGGACCTCCCACAAGGTGGGCCCCAATGGCTATGAGCCCAACCGCTATGTGGGATTGTTTGCCGGCATGGTGCCAGCGGACAATCCGAGGCTGGTCACCGTGGTGGTGATCAATGATCCCCGTGGCGAAGATTACTTCGGCGGCCTGGTGGCGGCTCCGGTTTACGCCAGGGTCACCGCTGATGCCCTGCGCCTGTTGCGCGTGCCGCCGGACACGGCGCCGGCCAGCCAGCTTGCGGAGCAAGGCGACTACCCGCAAGAAGGGGACAGATCGTGATGCCGGCTGTCAATTCCGGGTTGCACTCACTGGCGGCTTTGCTGCCGGGCCATGCCAGCGGCTCCCTTGGCGCCCTGGAGGTTCGGGGGCTGTGTCTGGACAGTCGTCGGTGCGCCCCCGGCGATCTGTTTCTGGCGGTGCCCGGGACAAGCCATGACGGCCGGCGTTACATGGCGCAGGCGGCGTCGTCGGGCTGTGCGGCGATCGCCGCCGAAGCACGGGGGCTTTCCGAATTTGTAGGCGAGCACCCGGACACGGCCCTCGACATCCCGGTGCTTGGGATAGACAACCTCAGTGCGCAGCTGAGCGCCATCGCCGGGCGATTCTACGGCGATCCGAGTCGTGAATTGAACCTCATCGGAATCACCGGCACCAATGGCAAGACCACCTGTGCTTTCCTGCTCGCCCAGCTCCTCGACACCCTGGGTCGGCCGTCGGCGACCATCGGCACACTCGGCGCCGGCAGCGCTTTGGAGGCGGCTTCCGGCCGCCTGTCCGGCACGGGCATGACGACCCCGGACGCGCTGCAAACCCAGGCCTTGCTGGCCAATTTTGTCGACAGGGGCATTCAGGCGGTGACGATGGAAGTGTCGTCCCACAGCCTCAGCCAAAGTCGGGTGGCGGCGCTGCACTTCGACACAGCGATCCTTACCAATCTCAGCCGCGATCACCTCGACTACCACGAAACGTTTGAGGCCTACGGGGCTGCCAAGGCCCGGTTGTTTGAATTCGCCGGGCTGAAAACGGCGATCATCAACCGTGACGATCCGTTTGGCCAGGGGCTTCTTGCCCGGTTGTCGCCCGACGTAAATGCCATTGCTTTCAGTACTCGCGGCCCAACGGACGTATGGGTCGACGAAATCCGTTACGAGGTGCAGGGCCTGTCGGCACGGATTCACACCCCCTGGGGAGAGGGTGAGTTGAGCAGTTGCCTGCTGGGGGAGTTCAACCTCGCCAATCTGCTCGCGGTGGTGGCGGCGGCCTGCGCCCAGGGCCTGTCATTGGCCGCGGTATTGGCGGCAGTGGCCGACCTCAAGCCCGTCCCGGGCCGACTGGAAGTGGTCAGCACCGATCAGTCGCTCAATGTCGTGATCGACTATGCCCACACCCCCGATGCACTGTCCCAGGTATTGGCGGCTCTTCGTCGCCATACACAGGGCCGGCTTTGGTGCGTCTTCGGTTGCGGCGGCGATCGCGACCCTGGCAAGCGGCCGGAAATGGGGCGTATCGCGGAGCAGCTGGCGGATTGCGTCATTATCACCAGTGATAACCCCCGTTCAGAGCCGCCCGAACACATTGTCGAGGCCATCCGCACCGGTCTTCTCCGGCCTGAACAGGCACAGCTCGAGGTGGACCGGCGAGCGGCTATTCGGCTCGCCATTACCGGGGCCCAGCCTGGGGATACCGTATTGATCGCGGGCAAGGGCCATGAAGAGTTCCAGCAGATAGGCCTCGACCGCCTGCCCTTCAGTGATGGCAATGAAGCCCGCCTGGCACTCAATCTGCGCCGGCAAGGGGGCGAATCATGATTCGCCCCCTCAGCCTTTCGGCGCTCGCCCAACGGTTTGGTGGCACCCTGTTGAGGCCGGATGCCACCTTCAGTGCGGTGTCCACCGACAGCCGTTCGCCACTGCCGGACAGCGTCTTTGTCGCACTGCGTGGTGAGCGCTTCGACGGCCATGATTTCCTCGATACGGCGGCGGCGCAGTCAGTGGGCCTGGTGGTGGAAACCCCCGCCAAGCACCTGGCCGTGCCCCAGTGGGTGGTGCCGGACAGCACAGTTGCCCTTGGTCAGATCGGTTTGCTGGTTCGGGAGCAGTTCGAAGGCCCTGTAATTGCCATTACCGGCAGCAGCGGCAAGACCTCCGTCAAGGAAATGGCCACCGCCATCCTTGGCAGGCTGGGTCCGACCCTGGCCACGCGGGGTAATCTGAACAACCACATCGGCGTACCCATGACGCTGTTTGATCTGTCCCCTTCCCATCGCTTCGCAGTGATCGAAATGGGGGCCAGCGGCCCGGGTGAGATCGCCTATCTGTGCTCCATTGCCAGGCCCACCATCGCCATGGTGAACAACGTCATGCCGGCGCACCTGGAGGGCTTCGGCAGTGTCGAGCGTATTGCGTCTACCAAGGGGGAAATCTACGCCAGTCTTCCCGCCGAGGGCGTCGCCGTCATCAATCTCGACGAATCCTGGATATCAACCTGGCGCGGCCAGGTTTCCTGTCCCACTGTGGTGGGATATTCCCTGCGCGATGCCGCAGCCGATTACCGGGCCGGGTCCGTCCATGCGGATGCCGACGGTGTCCGCTTTCATTTGGCCACCCCTGCAGGAGAAGCGGATATCCGGCTGCCCCTTCCGGGGCGCCATAACGTCGCCAATGCCCTGGCGGCCGCCGCCTGCGCGATGGCGGCAGGTGCCGATCTCAAGGCGGTCGTCGAGGGATTGTCCGGACTGACCGCTGTCAAGGGTCGGATGCAGACCCTGGCGGGCTGCAGAGGAAGCCGGGTGATCGACGACACCTACAACGCTAACCCCGGATCGGTGAAAGCTGCCATCGATGTGCTCGTCGCCCGGCCTGGACGGCGCGTTCTGGTCCTCGGCGACATGGCGGAACTGGGTGCCAGCGCCGCACTGATGCACCGCGAAGTGGGCGAGTACGCCATGAGCCACGGTGTTGATGAGCTCTGGGTGTGCGGTCGGTTCAGCCGCAGTTATCAATCGGGGTTCGGCTCCGGCGCGCACGTTTACGACAGTCGCGAAGCACTGGCGGCAGCACTGAAAGCACAGCTGGATGCGGATGCCTGTGTCCTCGTTAAAGGGTCCCGCAGCGCGGGAATGGAACAGGTGGTACATCTGTTGATGGGGGATGAAACCTGATGTTGCTCTGGCTGGCCGAACTGCTTGCTCATTATTTCAGTCCCTTCGGGGTTGTGCAGTATCTGACCTTTCGCGCCATTCTCGGTGTGCTCACCGCCCTGGGCCTCTCCCTGCTGCTGGGCCCGGTGATGATCCGCCGTTTGCTCAGTCTTCAGATCGGTCAATCGGTGCGCAGCGACGGACCGCAAAGCCACTTGAGCAAGTCCGGCACGCCGACCATGGGTGGCGCGCTGATACTGATGGCCATCTTCCTGTCCACCCTGCTCTGGTCCGATCTGACCAACCGTTACGTATGGCTGGTGCTGGTGGTGACCTTTGTCTTTGGCGCCGTCGGCTGGGTCGATGACTACCGGAAGGTGGTCTACAAGAATTCCCGCGGCCTGCCGGCCCGCTGGAAGTACTTCTGGCAGTCCGTGGCGGGTCTGGGGGCGGCCTTCTTCCTCTACTACACCGCGTCAACGCCGGCGGAAACCGCGCTGATCATTCCGTTTTTCAAGGAGGTGGCACTGGAGCTGGGGCCCCTTTACATCCTGTTCACCTATCTGGTGATTGTTGGCAGCAGTAATGCGGTCAATCTCACCGACGGGCTGGATGGTCTGGCCATCATGCCGACGGTGCTGGTGGGGGGTGCGCTTGGTGTCATTGCCTATCTGGTCGGCAATACCGAATTTGCCAGTTACCTGCACATTCCCTATATCCCGGGTACCGGGGAGCTGGTGGTGTTCTGTGCCGCCCTGGGCGGTGCCGGGCTCGGG
>PABE01000160.1 GCA_002702725.1 Porticoccaceae bacterium
GGGTGGCAAGGGCCGCGGCGCAGGCAACAGGGTTGCCACCGAAGGTTGACCCATGATTGCCCGGTTTCATAAGCTCGGCCGCCGGCCCGCTGGCGAGACAGGCACCGATCGGAAAGCCATTGGCAAGACCCTTGGCGGTAGTGACGACGTCGGGAAGAATGCCCTGCTGCTGGTAATTGAAAAAGCTGCCGGTGCGGCCATTGCCGGTCTGTACTTCGTCCAGCATCAGCAGCCACCCGTACTTGTCACAGAGGGCTCTGAGTTGTTGCAGGTAGGTACTGTCCGGCACAGCGACACCGCCCTCGCCCTGGATAGGCTCCAGCAGTATCGCCACTACGTCGTTGTTGTTTTCGGCAATGGTTTCGATGGCGGCAATATTGTTGTAGGGCGCCCGGGTAAAGCCCGTCAATAGCGGTTCGAATCCCGCCTGTACCTTGCGATTGCCGGTCGCCGTCAGGGTCGCCATGGTCCGGCCGTGGAAGGCGTGTTCCATGACAATAATATTCGGCGCGCGGATATTTTTCTGGTGTCCGAACAGCCGGGCCAGTTTAATGGCCGCCTCGTTGGCCTCTGCACCGGAATTGCCAAAGAATACGTTGGTCATGCCGGATAGATTGCAGAGCTTTTCCGCGAGTTGCTCCTGGACAGGGATATTGTAAAGGTTTGAGCAATGCACCAGAGTTTGTGCCTGACGGCTGACCGCTTCGGTAACGGCCGGGTGGGCGTGGCCCAATGAGCACACGGCGATACCGGACAGGGCGTCCAGATAGGCTTTGCCCTCTGAATCCCAGACAGTGGATCCCTGGCCCCGGCTCAGTGTGAGTTTCCGGGTTCCGTAGGTGTTCATCAGCGCCGCTGTTGGCATGATTCGGACTCCAAAAGGGCATCGTTCCCCGTCGTTTCGGCCTTTGGTGCCCGCTGTTCCTGAATAACCAAAGCTCCTGGCGCCGTGGGCCCAGGCGATTCTGGCACAGAGGGTAAAGTCGATCCGGATCCGGTGCAGGTGCCGCAAGAAAAGCGGACGATAGTAGCGACTTAAGACCGGCATTGCAATGGTCGTCAGACCGCCGGTTTTCCAGTTTGCCGGCACTCCCCTGGCGAGTCCATTGCGGGCCTGTTTATGCTGGCGATAAAAAGGCGTAAAATACCTGACTGTATCGCTCGACTATTATACTGTCGGGGCGCAAATCGATCGAATTCACCATCCGAGGTAAGTTTTGTATGGATATTATGGACACCATTAAGGAGCAGATTGAGGGTAACCCCATCATCCTTTACATGAAAGGCAACCCCAACCAGCCCCAGTGTGGTTTTTCTGCCCGCGCCGTGCAGGCCATCATGGGCTGCGGCAAACGTTTTGCGTTTGTCGATGTGTTGAGTAACCCCGATATCCGTGCCAATCTGCCCAAGTACGGCAACTGGCCGACCTTCCCTCAGTTGTGGATCAACGGTGAGCTGGTCGGTGGTTCCGATATTATTCTCGAAATGCACGAGAGCGGCGAGCTAAAGGAAATGATCGAAGCGGTCTCTGTCGAGTAACCGTCCCGCCGTGTTCCGTCGCAACCTGATAGTGCTATGGATATCATAGCGATATTTAATCAAAAGCATTGTATAGATTGTGTATTATTAGCTGTACAAGTTTTGACAGGGCCTCACAGGCCCTGCCCTTTAACCATTAACCTATGACCTGAAAGGAGTTTTTAGAATGGGTGTATTAGTAGGTAAGCCGGCACCGGATTTCACAGCATCCGCTGTTCTGGGTAACGGAGACATTGTTGATTTCAATCTGTCTTCCGCCATCAAGGGTAAGAAAGCGGTTATCTTTTTCTATCCCCTGGACTTCACCTTTGTGTGTCCTTCGGAGCTGATCGCTTTTGACAACCGGTTCGAAGAGTTCCAGAAGCGGGGCGTTGAGGTTATCGGCGTTTCGATCGATAGCCAATGGACCCACAATGCCTGGCGCAACACCTCGGTGGATGCCGGCGGCATTGGCCCTGTGAAGTACACGCTGGTCGCGGACGTCAAGCACGAAATCTGCCAGGCCTACGACGTTGAGTCCGCGGGTGGTGTCGCATTCCGCGGCTCCTTCCTGATCGACGAGGAAGGCGTTGTTCGTCACCAGGTAGTCAACGATCTGCCCCTGGGTCGTAATGTCGACGAGATGCTGCGCATGGTCGACGCCCTGGCATTCCATCAGGAGCACGGCGAAGTATGCCCCGCCGGCTGGAAGGAAGGTGACAAAGGTATGCAGGCTAACCCGCAGGGTGTTGCCTCTTACCTGGCAGAGAATTCCGGCAAGTTGTAAGTCTGGCTTGCGCAGTTCCGCATGAAAAAGCCCCGCATTTGCGGGGCTTTTTTCGGTCTGTTAAACGCAGTCGATCAGGTATTGCCCTTCAGATAGCGCTCGCGGGACGCCATGATCTCAGTGCGTGCATCCTCGCCGTGGGACCAGTTCTCGACTTTCACCCACTTGCCTTCCTCGAGATCCTTGTAGTTTTCGAAGTAATGCTCAATCTGCTTGAGCAACAATTCGGGCACGTCGCCAATGTCCTGGATGTGTTCGTATTGCTTGGTCAGCTTGCGATGGGGAACGGCGATCAGTTTGGCGTCGCTGCCCGATTCATCGGTCATGTTGAGAATGCCGATGGGGCGGCTGCGGATCACAGAACCGGGCATGACCGGGTAGGGAGAGATAACCAGAACATCCAGCGGGTCGCCATCTTCGGAAAGTGTGCCCGGGATGAAGCCATAGTTGGCGGGGTAGAACATGGGCGTGGCTACAAAGCGATCGACGAAAATTGCATCGTAGTCTTTCTCGATTTCGTACTTGATAGGGTCGTGATTGGCGGGGATTTCGATAATGACGTTGATATCGTTAGGCAGGTCATTGCCCGCCGGAATGCTGTTGTAGCTCATGGCGCGACTTCCGTTTTCAGGGGTTAAATGTGAATAAACAGGGATGCGGATTATAGCCCCGCCGGCGGTCAATGGCCAGTTGATGCCTGTCGGCAAAGGGACAGGGTTGCGCATTTACTGATACGTTGAGTTGACTACGGTCAAGGCTTCGTTGCCTGTGATCATCTAGACTTGTTGCTGACTCTGTCAGGAAATTTTCCATGCATAGGCTTTCCGCAAACGAACAGGCTCTGGCAGTCTGGGATGAGGCGCTTATCGCCCGCTACGATCTTTCGGGTCCCCGTTATACCTCGTATCCCACCGCGCCCCAGTTCGACAGCAGTTTCAGGGGCTCGGAGCTTGAGCAGGCGATTGCCGTCAGCAATCAACGGGGCAATCCCCTGTCGTTATATTTCCATATCCCGTTTTGCAGCAGGGTGTGCTACTACTGCGCCTGTAACAAGATCATCACCGCCAACCGCCGTGTTGCGGCCCCCTATCTGGCGCGCATGGAAAGGGAAATGGCCATGATGTCTGCCCTGCTCGACCCGTCGCGGCCCGTTCATCAGCTGCACTGGGGGGGCGGGACGCCCACCTATATCAGCGATGATGAAAAACGTCAGCTGATGGCTGCCATTCGCCGCCATTTTAACCTCCTCGATGACGATCAGGGGGAGTACGCCATCGAGATCCATCCGGGAGATACCACAGTCGAGAGTATCAACTGCCTGCGCGAATTGGGCTTCAATCGCCTGAGTATGGGGATCCAGGATTTTGATGCCGAAGTGCAGAAAGCGGTTAACCGATTCAATTCTGTCAGCGAAGTGCGAGCGCTCGTCGATGCCTCCCGGACACTGGGTTTCCACTCCATCAGTATGGATTTGATTTACGGGCTTCCGCTGCAAAATCGAGACACCTTCAACCGGACCCTGGACGCGGTTCTGGACTTGTCTCCGGATAGGCTGTCAATTTTCAACTATGCCCATATGCCCCATCTTTTCAAAACCCAGAAACAGATGGATGCCCGCCAGATGCCGGGGCCTGAGGAAAAGCTTGTGATGTTGCATCAGGCCACGGAACGGATGCTGGAAGCGGGCTACGTCTATATCGGAATGGATCATTTCGCCAAGCCCGATGACGAACTTGCAGTGGCACAGCGCCAGGGAAAGTTGCAGCGCAACTTCCAGGGCTATGCCACCCATGGTGATTGCGATCTTTTTGCCTTTGGAGTCTCCGCTATCAGCAGTATTGGCGACACGTTTTCCCAGAATCATAAGGAAATTGCCGACTACAATGCAGCTGTTGACCGCGGTGAGCTACCCCTGGCTCGGGGCCTGGCGCTCACGGATGACGATCTGCTTCGCGCCAGGGTCATTGAGGGGCTTATCTGTCATTTCTGCCTGGATTTTCGCGCCATTGAAGCGCAGTTCGGCATCGCGTTCGAACGCTATTTTTCCGAGGAACTCGAAGCCTTGAACGCCATGGCGCAGGATGGCCTGGTGGTGCTCGAGCCGTCGGGGATCCAGGTTACTCCGGCCGGTCGCCTGCTCATCCGCCGAATTTGCATGGTGTTCGACGCTTGGCTCAAACGTGCCCAGGCGCCGCAGAAATTTTCGCGGATCATATGATCACACGGGGGTAATCCCGTGGGGGCTAGAGGGTGGCTTGGCATCAGAAAAGATATCCGCGTATCCCGCGTACATGGATGCGACCAGGACCGGGGCCAGAATCAGCCAGCCCAGGGCAAAGGGCAGTGTGGCGGCGAAGCCGAGCAGGGCGAGAATAATCCCGTACCACAGGAAAGGGCCGATATTGGCGAGACAGGCGCGGAAACTGAGGCTGAAAGCCTGCCATGGGCCCAGATTGCGCAGTATCACCAGTGCCGGGGCGAACCAGGTGGCCATGGCGAGGGGCACAGTCAGTGCCAGCACCACCAGCAGAACAATCAGCATTCGAAGGCCGATCTCGGGTCCCACAACAGGGGTCGAATCCGGACCATTGAGCACGGACATCAGTTCCGGACCGCCAAGTGCGTACATCAATACCACCATTACAACCATCAAGCCGATGTAGCAGCCGACATAGACCAGCGACAGCAACACCAGGGGCACCGTACGTGTCTGGAAGCCGGCGAACATGTCGGCAAAGCTGACCTTGCCGTCCTGTTTTGCCTTGTGGGCGGCGACCATGAAACCGGCGCTGAACACCGGGCCGGCCATAAACAGGATAAGATTCAGCAACGGAATAAACGATACCAGCAGGACGATCAGGAAGTAGGTCGCAATCATGCCTATCCAGGTCCCGAAACCGAGCTTGACGATATCGTAGCCCTCACTGATCCATGTCCAGCCACGGCCAAAAGGGACCTGCCTGAAGACCGGAAGGTTCGCGTCGGCGGGCGACTGCGTCGCGATCCGCGTGGGTTCTTCGCTAGACAATATGATTCTCCCTGTACGTAATTGCCCGTGAAAACGGGGCGACGGGTATGCCGATACTAGCGCAGATTCCCGGTCCTGACACCCGGGGTGGTCTGGGATGACAATCCCCTGATGTCGGCAATTTGTCACCCGCCGCGCATGGGCGTTGCGACGATAGTTGCCATTGTCTTGTCCCTTTCAGGTCCCGACAGCTATAATGTCCCGGTGATTTATCACGCAAAGCCTTAGGGGTGGCGCCGAGAAACAGGCGCCTGAGAATTCCGAATGGATAAACCCTTTGAACCTGATCCGGTTAATGCCGGCGTAGGGATAGGTACTACTTTACTTGCCTCCCGCACGTCCTCCGGTCTTGATATTCAGTGTTTGAGTCCAGCGTTTGCTTGTCAGACCGATCAGAAAACCGGGTCTCCATATTGTCTTATTTTGGAGGCTCCAATGAATCGTCTACCCCAACAGATTATGGTCACTGCGATTGCCCTTGCGGCTGGTCCGGTGCTCGCCGACACCGCCCGGACCATCGAGGAAATTCGCGTCAGCGCAGATTTTCGTCAATCCCCGGAAATGACTCTGGCGTCCAGTCTGAGCATTGTCGGTGACCAGCAAATCCGCGATCGGGCGGCCAGGCACCTGGACGAAATCCTCAATGTCGCACCCAACGTGAATTTCTCCGCCGGTGCGTCCCGGGGACGCTATGTGCAAATTCGCGGCATCGGCGAGCGCAGTCAGTTCGTCGATCCAATCAATCCGTCGGTGGGCCTGACCATCGACAATGTCAACCTGAGCGGTGTCGGCAATGCGGGCACGCTGTTCGATGTCTGGCAGGTGGAAGTGTTGCGCGGTCCACAGGGAACGCGATTTGGTGCCAATGCCCTGGCGGGAATGGTCAATATACAGTCCCATGCGCCTACCCGGGAGTTTGAAGGCAGTGCCAGCGTCGGCGCCGGTAACTACGACACTTTCCTGGCCAGCGGGGTATTGAGTGGCCCTCTGACAGACACCCTTGCGGGTCGCCTTGCCGTTCAGCAATACAGCAGTGATGGATTTATCGACAACACCTTTCTGGGCCGCGACGACACCAATGACCGGGATGAGTTGACCGCCCGTGGCAGGCTCCGCTGGCTGGCCAATGAGTCACTGACCGTGGACGCGACCCTGATGTATATCGATGTCGACAACGGCTATGACGCCTTTTCCCTGGACAACAACCGCAAGACCCTTTCCGATGAACCGGGCACCGACGCGCAGGAAACCCTGGCACTGGCACTGAGTGGCGACTGGGTGGCCAGCGATAAATTTTCCGTGCAGGGAACCCTGGCCCTGGAGCAGACGGATGTCGAATACGGCTACGATGAAGACTGGACCAATACGGAAATTTGTGAGGGCTTGGCCTGTGACGCCGATCTCTGGGGCATCGATGCGGATTTCAATCCCGTGGATTGCACCCTTGAAGACTGCACTGGTTTGCCGCCTTACAACTGGTGGTATTCCACCACGGACACGTATTTCCGCGATCGCGAATCGGTGCAACTGGATGTCCGTTTTGTTTCCAGTGATGAAGGCAGGCTGTTTGGTCGCATCGACTGGGTTACCGGTATCTACGCCATCGACCAGCGGGAGGACCTGACGCGCCACTTTTTTGATTGGGACCTGTTTGCGCCTGTGCAATTTGATAGCGCCTATGACACCCGGCGCCTTGCCTGGTACGGCGAATTGTCGTTGCCACTTTCGGAGCGGCTGACAGTGACAGCCGGCGGTCGGATTGAGGACTTTTCCGGCGATTACAGGGACAGTCGTGCCGTTACGGCGAGTCCCGATGAGACCCTGTGGGGTGGTGAGATCAGTCTGGAATACCAGGTTAATGACAGCACCCTGGTGTACGGCCTGGTATCCCGCGGCTTCAAGGCCGGGGGTGTCAATGGTGAAGCGCTGGGCAAGGCGGAACAGAATAACTTTGACAGCATGGTGATCGATTTTCTCGCCGGGCGGCTGATTTTCGATACCGAGACCGCCAATAACTTTGAGGTGGGTTTAAAAGGCCGCTATCTGAACGACCGCTGGCGCCTGCGACTGGCGGCTTTCCACATGGAGCGGGACGATGTCCAGCTTCGGGGTTGGTATAACGAAGGTCCACTCTTTGTCGGCTATATCGATAACGGCGCCTCGGGCACCAATCAGGGGGTGGAGATCGAGACTGATATCGCCGTGACTGACTCCCTGAACCTGTTCGCGTCGGTGGGACTACTCGAGACCGAAATCGAGGATTTTTATATTCTCGGCGATGACGACATACTGGTTGACCAGACAGGTCGGGATCAGGCTCACGCGCCCGGATACCAGTTTAACGCCGGTGCTTATATGCGCATTCTGGAAAACCTGTCGGCGCGCATTGAGTTTGACGGTCGGGATGCATTCTATTTTTCCGACAGCCACAACCGGAAGTCCGATGCGTACACCCTGGTCCATGCCAGTGTCAGCTATCGCGCCGGCGATTTGCTCCTGCGACTCTGGGGCCGGAACCTTACCGACAAGGATTATGCTGTGCGCGGCTTTTACTTTGCCAATGACCCGCGGGTGTTTTACAGCGACGACCAGGCGTATATCCAGCTGGGCGATCCCCGCACCTATGGTTTGACGGCAACCTACGAATTTTGAGGTATACCATGAAGCTTTCCGCTGAGATCACGATGTACCCGTTCCATGAAGAGTACCGGCCCAAAATCAAGGCCTTCATCGACGAACTGGCTTCCCGTTGCGCTGTCAGACGGGAAACCTTTCCCACCTGTACGGTGCTCACCGGCGAGTATGACGAAGTGATGGAGTTGCTTGCCGTTATGATGAAGTGGAGCCACGAAACCCTGGGCAAGGCTGTCTTCGTGGTCAAATTTCTGCCCGGTTACGAGGCGCTTTAATCGCGATGTCCGAGGTGGCTGACGCCCTGCTCGCGGCTGGACAGCAGATGTCCGCCTGGGAGGGAATTGCAGTGGTTCTTGCCATCGCCTATCTGCTCCTGGCCATGAAGGAGAGTCTGTGGTGCTGGTATTGCGCTTTCGTGAGCACTGCCATCTACACGGTGCTGTTCTGGGAAGTCAGCTTGTTGATGGAGTCGGCCCTGAATGTGTTTTACATGGTCATGGCGGTCTACGGCTGGTGGCAGTGGCGGCGCGGTGGTGAGCGGCACCAGGGGGTGGCCATCCACCGCTGGCCGCTGTCTACCCATGCGGTACTGATTGGCATCGTGTTGCTGATTTCGGTGGGGTCGGGCTATTGGTTGACCGAAAATACCCGTGCGGTATGGCCCTATGTGGATGCTTTCACTACCTGGGCGAGCGTGGTTACCACCTGGATGGTGGCGAAAAAGGTCATCGAGAACTGGCTTTACTGGATCGTGATCGACTCCGTCTCGGTATTCCTGTACCTGGATCGTGGCATGTATCTGACAGCGCTGTTGTTTGTTGCTTACGTGGTTATCGTGATATTTGGTTACTTCAGCTGGCGGCAGCATGAGCAGTGTGTCGATAGCCGCGCGGCTTGAGACTGCCCTCGACAGCTGGCGCGGCTGGTCCATCCAGCTGCGTCGCCGACCAGTTGTCGTGGAGGAAATAGCCGGCGGTTTGACCAATCGCACCTGGCGACTCGAGACGGACTGTGGCCCGGCGATTTTGCGCCTGGATTCCCGCTATTCCCGTCTGCTCGGTATCGATCGGGCCATGGAAAGCCGGGTTCTGGCCGCGGTGTCGGCAGCGGGGGTGGCGCCGGCCGTCTGGTTTAACGATGCACGGGAAGGCGTTTTGGTCAGTACTTTCATAGACGGGCAGGTCTGGTCGGCTGATGATCTTGCCGAGCCGTCAAAATGCGCCAGGCTTGCGGATGCCATCGAAAGCTACCGCCGTCTGCCACTACCCGAAGGGGTGGGCAGATTCGATTATCTCGCCCATCTCGATCATTATCGGCGGCAATTGGCTACGGCGGGCATAACCGACGTCGTGCGCGAGCTTAACCTGTTGTATGAGCGCTGGCGACCGGCCATTGCCCGATGGCAGGAATCGGGCTGGACGCCGGCATTGACACACCATGATCTCAACCCCGCCAACATAATCGAAAGCGCTGGAGGCCTGTATATAGTCGACTGGGAGTACGCCGGAGTTGGCTGCCCGCAGCTTGACGATCTGATGCTCCCTGGCACGGAAGAGGGGGCTGCAGGGGCTCCGGCTGCCGATGTGTTGCAGCAGAAAGAGGAGATAACCGCTCTGGTCGGTCGATTAATGACCGGCTTCTGGTATCCGGTTCGGGAAATGCTTTGCGGCTGATCAGGTGCGGTTCGTTTGTCCCGCCCTGTTGCCCCTCTAAACCCGCTTCAATCGAGTCTATTTGCTGTCCGTCCGGGAGTTGCGGGGGGCAACGCTCTTGTCCTTGTCGGCCACCCTGGATACGTTTTTGAGGAGCGAGGAAGTGGTTCCTCTGTCCAGATCGCCAATGTCCAGTACAGGGGACGCGTCGATGCTCTCCGCATCCATCAAATTCGCCAGTCGCTGAAGGGATGCGAGAATCATTGTCTGCTCCCAGTTTTCCAGTAATTCGAACTTTTTTACCATCTCCGTATGAAGGCCCGTGGGCGCTGTCTCCATAAAGCGGCTGCCTTCCCTGGTCAGGCTGACGTGGACCTTGCGTTTATCGCTTTCAGATTTTTGCCGGAACAGCAGACCCCGGTTTTCAAGTCGATCGACGATGGTGGTGACGGTGGCCTGGCTGAGGGACATGTTGCGGGCAATATCGCCTATCGCGATATATCCCTCCCGCTGAGTGATTTGCAGTAGCAACAGTTGTGGGGCGGTAAGGCCAACGTGCTTGCTGAGCTGTTTTGAATGCAGATCAGTTGCCCTAATCAGGCGCCGCAACGCCACCAGTACGCTATCAACCAGATCCATGGGGTTCCTCGTTAATGTCGGGGATGTCTGAACGCTATCAAAGCGTTGAGTTTAACCGGGTTAGTCACAATAGTGACATAAAATATCAATAGTGGGCGATACAATAATTGGCAGCGAAGTGGTGTATGTATCGCGTTTAAGCGGCCATTTTATCAGAAAAGGTCGCGAAAACATGTTTTGTGGCCTAAGTACTTGAATAAAAAACTATTTAGAGTACAATGTATCTCGTTTCTGGCTGTTCGAGGCCTAAAGGGAAGTTTTGAATTCCCCTGGTGTTTCGGGCGGCACAATTTAAGTAGTAATTGAAAACGATTAGGGATGTATTGATATGAGTGCCGACAGTGAGTCAGCCGATGAACCTGCCGACAGTTTGAATTTGCTTTTTTCAAGGCCCACCAACCGGGATGGCTATTCCCTGCATGAGCTGGTAGCGGCCTGCCCACCCCTCGATCCAAATTCCGTTTATTGCAACCTGCTGCAATGCCATCACTTTTCTGCCACGTCGGTAAAGGTGGAGGCGGTTGACGGCCAGGGTAATGTCGAGCTGGTCGGCTTCGTCTCGGGGTACCGTCCCCCAGAGCGTTCAGACGTTTTGTTCGTCTGGCAGGTTGCGGTTTCCTCCAAGGCCCGGGGTATGAACCTTGGGGTGCGCATGATTCGATCGATTCTGGAGCGCAACAGTTCCTCGGGTATTGATAAGGTGCATACGACGATCACACCGGATAACGCGGCCTCCTGGGGTCTGTTCAAAAAATTGGCCAGAGAGCTTGGCTGCGATTACCAGGATGAGGTGTTGTTCCGTCGTGAGGATCACTTCGGCGGCCAGCATGACGACGAAGTGCTCATGACGATTGGTCCCTTCGAGGATCAAAGCCAGGTGGCCCGATCTGATGCAAAGGCAGTGAGCAGTACCTGATTCTGTTCGTTAGCCACTGCTGTGTATTTTCCCTATTGAACAATTTATTCCCTTTACAGGAAGGATGAAACATGAAAATTTTTGAAGAAATTGAGTCTGAAGTTCAGAGCTATGCCCGATCCTTTCCCCGCGTGTTTGATCAGGCGCGCGGCGAATATATGTACGACCGGGAAGGCAATGAATTTCTCGACTTTCTGGCCGGTGCCGGAACGTTGAACTACGGCCACAACAACCCGGTGTTTAAAAAGGCATTGCTGGAATACATTGAACACGATGGTATCTGTCACGGCCTTGACCTTCATACGGTTGCCAAGGANGCNTTTCTGGAAACCCTNAAGGAAAAAATCCTTGAGCCCCGTGGTCTTGATTACATTGTCCAGTTCACAGGCCCGACCGGCACTAACGCGGTCGAGGCGGCGATCAAAATAGCCCGCAACGTGAAAGGCCGTGAGAATATCGTCACTTTCACCAACGGTTTCCACGGCGTTACCCTGGGTTCCCTCGCCGCCACCGGGAATTCCCACCACCGCGGTGCTGCGGGGGTCAGTCTCTCCGGTGTCAGTCGCATTCCCTATGACGGCTACCTGGGGGAAGATATTGATACCTCCGCGTACCTTGACAAGTTGCTCAGTGATTCGTCCAGCGGTGTAGATTTGCCCGCCGCCGTTGTGGTCGAGACGGTTCAGGGTGAGGGCGGCATCAACGTCGCCAGTACCGAGTGGCTGCGCAACCTCGCCGAGGTCTGCAAGCGCCATGATGTGCTCCTGATCGTCGATGATATTCAGGCCGGCTGCGGTCGTACCGGTACCTTCTTCAGCTTTGAAGAGGCGGGGATCTATCCCGATATCGTCACATTGTCCAAGTCTCTCAGCGGTTATGGCTTGCCCTTTGCGGTGGTTCTGATGAAGCAGGAGCTGGATCAGTGGCGGCCGGGGGAGCACAACGGTACCTTCCGGGGTAATAACCTTGCCTTCGTCACTGCCAAGGCGGCCATCGACCATTACTGGAGCGACGACAGTTTCTCAAAGGAAATTGTCCGCAAAGGTCGTTATGTTGCCGAGCGCCTGGAGGCCATTGTCGAAAAATACGGGGAAGGTAACTTCACTACCCGCGGTCGAGGCCTGTTCCAGGGGCTCAATTGCGTGAGCGGCGATCTGGCCAGCAAAATCGCCTATGCGGCGTTCAAGAAAGGTCTGATTATTGAGACCAGTGGTGCCGACGACCAGGTGGTCAAGTGCCTCTGCTCACTGATCATCTCGGACGAAAACCTTAAAAAGGGCCTGGATATCGTGGAGCAGAGCGTCGCCGAGGTGCTCGCCAAGGTGGATGAAATTCCGGAGGAAAAGGACTTCTTTGCCGAGCCCCTGGAGGCCGAGGGCGAAAAAAATTACGACATGGCGAGTGGCTCCTGAAAACGGGTTTTCCACTCACCATCGAGCCATTGAATTGAGAAGCCGGGAGGCAGAATGATTGTCAGGAAACTACAGAACGCGGAAAAGACCGATCGAAAAATTTTCAGCAAGGGCTGGGACAGCACCCGGCTGTTGCTGAAAAACGATAATATGGGTTTTTCCTTCCATATCACGACCATTTACCAGGATGCCGAGCTGCACCTGCATTACCAGAACCACCTGGAGTCGGTGTATTGCATATCCGGAAAGGGCAGTATCGAGGACATTGCTACCGGTGAGGTGCATCCCATCGAGCCCGGTGTCATGTACGCCCTTGACCAGCACGACAAGCATATTTTGCGCGCCGAACAGGAAATGAAAATGGCCTGTGTATTCAATCCGCCGCTCAATGGCAAGGAAGTCCATAACGCCGAAGGGGCCTATGAACTCGAAGCAGAGACGGTTTCCGACTGAGACAGACAGTGTTTGCCCGTAGCCCGGCCCGCGCCGGAACCATTACGCAACATTGAAACTGACAGTAAGTGGAGACGATTCATGAAAAAGCATACCGTTGAAAAGATCGGCGGAACGTCGATGAGTAATTATCCCGCGGTGCGGGACAACATTATTCGGCGGGGCTGCGAGTCAACGGATATTTATCAGCGCATCATAGTGGTGTCCGCCTATGGCGGTATCACCAACAAGTTGCTGGAGCACAAGAAGACCGGCCAGCCCGGTGTATACGGGCTGTTTGCCAACGCCAATGACGACGATTGGCAGGTCGCGCTCGACCAGCTTAAGGATGAGTTGAATAATATCAACCGCGAACTTTTCACCGATGATGCGGTTTGTATCGAGGCCGATGCGTTTATTGACGAGCGGCTGGAGGAAACCCGTAGCTGCCTGCGCGATTTGGAAAACGTTTGCCAGCATGGGCATTTCGCACTCGAAAGCCATTTAAAAACCGTGCGGGAAATGCTCGCCAGCCTCGGAGAGGCCCACAGCGCCTGGAACCTGGCGCAGTTGCTGCGCCTCGAGGATATCAACGCCCGTTTCGTCGATCTAACCGGCTGGAGCACCGATGCCCATTTATCCCTGGATGATCGCATCCGGGAAGCCTTTGCAGGTATCGACCTGGCCACCGAGCTGCCCATCGTAACCGGTTATGCCCACAGCAGGGACGGACTGATGTCCACCTTTGACCGCGGTTACAGTGAAATGACCTTCAGTCGCCTGGCGGTGATTACCGGTGCCCGGGAGGCGGTCATTCACAAGGAATACCACTTGAGCTCTGCCGATCCGGCTATTGTTGGCGCTGACAACGTCGTACCCATCGGTCGCACCAATTATGACGTTGCCGACCAGTTGGCGAACCTGGGTATGGAGGCAATACATCCGAAAGCGGCGAAAGGTTTGCGCCAGAACGGTATTCACCTGCGGATCATGAACACCTTCGAGCCGGAACATGCGGGCACACTGGTGACCGGTGATTATGTGTCGGAGAAGCCCCGTGTCGAAATTATCGCCGGAGCCCGGAATATCTATGCCATTGAATGCTTCGAGCAGAATATGGCGGGTGAAATTGACCAGTTTGACCACGATATCCTGTCGACGATTTCCCGGTTCAAGGGCCATATCGTCACCAAGGATATTACCGCCAACAGTATTACCCACTATCTGGCGACCAACCTCAAGACTGCCAAGCGTATTCGCAGTGCCCTTGAGGAGCTGCACCCGGAAAGCAATATTCAGGTGCGCAAGGTGGCCATTCTGTCGGCCATCGGCAGTGACATGAAGGTGCCTGGTATTCTCTCCCAGGCGGTGTCAGCACTGGCGCGGGAAAACATCTCTGTGCTGGCGGTTCACCAGTCCCTTCGCCAGGTCGACATGCAGTTTGTCATCGACGAAGAGCACTACGAGACGGCTACCAGAGCCTTGCACAAGGGCCTGATTGAGGTGCATGACCATGGCGAGGCCATTTGTGCGGCCTGAGGTCGCCATTACAGAGGGTCTTTCCACAGCCGGGTTCCGCCCGGCTGTTTTGCGTTTGCGATGTTTTAATGCCGGGGATCAATCCCGTGGCGACGGTGCCCGACGGAGATAGACCGTGATTACCAGTTTTGTTGTCTTCCTGCTTGCATTTACCCTGATCGGACTGTCATCGAGCTGGAAAAGCCGCCACACCAAAGAAGATTACTATCTTGCCAGTAAGTCCATCTCGCCCTGGCTGGCGGGACTTTCTGCCGTCGCGACCAATAACAGCGGTTACATGTTTATCGGTGTCATCGGCTACACCTATGTCACGGGTCTGGCCTCGATATGGCTGATGATCGGCTGGATAGCGGGTGATCTCATCGGTTCTTTATTTGTTCACTCCCGGTTGCGAACGAGTGCCGGAGAAACAGGTGAGCCGAGTTTTAGCGGTGCCATTCGCGCCTGGGCCGGGGTCGAGTCCCGACAATGGCAACTGATGGCAGCAATTGCCTCTTTTGTCTTGTTACTGGCCTATGCCGGGGCGCAATTGGTGGCGGGGAGCAAGGCCCTGCACGTGCTAATCGGCTGGCCGCAATGGGCCGGTGCCGTGGTTGGGGCAGTCATGGTGGCGCTGTACTGTATGGCGGGCGGCATACGCGCCTCAATCTGGACGGATGCCGCACAGTCCGTGGTGATGATCACCTCAATGGGTCTGCTTTTGGTGACTTGCGTCTCTACTCTGGGCGGCATGGATCAGGTGGTCTTGGAAATGGCGGCTATCGATGGCTATCTCGACTGGTTCCCCAAGGATCTGGTGGTTCCCGGCCTCGCGGGAGGCGTCATTTTTGCCCTCGGCTGGATGTTTGCCGGTCTCTCGGTCGTTGGCCAGCCCCATGTCATGGTACGTTTTATGACCCTGACAGATCCCGGCCATATGACTCGGGCACGGATCTGGTACTACCTGTGGTTTACGGCGTTTTATGCCATGGCCACCGGGGTTGGCATGCTGTCGAGGATTTTTCTGACCGACGCCGCCAGCTTCGATGCGGAGCTGGCTCTGCCGACCATGGCGATGGAAATACTGCCCGGACCCCTTGTGGGCCTGGTTCTGGCAGGGATTTTTGCCGCCACCATGTCGACGGCGGACTCCCTGTTACTCAGTTGTTCGTCGGCCCTGACACACGACATATTGCCCCGGCGAATTGAAAAAGCCCGGTTGCTGAAAATCGCCACTGTCTTGATTACCGCTCTGGCCCTGGCCTGGGCATTATTCAATCGCCAGAGTGTTTTCAGCCTGGTCATCATGGCGTGGTCGGGGCTGGCGGTGATATTCGCCCCGGTGCTATTGGTGCTGGCTTGTGGCGGTCGACTCGGCAACGGCGTCATGGTTGCCATGTCCGTAACCGGAATGGCGGTTGCTATCTGTTGGCGCTACCTGGGCTGGCACGCAGACCTCTACGAGGGAATGCCCGGCATATTGGCGGCACTGCTGGTTTACGGGTTCAGCCGGCTGCCCCTATTCGCCACCGCGTCGACCGGACAGGTACAGGCCACCGAACAGAATGGTTAGCACGACCTCCAGCCACAGAGACTGATACATGGCGGGGCCCGGGTCAACGGCGGCCTGGACCCCGGCAATGCGTCCCACCAGAACACAGGCGGCAACAAGAAATGCCACAAGAAGCCCCTGGACAAGGAATTGTCTGATAATCGCGCATCGGGCCATGTAAAGACCGGCTGCCAGCGACAGGCCGCCATAGGTGGCCTGCATGTCCACCAGTAAATCCCCCT
>PABE01000161.1 GCA_002702725.1 Porticoccaceae bacterium
AACGCCTTTCGGGGCTCTCTGTCTCTCAGCAACCAGGCGAGGTTGTTAAGCGCTGGGACGCTATTCTGATCAATTTCAAGCAGATCCCGATACGCTTCGATAGCCTGGTTTTCCCGCTTGGCAATGGTCAAAAACTCCGCCAGAGCAACGCGGGCTGCGACGTCCGAGGGGTTATCATTGACCCATTTTTCAAGCTGATTAATTGCGCCGTCCAGATCACCCGAAGCCCGACGCTGTTTCGCGAGCGCCAGTACGGTCCCGGTCGAAGGATCCTGCAGAAACACTCGCTCCAGTTTCTCCGTAGCGTCATCCTTGTCGCCCCTGCGGTTTGCCAGCGCTGCCTCCAACTGGATGACTTCGGTGCGTTCCGGTGCCAATGTTTGAAGAACTTTGACCTGTTCTTCGAATTGCTCATCCTGTCCGCTGATCAGATAGAGACGGGACAACGCGACCCTGGCCTGGAAATGGTTTGGATCCAATTCGATTGCCTGTTTCAGGGCACCGATCGCATCCGGTATTTGCTGCAATCCAGTATAGGCGCGGGCCAGCAAAAAATGACCCTGAACATTTTCCGGCTGTTGTTCAACCAATTTTTCCAGGTTGGCAAGTGCCTCCCGATAGTTCTGCCTGACCAGATTCACCTCTGCAGATAACATCATGACCTCGGGAAATTTTTTCTCTTCCGGCCCGAGTTCATTGATAAGCCGCATGGCCTCCGGCGACTGCTGCTTGAGCAGGTAATAACGGCCCAATACCACCCTGGGTTGAACCGCATCCGGATAGACATTAATGGCCTGTTGAAGCCGTTCCACCATCTGCTGTTCTTCTCCATCCAGGGCATTGAGGGCTGCCAGGTTCACCAGAGTGGCCAGATGGTTATCATGATGCTTCAAAATAGCATCGTAATATTGCCGCGCCCCATCCATATCCCTGTCACGAAGGGCCATATTCGCCAGAAACTGGCCTGCCGTGGGATCGCCCGGGGCGATTTTGAATGCCTGTTCAAACTGGCTTTTGGCCTGTTCAATGTCCCCACTTGCCAGATAAACCTGACCCAGAAGGTTGTAGGGGGTGACGCTTTCCGGGTGCCGCTCCCGAAGTTTTCCCGCCTGAGTCAAAGCGGCGTCAAAGTCACCTTGCTGAAGATAACTGGCCACCAGAGCCAATTCCGCCTGCCGATTATCGGGTTCCAGTTCAAGCGCCTTCTGCAGATTCTGGATTCCGAGGGACTGCTCCCCCGATGCCATCAATCCTGCACCGAGGCGGGTAAGGGCCTGTGACGAATCGGGCTCCAGTTTAGTCACCCGCTGCAGCAGATCCATACCCTCCTTCCGCTTGCCCGTAGCGATAAGGGTGTTTGCCATCAGATTCAAGGCATAGACATCATCGGGATTGGCTCCGATAAACGGTTCGAGTAACGACGTCGCCCGCTCATAATTTTGCTGCTGGTATTCAAGGGTAGCGACGAGCTTCAGGCCCTGACCACTGCCCGGCGCCAGCACCAGGAATTCGTTGGCGTGATTCAGGGCGGTGGCGAGATTGCCCTCCTCCTGATGAATAGCAGCAAGATAGTAAAGCGACAATGGATAACTGCTGCCCGCCAGCGCTGCTTTTTCAAATGCCGGTTTGGCGGATTCCCTGTCGTCACTATTGAGCGCAACTAGGCCTTTCAGAAAATAGAGCCCGGGGTGTTCCGGGGCCAGTTTTTCAAGCCCCGCTATGTCCTTTTTTGCCTCTTCCAGTTGCCCGGCGGACACCCGTACGAGACCGCGTTTGTAGCGGTCGGCAAAGTTACCCCTGCTGAACTTTAGAGCCTGGCTGTATGCCTCTTCCGCTGCGTCAAGCTCTTCGTTGCGAATACTGATATCACCTTTAAGGCTCCAAGCCGGGCCGTACTCGCTATCAATCGAAAGCGCTTTATCCAGCAACCCCTCGGCATCCTCATACGTATTTTCATCCCAGAAGGCGAAGCGGGCGGCGGCCACCAGCACATAGGGCGATGGCTCCGACTCACCCATTGCCTGATCCATCAGCGATATCGCTTTTTCTTTCTGCTCGCTCGCCCAGAGAGACTGGGCCTTCGCCGCAAGCAGGGTCGAGCGAGCCGTGCTGTCGAGATTGTCGGCGTTGAGCTGATCCAGCAGATCATGCTTGCCCATCGCCAGCAAAACCTGTGCATACAGCGGTACAACCTCAGTCTCCAGCCCGCCGATCTCCAGTGCGCGCCCAAGCTCCTTTTCAGCCCCGGGCAAATCGCCAGTCTCGAAGTAGGCCTTGCCCAGAAGGTAACGGGCCTCTCCGTCATCGGCCTGCTTCTTCAATGCATTTTTGAGCTCAATAATCGCTGAATTGTATTCATTCTTGCCAAGAAATCCTATTGCGTTGTCGACATGTTCCCCGGAGGTTGATTCGCCACATCCGGCCATGACCGTGCATAGCGCTAATATTGCAACAGCTTGTTTCATAGTATTTTCCATATCCATAAAAATCAGCTTCTGACTCGGGGCTGGACCGATGGGCAGAAACTACCCGATAATTCAATAGCAATCCACGCATGTCGACAATACCATAACCGTCGGTGACGGGCACAGATTTGCCCCATGGGGTTGAATGCAGGACCCACCTTCCGGAATCGGCCCATTTAAGTGGCAGCTATTTCCGGTTGTCGACGGGGCTTGAGCGTATAAATGACCCCCGCGTACCAGGCTGATCGGTGTGCGGGTTGACTTGCGCGGCGACTAAGGAATATTGATAGCCCCATGGCTACAGACAGGCAATTAAGCAAGAACCTGGATCTCATATCCGACCCAGTAATCATCCTCAACCAGGGGCTATTGGTCTACCTCAATCCGGCAGCGCTCAACCTGTTGGACTATGACAGCGCACATGACCTTGAAGGACTGAGCCTACTCGATATCTCCGCCGATCTTGATAAATCCCGACTTAAGTCCTATCTCAGCGCCGTCTCTGCTGATTACCCCGACCAACCTGAAGCCAAACTCGACATCAGCCTTGTCAGGGCCGACGGAGGTACCATCCCCGCAGCATTGTCGGCCTCGAAGATGCGTTATCAGGGGGAGAATGCCCACCTGTGCACCATCGAGGGCACGGCTCAAGCCCCTCAGCCCTTTTTCGGAACGAAATTAAATGAGGACAATGCGGAAATCATTGTTCAGGAGGGGGTGATCATCGCCTTTACCCCCGCCTTCGCAACTTTGCTGGGGTACGACAACGCAAGCCTGCCAGATGCCACTCTGCTGCTCGATATCACTGCCAAACAGGACAAACCCCGGGCCCGGGAACTGCTCTACCCCGACCCGCGGAAAGCAGACACCGATCAGCTCGCGAATCAGCGACTGAGTCTGACCGGCCCACAGGTCGATGAAATTCCGGCGCTGGTGACACGAGAAGAGGTTCAGTTCAACAACCAGCCCGCATTGAAGCTATCGTTCGAAAAATATCACCCACCGACTGTGCGCCACCGGCTATCGGGTCGCCCCTGGGCATTCTATATTGCAACGGTGTGTCTGGCATTCCTTATGATTGCCCCCGCCGCCCCTCTGCTTAATCTCAATATTAACAATGTACCCAAGGTTTACCTGCCACCGGATGCCCCGGCCGTTGTTATCGACGAGGAAGTGAGAGAGATCTTCCCTAACGATCAGGGCATGGTCTTCCTGTTCGAGGGTGTTGCACTTTTTTCGGACGGATTCCTCAGCGCCCTTGATGCCCTTACAAGTGATCTCGAAAGTCACGCTGAGGTCGAAAAGGTGTACAGCCTGACTAATCAGGACCACATTACCGGTACCGATGAGGATTTCTGGGTCGAACCTCTCATAGATCTGGACGAACTCGCTGACTGGTCAGAGGCCGAACGCCGGGAAAGAGCAACCGGTGACCGGTTCGCATTGCGCTCCCTGATTTCACCGGATGGCAATGCCATTGCCATCATCGTCATTCCCCACACGCTGGACGACAGTTTTGGCCGAATTGCGCTTCAAAACGATATTCTCGAGCTGATCGATCGCCGTGACCTCACGAACTACCTGTCCGCAGAGGCCGGTCAGATCACCACCGATGTCGCGCAGACTCTGGAATTTCTCGGTCAGATGACGTTATTCGTGCCTCTCACCGTTCTGGTGGGCATCGCACTGATCTGGCTGCTGTTCCATCGCATCCTCGCAGTTACCCTGAGCTTGCTGGCCATATGGGCAGTGGTTGGCGCTTCAGTGGCCTTGTTTCCATTATTTGGTATCCCGTTCAACCTGATTTCCAGCATTCTGCCTTCCCTGCTTTCGGCATTAACGATTGCTGCGCTGGTCCACTTATTCAATGCCCTGAAACTGGCCTCCAGGAGGGGCAAGACGGGGAAGTCACGAATCGCGGCGGCACTGGAGCAAGTGAGACGTCCGGCGCTTTTCAATGCCCTGACGACCATGGCGGGCTTTGCATCCCTGGGTCTTAGCGACATTCCCCCGATAAAAAGCCTGGGGCTCACCACAGCCACCGGGGTCGCATTGATCTATGCGGTGGTTTTTCATGTGATGCCACCGATTCTTGCCCATATGGACAAACGTCCTTGGGGCGGTGGGGGCGGCAAACCCAATATTCTGGACCGCATGGTGACGGGGACATTTCATATCGGAACCCGATACCCGCTGCCGACACTACTGATGGGCGCAATTCTGATCGCCGCGGGGACACCCTATCTGGCGAAAATCGAGGTGGAAACCAATCTCCTGGAGTTTTTCTCACCCGGCCATAAAGTCAGAACAGACACCGAGCACCTGGAAGAAAAACTTTCGGGCACAGGCTCTCTGGACGTGGTATTCACCGCCGACGAGCAAGGGGGGTTAAGCAACCCTCGTTACCTTCAAATGATCAGGGAGTTCCAGTCCTGGGCAGAAAACCGGGAGGACGTCGACAAGACCACCGCCCTCACCGACTTTGTCGAGGAAATGAACTGGGGTTTCCACAGTCAGGAGTCCCGGCACAGGCGCATTCCCGACAACCCCGAGCTGATCAGTCAATATCTGTTTGTTTACGACGGCACGGACCTTTTTGATTACTCGGACGAAACCTTTACTACCGGCCGAGTGACCCTGAGCATCAATGTCCATGGCGCGAAGGATATACAAAACCTGATGGCGAGCATACGCGAGCATCTGGAGCAGCACTCGCAGGACGGCCTCGAATGGGAAATCGCAGGTTTAAGCCGCATGTTTTCCGATCAGGTCGATTTGCTGATCGACGGCCAGATCAAAAGCCTTATCGGCGCGCTTGGCATTATATTCCTGCTAATGTTCATTCAGTGGCGCTCCTTGAAGGATAGCGTGGTGTGCATGTTCCCCAACCTGGCGCCGGTTCTGCTCATATTCATCATGATGGGCATCTTCAGTATCTGGCTGGATGTCGCCACAGCGATGATTGCCAGCGTCGCAGCCGGCATCGCAATAGACGATACCATCCATCTGTTCCATGGCTTTATCAGTCGCCGTCGGAGAGGGGCGAGCCTCGCCACCGCCATCGCCAGAACCTATCACCACGCCGGACGGGCTGTGATGACCACGACGGTGATTCTCTGTGCCCAGTTCAGCATTCTGGTCCTATCGGACTTTGTCCCAATCAAGCATTTCGGCCTGCTTACCAGTATCGGCATGTTTGCCGCGCTGGTTTTCGACCTGATACTCTTTCCGGCAATACTGATGGTGGCGTATCGCCATGTACCGGTGGTCCGATCCTTCGCCAAGGAGCCCGGTGTTTCCTCCCCTCAACCCAAAGACCTACTATGAATCAAGCAGCCCTATTCAGTTACGAACAGGCCTTCAGCCGCAACTCCGGTTGGATTACCGGGGATGAACAGACGCGTTTGCGCGGCAAACGTGTCGCGATTGGCGGCATGGGCGGGGCCGGGGGCATACACCTGCTGACCCTCGCCAGGCTGGGTATCGGCGCATTCCACATAGCCGACTTCGACACTTTCGATACGCCGAACTTTAACCGCCAGGCCGGTGCAATGGTCAGTACACTGGGACAAGCCAAAACCAGCGTCATGGCCCGAATGGCACTGGATATCAACCCGGAGATTGATATCAGGACATTTGACCGGGGCGTCACCCCGGAAAATATCGACGCGTTTCTCGATGGAGTTGATCTTTACGTCGACGGCCTGGACTTTTTCGCCTTCAGCGCCCGTGAACTGGTCTTCCCGGCACTGGCACAGCGGCGGATACCCGCCATCATCGCGGCCCCGGTTGGGATGGGTGCATCGTTACTCAATTTCATGCCCGGTGGCATGGCCTTCGAGGACTATTTCCGCTGGCAGGGCTGCTCGGAGGAGGAGAAGGCTATCCGCTTTCTGATTGGCCTCACGCCAGCCCTGTTGCAACGAACCTATCTGATGGACCCCTCTTCCACAGACCTCAAAACCCAGAAAGTTCCCTCCACCGCCATAGGTTCGGAGCTGTGTGCAGGGGTTGCGGCCACGGAAGCGTTGAAGATATTGCTTGGGCGGGGCAACGTCATAGCGGCCCCCAGGGGCGTTCACTTCGACGCCTATCGCAACAAGCTGGTCAGGACCTGGCGCCCGTGGGGCAACGACAACCCCCTGCAGCGTCTGGCAATTATAATTGCCAAACGGCAACTGAAGATAAAATAGCGCGGTACTGTTTTCCACCACACTCAGGGGTCAGGCCAAAGGATCAGACTTTTTCCCAACAAGGGAGCGGAAAGACAGGCTGACTGTTCGGCCACAGTTCGCAACCTGGCCCGAACCCCGGTCGCCCGTGCCTGTTACCGTGGTTTCAGCGCAATCACATTGTAGGTATTGCCGGCAACCTGCTCCGATTCAATCACAAAACCCGCCTGTTCAAGACGCTGCCGAATAGCGTCCTGTTCATAGGGGGTATACAAAATCCCTTTGCGCATTCCCCAGTCATCGATCTTCTGCGCAATCCATTTTAGGGGTTGGGGCCCCCGGGGATAGAGCAGCACATTGGCAGCCAGCCGCCCACCGGGTTTCAGCACCCGGAAAACGTCCCGAAATCCTGCATCGACGTCGGGGAAACAATGGACTGCATTGGCGATGTTCACGGTATCGAAGGTGTTATCGTCATAGGTAAGAGCCGCCACATCCGCGTGGCGCAGTTCGATATCCGGCCGGTTTGCGAATCGTTTCATCGCACCGGCCAGCATGGGCTCAGCATAATCGATGCCGGAAACCTCGGCCTGGGGCATTCGCTTCCAGCGCCGCCACCTGTCGATATAGCTGTAAAGGGTACCGGTGCCGATTGCCACCTCGAGGTGCCGATTGCCGATATTGCCGCCAAACAGCCGGATCTGGGCGCCCAGGGTACTTCGGTAGGCAAACGTCAAAATCAGAAACCCCCGGATATCGTACCACCAGGGTGATGATGAATAGGCCTCGGCGATTTCTTCCCGGGTTTTGGTGGAGACTTTATTCACAATGCGCACCTTCAAGATGGAACCGCGACAGAGGTTACAATAGACCCACGCTGAAATGCATCCATAAACAGTCGAAAAGCGGATAATCGACACGGCTCGACGGGACAGAAAACAGAACGGGAGAACGTGTCAATATTTTTTACACCTCGTCGAAGAAGAGCGACAACAAAATTTGTATCTTATTGTTTTTAATTAATATTTAAAAATGGCACGGGGTTTGCGTATTTAAAGGCGTGAAACACTTTTCGCTGGCATAAGGAGCACAACATGAAACTTAACAGAATACTTAGAAGCGCTGCTGCCGTAGGTACACTTGCTCTGGCGAGCATGTCTGCGTCGGCATACCAGGCTTTCACCGTTGACGAGAGTGCAGTTCCAGGCGCAGTCGCAAACACATTCGTCGCCGATCAGATCAATGGCACCTATGTTGAAACCATTACCGCTACTATTCCCGGTTCGTTTATCACATCAGGGGTTTTCGAATTTTCCGGTTTTACCTTCAATAACTCTCCCCCCGCGGGCGGTACACAGCTGGAAGGAGTCGGAGCCGGCGGTTATAGCCTGTACGCGCTGTTCGAATTCTCCGGAAGTGCCGGCGTCAACCTGGCGGGTGACATCGTGTTCAACGCAAACTCCGGGTCTGCGGAATTGTGGCTGGATGCAGGCCAGGACAGCTCTTTCACCCAGAACGCGACCGGCGCCGCATTCCCCACTGTAACGGCGGGCACAGCCGACGTGCTCCTTGGCAGCGTTTCCAGCTTGCAAGTTGGCGAGGGCACGGGCGAACTCGGGTTGGCAAACGGTAATTTCGAGATTGTCTTTGATGATTTTGCGCTGACCGTCGCAGGACAATCCTACTTTATTAAGCCCACTCCGTTTTACATGGTCCTTGATATCAACGGTAACTTCCAGGACTTCTCGCCTGTCCCGGTAGCAGGTCAGGAGTTTACCTCGGAAGTAACCGGTGCCGGACAGGTGTTCTTCAAGGTTCCTGAGCCAAGTGCCGTAGCACTGTTTGCAACGGGCCTGCTGGCCTTGGGCCTGGCAGGACGCCGTCGCCGCAGAGTGTAAAGGCCGACAACAGCTCCTGAGCGTAATTGGAACGGTGGCCTCAACGGCCACCGTTTTCTTATTCCGGACTTGCGCCCGGGAAATGGCAAACCCCAACACCCTCCCGTATGCGTCAATTTTTTTTACACCATACTCTTACCCCCAGGAAAATGCCCTGACCCACTGATTTGCACAGGCTAACCTGAAAGACACAATATCGGACCCACCGGTTTAGCCACCCTGTTACGAATGGCTCAGAATACGTGCATAACAAGGAACAAGACCAGTTAACCGGGGTGTAGGATTGTTCTCCGGCTTCCCTTCAATAGCCTGAGATGCGGAAAAGGAAACCAACTCCCCCCGACATTGTATTGACCAGGTCAGGAGCATAAATCTGGTCGATAGCAGGAATACGGGTGCATGTCGGATGATTTGTAAAATAGAGACTGTTATTCGGTGATGTGATTGTCGGCATTCCCGCCGTTACATAACCGAGAAACTCGACCGCTCGTAACGGCTTTGGAAACTATCGTAAAGATCGTAGTAAAAATCCCTCAGATTATTGGGCAGAGTACGATGATAAGAGTCGGCAGTGATCCGGTACGGAGCTCGTTTTCCGTGGTAATCAATCACATCGCCGATTTGCTCGAAAACAAAACCGGAGCGCGCCATCAACCTTGGTAACGCAGGGTGCATCATGGCAAACACATGGCCTCTACCAGCGAGCTCCGCCGCGGCCGCAGACGCCATCAAACCGGCCACCGCGACCAGAGAAAAAGCGCGTTTCTCCTGGTGGTTGATATCCAGGGCACCATTCTTTCCATACAAATGATAGCGTTCACCATCACGACGTCGAAAATACGGATCAACCGCTAACCGTGAAATTTCCCCTATTCGGCTTCGATCCTCGTTGAGCAGTTCTACGGCTCGTACCGACAAGGACTTCAGACAGAATTTCTCCATCGGCAGAGGCTGGTCATACAAGCTGTCATTACTGATAACAAGTCTGACACAACCTGCAGGACGATTGGTCTGCCTGTGTGTCACAAGAATATGTATTGACCTCTCGTCGAACTCATCCTGCTCCATACCCTCCCCAAATCCCTGCACATCATCCTTTTCCACGTCCAGATAGTGCAGCTCCTCACAATAAACCCTGTACCGAATTTCATAGACACGCTGCTTCTGCTCCGGCGTTAATGCCAGATCGACAGAAAAATACCTGGTGAAGTTTTCTAGAGCCGCCATATTGAGCAGATTTTCATATACCGGTTGATGCAACATACACCGTAGTCAGCAATCCACCACCGAACCACACCACCTAGTAAGGTAGGCTCGAAAAGAGGTTCCCGCCAGTCTACCCTGTTTCTGCGTCGGCGTACTGTCTTTCTCGAATTGGTGGGACGTGCACGAATGGCATGGTCGCAGTAAACTGGACCGTATATTCACGACAGCGCTATGAGTTATTCACTTGCTTCTCGATAACCTTATGAATTGATTGATAAAATTCCTTTAGATCCGCGTGCATTGTGTCAAGTACGGCACCGAGCTGAACAAAATACGGGGCTCGTATCCCGTGATAGTCGATATCGACCCCCGCCCGCTCGAAGCGAATGCCTGATCGCTCCATCAATCGCGGCAAAAATGGCTCCATCATGGCAAACCCATTTGTGAGGTGATACAGATCACCAAGTGCGGCCGATGCCAGGAAGGCGGCTACAGAAATCAATCCGAAAGTTCGTCTCTCAACATCTTCAATGTGCAGTGCGTCAATTTCACCAAACCGTGTTGCCGCCTCACCAGAGCGCCGGCGAAAGGCCCCGTCCACCGCCAACCGTGAAATCTCGCAAAGTGTTTCCTTCGGAACATCGAAGCGTTCAAAAAATTGCCTGTCCAGGACATCGGGGCCCAAAAGCTCATAGGGCAATGGGTAATCAGTCCTCCCCTCGCTGACAGCAGGAATCAAACGCACGCAGGCCGCAGGCATTTTACTTAGCTTGTGGGTAATCAGACAGTTATGTGAGAAGTCGTCATACTCGTCTTTCTCTAACCCATCCGGATAATGTTCCGCGGGAAGAAAGCCGAACTCCTCGCAATAAACCCTGTATCGGATCTTGTACACTTGCGCTTGTTTTTCAGGGGTCGTGGCCAATTCAATATCAAAATACTCGTGAAATCTGGCCGCCAATGTTCGATTGTCGTTGGCCATTGGAGGTTCCCCCCTGATGAAGCAAGTTCTTACAATTAAGTGTTGACTAAAACAACTCAATTTACAATAAGAATCGCATGCAACCGTATATTAAATCAGCTATTTTTCTCTAGTCCTGAGCAAATCGACGTCGAAAGCCCCTCCAGAGCCGGTTCCATCATCAAAATGAGGTTTTCAAACCCCGTTATCGAACCATAGTAGGGGTCCGGCAAATCATAGACGCTGGCCTGCGGGTCATGACTGAGAAGCAGGGACAATTTATTTGTGCAGGATTCGGGACACATGGATTCCATATGCCAGAAATTGTCACTATCCACTGCAATCAGATAATCAAACCGTTGAAAATCTTCCTGCATGACCGCCCTGGCACGAACACGGTCAATCTTTACGCCGCAATGGAGCTCAACAGCCGTCCTGGCCCTCGGATCGGGGGCGCGACCAGGCATGGATACCCGGGTTCCAGCGGAGTCCACGAAAATATTGCGACCCCGGCCATCACCCTCAATTATGGCCTGAAAAATACCCTGCGCCATGGGCGAACGGCAGATATTCTCCGAACAAACGAATAGTACCGAAAGCTCAGGGCGCTTTCGCCAGAAGGGCTTCAACATAGCTCACCGGAATAGCATAGGTAATACCGCTGGGATCGGTCAGCGCCGATTCCTTCGTCGATTTGACCAAAACGCTGTTTACCACCGCAATGACTTGACCCGTGTCGACGGAATACACAGGGCTGCCGCTATTACCGGGAAACGCCGTAATATCGAGCTGGTACACTTCGTAGGGATTTTTCATGCGGGCAATCATTTCAGCGGTCAACCGGCTTGCTGACGGGGCGGGAATAACAATAGGGGTTTTCGCGGAAATTATACCCACGTTGGTGGCTGGATATAGGCCAAGCACCATACCAATGGGAAACCCGGTAATCGCGACCGGGTCGCCCTCACGCACTGTATTGGCAGTCGCCAGCGCAAGGGTGGAGACCTTTTCGCCCGAAATCTTCAACAACGCCAGATCATGCTCGGTGTCGACGGCGAGCACTCGGGCACGACGGGCACTGACAGCCTTGCCCTGCCCCACAAACACGGCCAATTTCTCAGAGTCATCGCCATTGTTTTCCGGAAGCACATGGACATTGGTTACCACCGTATGTCCATCAGCCACCACGAACCCGGTGCCCTTGTACTCGACGCTGGGACGCTTCGCACCCGGCCCTTTACCAGACCTCAGCACGCCGACCGCAACAACACCCGGGCGAATTCGGTCAATAATATCGGGCAGGGATTGGGCGGAAGCAACTGGCCCACACGTGGCCAGGAAAGAAAAGGCAATTACATGGAGCAGAGAGGAGGCAAAGGTGTTCATTTCACGACAGAACCCGGTTGCATTGATATCACAACTATCTCCGTATTTTTACAGGCGAATGGTTGAATTGTGGCTATCATACTGTTCGACAACAGCGCTTAACAGGATTAAGCTTAACTCACATACCAACGGCGATAAAAAGGAGATTTTACCGTGAGAATGACACCTCTTTTTTCAATCACTGGCGTATTTCTGGCCTCCCTGTCCCTTCCTTTACTGGCAGATTGCCCANGTGAAGACACCGGTTACATTGATCACACNACNCTGTCGGGACAAACNGCCTGCGTCGGCAGCCCGGGNANTTGGCAAAATCANGAATACCATGCACCTGGTGGAGACCTGATTGACTGGAAAAAAGGGGCTTCGGACCCGGTGGATCCGACAACTTCCATCGGCGACTGGTCGGTAACCGGTACTGGCGCCGATCAAATAGTGACGTATACCTATGACGCCGGCGGCTCCTACTCCTATCGTGTTCACGACAACGGCGACGGTACTTTTTCCTTTTGTGATGGCACCTCGGAAGTGGTTTCCGCCACCCTTAAAGTTGGACAAAGTGCTTGCCCCTGATTTTTAATTGCGCGCTAGCCGAGCCTCTTTCTCGGACTGAGCCACAAGTACCCAGCCGGCCAGAAGCGAAAAAATAAACAGTATTCTTGGGTCGTCGATCAGAGTATTCCACAGTCCCAACACCAAAAAGCCCGCCAGTGCCCCTGCAAGGATAGGGGCGTGTGGCGCGTCGGCCCGGTTCAGTTTGACCAACCGATAGCCGACCACGCCCAACAATATCAGCCAGACCAGGAAACCCAGCCATCCCCGTTCAAACAGCAGGTACACCGCGATATTGAACGGATGCCAGGCAAAATGACTGTCTGAACTCATAAACCAGTGGTCAATACCCTGCTCAAAATCGCCATTGGTCATTACCATCTGCCCATCGCCGTCGCGCACAACCAGATTATCGATGTCGACCAGCGTGTCCGGGCGAGTGTTGATCAGCGCCAGCTCCACAGGGCGACCGCTAACTCCCAGCGGAGATTCGGGCAGGAGCTCCGTCGCCGCTGCCTGCCATCCCGAGCCGGGAACTGGTGATAAACTTTGGCTCGTGCAATTGAACGAATGCTGTATGGCTTTCTCACACAGAATGAACCTTAGCGCCCCGTTATCCACTGCGAAATCAGGCTGTCTCAGTGTCAGTGTTACATGTAAAGGCCCTGAAACAGCCTCACCCAGCCGCTGCCCTACGTAAACGCGGCTGCCTCCCCCAAGACGCAGGAAGGTGTTGTCGTCTTCCTCAATGAACTGGTAACTCGCCAGGCCTGCCCCTTCCGGACCGGTTAAGAAGTAGGTTCCGGGAAAGGATCCCAGACCGCGGCCGAACAACCGGCTCTCCAAGCCGGTATCCAATATCGCCAGAGTATCCTGCCAATGATCCATACGTTCAATGGCGCCACGCTCCACCGTCGCAAACCGTGACTTGACAAAATCACCGCTCCATACGACGCCGATTAGCCCGGCCACAAAAACCGACAGCAAAAACGTGCTAGACACGACGCGAAATTTTCTCGACAGGCTGTCGGCCCTCAACAAGTGCAGTAGAACAATAATCAGCGCCCCGGCGACCAGTGCGGCATAGTCCGAGCGTGTATAGGTTAGCAGCACGGTATAGACGCCCAGCAGCAAAAGGCCAACACTGGCCGCTTTCATCCAGATGCTTCGGCGATAGAAAAATACGGCGAGGGTAAACGGCAGCGCCAACAACAGAAAGGCATCCAGATAGGCATCGCCGGTATGCATTGAGGAGAACAGGCCGGCGGGCCTGTAATCCGCATCATAATCAGATAGACCGACAAACAGATAGCGCTCCAGGGTTACGGTTATGATCGCCAGACCAAGCCCCACTGACATACCCAAGGTCAGTTGAGCAAACGCCGCTCTTGCCGAATACCCATATCGTCGCAATAGGACTAAAGCCACTCCGGCCCAGAGCAAGCCTTTTTCGATCCGCAATGCATTCCAGCCGTTGAAATAATGGGCAAAGAGTTCCCCGTTGAGGGGCAGCAACCCCCGAAAAAAAGCCACCGCTTCAAGAAGACAGAAGACGCTCAGCAAAAAAATGATCGATCCCGGTGCCCTGTGCCTGGCATCAACGGGCCTCGGCCCCCTCACCCAGGCGATTACCAGAGTAACGAGAACAAACACATCAAATTCGTTGAAAAATATCCTGCCCGACCAGGGGGTGAGATCCAGAACCGGCACGGCTGCCAGAAGATAGGCAGGCCAGTATCGGGGAAAAAGCCACAGGACTACCACATATACTGCCAGGCCGGCTATCAGAAATACTGATGCGACCGGAAAACGCGAAAGGAACCAGAATGCCCAGACGACAGTCGCCAGACCAAAAAACAGTGGCAAGCCTCGACTCGGTGAAAGCTCGCCCTCACTGGTTGTTAATTGCGAAGCTGTCGCGGGGAGGTGCTCTTCAGGATGTAAAAGCCAGCGCCGAACCCAGCAGCAAAGTGAATAAAAGAGTCCAGCAGACACGGCGGCAATGAGGCAGTTGGTCGTGTCAGGGCGCGCCCCTGCAAAAAACAGTTTCCCGCTCTCGACGACAAGACTTATGAAAAATACAGCGAAAATCAGTATAACGCGACCTCGCGGCCGCCAGGGCATACCTTGATACACCCAGACGCCTGCACCGATGGGCACATAACTGGCAGCGACCAGTAACAGGCTCTGCATGGCCATTACTTCGGTGGTGAAATAATGGTAATAAAATGGAATAAACGAGAGCTTCTCGAGCTTCCCCAGTGCGTCCTCCAGCGGCACGAGTCCGCTTTCAAACCAATGATTCAGTTTTAGTAATACGTAAAGATAGGGGGTTACGAAAAGCACAACCCCTAATTTTAAAGCGAGTATTGAGGGGGTCCAGGAACGACGCTGAACGAACACTACCACGGCGACTCCGAGCATAACGCCACATAACCGCGTCGCGACAGAAATGCCCTGAACAATCCCCGACACCAGAAATAACTGCACCAATTCGGTTATAGCGCCCAGGGCAAGCCCCCACAACGCGGCAAGCATCCATCGACGTTGGGTCCAGGGCGTATATTCAAGCGCCAGCAACACACCGAACGGCAGGGCAACTGCTATTTCAGCCAGTAACCTCACGAACCGCAGCAAGGGCGGGATGCCCTGCGCGGCCACCAGATTGACGCTACCCCCTTCCAGCTTTTCCGCCAGTTCGGCGCCGGACACCACAAAATCGAAAGGGAAAAAAGCCAGCAGAAAATAGAGTACCGCATAGGCAAGCAATGCCGCCCTGATTGCGGGATGCCCCCCGGCGGCGATGGCGCGCCAAAGCCCAACGAAACGACTCCCGCCCACTTGCCAGGCCACGATACCCAGCACCGTGCCGAAAAATTCCGCGATCAGATCATTGAGGGAAACCGTGCGTTGCGGAAAGACTATCTGCGCGATCTCGATTGAGACGAAGACGGTGATACAGACCAGAAACGGAATCAGCCAGCCGGCCAGCGCCCCCCAGCGCAAACCACTGGCCCATCCGCTGAGAAAAAAGGCCGGAGGAACATACAAAAGCAGATTGGCCACCCAGTCCGCCCGCTGGTACATTCCCAGGTTCAAATAGGGTATTTGCCACAGCTTCCGGATGACATCATCCAAAGGAAGCGGCTCCAGTTCGAACGGCAGCAGACTGCCGTAGATATTAAACAGCAGAAATGCCAGACCGATGTTTAGAAAAAGCCGTTGCTCCCTCATTCGCCCCTCGCAGAACCATCCTGAATTCATGCCGGAATTCGCCTACACGCCGCTCACCAACCAAAACATCCCGTTGGGCAACATCATCATTTTGTCGAGAAAATTGAGCAACTAGGATAGCATGTACTGAGCTTCACACTGTGTCCTGCGGGGCACGAACGAAAGGGACTTGACTGACCGATGGCAGAATTGCTGCATCAGCTTATAGAACAATCGGCGATGAAAACCCCCGATGTAGCCGCCCTATGGCATAAGGATGCCTGCCTTAGCTACCGGGAGCTTCAGGAGAAAATCAGCGCCATATCGGCCGGGCTTGCCGCCGCCGGGCTTGCCCGGGGCGAGCGGGTGGGTATTTATCTGCCCAAGCAGCCCGAAACCGTTTTCGCCATGTTTGGCGCAAACCGAGCGGGCGGCGCCTTTGTTCCCATAAACCCGCTGCTCAAGGCCCCCCAGGTAGCGTACATTCTGCGCGACTGCAATATCCGGATTCTTATAACTTCCTCCCAGCGACTGGAAATACTCGAGGATATCCTGGCCGGATGCCATGATCTGAGAGTCATTGTCACCGTCGACGAACAACCGCCAGGTACTGCGCCAACATGTCCTCAGAAAGTCCTCCGTTGGGGACAGCTGCTGAACAATCCGGTGCTAAATGAGCAGCCTGTGACCATCGACGGCGACATGGCCGCGATTCTTTACACGTCCGGCAGCACGGGAAACCCCAAGGGAGTTGTATTGTCCCACCGAAATATGGTCACTGGTGCCAGATCTGTCGCCGAATACCTTGGCAACATCCCTGGCGACCGCATACTGGCGGTACTGCCGTTCAGCTTTGACTATGGCCTCAGCCAGATGACCACGGCTTTCCTGACCGGCGCCTCCGTGGTGTTGATGGACTACCTGTTCCCCGGTGATATTCTCAAAGCTATTGTGCGCTACCGTATTACAGGGCTTGCCGCCGTACCCCCACTTTGGAACCAGCTCGCACAACTGACCTGGCCCCCGGAAGCAGGAAAAAGCCTGCGCTATATCACCAATTCCGGCGGTGCAATGCCAAAAGCCATATCGGGCAAGCTCCGGGAACAGCTGCCGGATACTGACATTTTCCTGATGTACGGCCTGACGGAGGCATTCCGCTCCACCTATCTTCCCCCGGATCAGATCGAGATCCGTCCAGAATCAATTGGCAAGGCCATCCCCAATGCGGAAATTCTGGTTGTTCGCGAAGACGGTAGCGAATGCGCCCCCGGGGAGCCGGGGGAACTGGTGCACCGTGGAGCTCTGGTTGCAATGGGCTATTGGAACGACCCGGACAAAACGGCAGAGCGATTCAAACCATGCCCGGGTCGGCCAACGGAACTGCCCCTCACGGAAATCGCGGTATGGTCAGGCGACCAGGTCCGAAAAGACGATGAGGGATATCTGTACTTTATCAGCCGCAAGGACGAGATGATCAAAACCTCGGGCTATCGGGTGAGCCCCACGGAGGTGGAGGAAGTCGTCTATGGCCTTGAAGGCGTCGCCGAACTGGCCGCTGTCGGCCTGCCTCACCAGGATCTGGGCCAGGCCATTCTGCTGGTTGCCGCCGCCAACCCCGCAATTACAGAAGAAGCGGTACTCAATCATTGCCGGCAGACGCTGCCAAACTATATGGTGCCGCTAGCGGTGCGCTTTATCGAAACCCTGCCCAGAAACCAGAACGGTAAAATCGACCGGAAACTTCTGGCGAACACGTACCGCGATGTGTTTCAGTATTGAAAGTGAAGACAGACCCGATGAACGAACGTATCAGACACACGCACATCGACAGGTTCTCAAGGGACGGCAACGACCTGTTGATTGGCGGAATACCCGTCAGAGAGCTTGCCATCCGCATCGGGCAGACCCCGTTTTACGCCTATGACAGGTCGGTAATGACCGACCGGGTCAACGGCCTGAAAAAACTGTTACCTGAAAAAGTTCGCCTGCATTACGCCATCAAGGCCAACCCCATGCCCGCCGTCGTCCACCACCTTCAGCATCTGGTTGACGGGCTGGATGTAGCCTCCCTCGAGGAAATGCGGATTGCACTGGATACCGGTGTCAAACCTGAATCCATCAGTTTTGCCGGCCCCGGCAAATCAGAGAAGGAGTTGAAAGCCGCCATTGCTGCGGGCGTTATTGTCATTCTCGAATCCGCCGGAGAACTCCAGCGGGTCGTCAACCATAGCCAGGCACTTGACATACGCGCCCGTGTCGCCGTGCGTGTCAACCCTCTGTTTGAGCTGAAAACTTCCGGGATGAAAATGGCAGGTGGCCCGAAACCCTTTGGCGTCGATGCCGAGAAGGTTCCATCCCTGCTCGAGGCCATTGGTAAATCGCCGGTGGAATTTCGCGGCTTTCACATATTCTGTGGTTCCCAGAACCTCAAGGCCGAGACCTTGATTGAAGCACACAACAACACCTTCGAGCTTGTCAAAGCACTGCTCCAATCTGCTCCGTCCAGTCTGCGCTGGCTCAATATCGGCGGCGGTTTCGGGATTCCGTACTTTCCGGGCGAGCTACCCCTCGACATAGAGCCTATCGCAGCCAATCTGCACCGGTTGATGGACGAGCACAAAGCCTGGCTGAAGGATACCGAAGTTGTTATGGAGCTGGGCCGCTACTTTGTCGGCGAGGCAGGGGTATATGTCTCCGAAGTCATTGATATAAAGGAATCCCGGGGTGAGACCTTTGTTGTTACCAACGGGGGTCTGCACCACCACCTTTCCGTATCCGGAAACTTCGGACAGATTATCCGCAAGAACTACCCTGTGTGTATCGGCAACAAAGTGGGTGAAAGTCATTTGCACCCGGTCACCGTTGTCGGCCCGCTGTGCACGCCAATGGATATAATTGCGGACAAGTATCCACTGCCCCACTGTGATATCGGCGATCTGATCGTTGTATTCCAGTCCGGAGCCTACGGTGCATCGGCCAGTCCCCAACGCTTCCTGAGCCATCCGCCGGTCATTGAAGTTGTTGTGTAGCATGGAAAGGGCACACTAGAACGGTTCGACATATCAGTGCCGGTCGAAAATTGACAATTAAACTGGAAAGACCCCTGACGGATGAACAAGGCCTATCTGGAAGAGCGCCCGAAAACGCCGGGCATTTTTGGCTGGACGACGCTCGGCGTTTCTCCAGCCGATGATCCCTCCATCAACGCAATGCGCGATGGTTTGAAAACCGCCTGCGCTTTCGAAACCCAACAACTCCCGGGGTGCGCCGTTGGCTCTACAGGGCAGACAACCAGCCGGGACGATCGCTATGTGGCGGCGGTCATCGGAGCCCCCTACTGGCCCGATGGCGACCTCTGGGCAATTGACCGCGAGGATGGCCCCGCCGCCGCTTTGATCAGAGCCTACCAGAAGCACGGCACTGACTTCATTGACACACTGCGGGGCCATTTCGCATTTGCCGTGATTGACACCCGCGCGCAGGAAGTATTGCTTGCTATCGATTCCCTTGGTCACTATCCGCTTTACTACAGTCTGCGCGATGGACAGTTTGTGTTCGGGTCAACCGCAGGCAGTGTTCTTGCCCACCCTGCGGTGCACCGTACCTATAGCAACCAGAGCATATATAACTATATCTACTTCCACATGGTCCCCAGTCCCGGAGCCATATATCAAGACGTCGCCAAACTTCAAGGCGGGACATTCGTTCACGCCAAAACATCGAGTTGCCATGCCAGGCGTTATTTCTTACCCCACTTCGACGAAGTCCAGACAAAGCCCTTTAGCACTCTGAGAAATGAACTCAGACATACCCTTACCAAAGCTGTCAAACGCTCAATGGACAACAAGCTACGGGTAGGGTCATTCCTCAGTGGCGGCCTGGACAGCTCCACGGTGACAGGCATCCTGTCGGAAATCACCGAAGGCACAGCAGAGGCCTTCTCCATTGGCTTCGATGCGAAAGGTTATGACGAAATCGCCTTCGCCCGTACGACTGCCAGGCATTTCGGAGTCAAACTTCACGAGTATTATGTCACTCCTGAAGATGTTGTCTCGGCACTTCCCCTTGTCGCCACAAGCTATGACGAACCCTTCGGCAACTCCTCGGCCCTCCCCGCCTGGTTTTGCGCCCGGTTTGCCGCCAATGAAGGCATACAACGACTTCTCGCAGGCGACGGGGGCGATGAACTGTTTGCCGGCAATGAGCGTTACGCCCGTCAGAACATATTCGAATGGTACCAGCGGATCCCGCCGCTATTGCGAGAACAGCTTCTGAGTCCGGCGATCCGCGCCCTGCCAGACAGGATACGACTGTTTCAGAAGGCACGCAGTTATGTCGCGCAGGCAAGCATCCCCCTGCCCGATCGGTTACAAAGCTACAACTATCTGCATCGCCACCCACCGTCGGAAGTGTTCAGTCCTGACTTTCTCAGCCAGATTGATACACAGCAGCCACTGGCGTTGATGGGAGAGGTCTACAACGCACCCGACGAAGCCTCAACACTGAACCGCATGCTGTTTCTGGATTGGCAATTCACCCTCGCGGACAACGACTTGAGGAAAGTCAGCCACATGTGCGCCATGGCCGGCGTGGATGTTCGATACCCGATGCTCGACCATGACCTTGTAGCCTTTTCGTGCCGGATTCCCGACCGCCTAAAACTCAAGGGGCAGAACCTTCGGTATTTTTATAAGCGGGCACTGAGCGGATGGCTCCCCGACGAGACTATCAACAAAAAGAAACAGGGATTTGGGCTGCCCTTCGGCGTATGGCTGGAGCGCTACGAACCATTGCGGGAACTCGCCAATGACAGCCTGCTTTCATTTAAAAAGCGAAATATTATTAATACTGCGTTTCTCGATAAGCTGGTGGATCTGCACCGCAATCACCATGCCCATTACTATGGTGAACTTATCTGGGTCTTGGTCGTACTTGAATTGTGGTTCGCGTCTAAAGACGGATATCGTCCTGCTACGTCCACTTTGAACAAGCTCGAAAAAAATGATGGCAATTGACACGTAAAAACTGAAGTATTTAGTAGCATGGATTTTGAGAGAAGTGCATCAAGATCTTACAATAGGGATATGGATAATTGGGCACTTGGTGGAGGAATCCACTGATCGGGGCAAACAAAGAATCTTCGGGATCTTTTTAACTGGATTTATGAACAATATTACGCATCAAATTAGCACTTTACTACAACAAGACGGGTAAGAATGATATCCACGCTACTGTGCTATCAGCATCCTTGCCCGATCCGACCCAATTTTAGGAACGCCTTTGAGACAATACACGCAGTTTAATCTAGAGCAACGACGCCAATTTTACGCTCATTTGAATGCCAACAAACTGACTGATCTAGAAGTGCTTATCGGATGTAGAAAATCAGGCATTAGCCGAGGAACCGGATCTAATTCGGGCCTTCGCTCACACCACCTTCTGCAGGATCTGGCCCCACTGACGGAACAGAAAAACCACGCGAGATTCCATTTAAAGGTGGCGTACCAAAAGCCAAGCCTGTTGAAAGAACTGGTCTCGAAACTGTTAAAGCGAATTAAGCTACCATTTTTCTCAAGGATAGTGGGGAAATGTATAGCAAACACCCGAGCGTGGCTATTTACGGTTCAATAAAGACTTATGCGAAATGTAAAACTAATTTCCGTCATCGTGCCAGTATATAACCTTGAAGATATTGTGGTAGACACGCTTGAATCCATTGTACAGCAAGCCGTGGATTGCGATATTGAAATACTCGTGGTCGATGATAGTTCTACGGATGACACAGCAAAAGTAGTAAAACACTTTGCAACACTCCATGAAAATGTAAAGTTACTCACCAACGAACGCAGAAAAGGCGTTTCTGGAGCTAGAAATACTGGGATAAAGCATGCAAGGGGAGATTGGATCGCATTTCTAGACGGAGACGACATTTGGACTCCGAACTCATTAGCCCGTCGAATAGAGGCTTTATCGAAATTTCCTTCCGCGGACCTTATTAGCAGTGGCTTCTATAATTGGGAGTTCCAGACTGGGACCAAAACGTCGAGTAGGAAAATGCCCCAATTGAGCAACTTTCTTAGCGGTCATGAAGAGCGATACATACTAATTGAAAACATAGTCGAGAGTCTCATCGCCTGTCCTCCACTGGTTCATACTTCCGCGTTACTTGTTAGGAGAAAGTTAGTTGATATTGTAGGCTGGTTCGATGAAGAATTAACCATAGGCGAAGATAAAGACTACTGGCTAAGATTAGCCTTGAAATCTACGATTCTTGTCTACATTAATGAGGACTTACTCCTCTATCGCATCTCAAGAGCGGGGAGCTTATCAAGCACAATGATTCCAGGTCATATCGGAGCCACGACGTTTATAAAACGAATAATGCGAGACCCTCGCTTCAAAATGTATAAGAAAGCAATTAGGCGAAAATTGTCAGAATACGAACTCAAAAACTCATACTATTATCGGAAAAACAAGGCATACAGTAGAGCGATTAAATCAAGCATATCCTCTATTTTTCATAACAAATATGATGTTCGATCATGGAAGTCTTTAATTGCGGGCATACTCGGAAGGTAAGTTCCTATTCGGATCAACGAACCAACATATTATTTTTCAAATAAATTATTATAAAACAGAGAAGGCGGGAGATATTGAAGCAAGAAAACATTGGCAAATAAACGATAGATCACAACATATATTTCACCTAAAATGGACCAAGCTTTTCCTTCAATCGATCTCTTTTTATGGGCAAAGTTATTTATGGCAAGAATAGCAATTATAGTCCCTATATATAATGTCGAACGCTATCTTGACGACTGCCTCGAGAGCCTGTCCAATCAGTCATTCAAGGACTTTGAGGTGGTTCTCGTTGATGATGGAAGCCCCGATAGATCCGAAAATATTTACAACAGGTATCTAAACGAAGACAACCGTTTTAGACTACAAAAACAATCTAATCAAGGGCTTGGCCCAGCACGCAATAACGGATTGAGATCAGTAGATTCTGAGTTTGCAGTATTTGTCGATTCTGATGACAGGCTCGATAATAATTTCCTCGAAAAAATGATTTCTGCAGCAGATGAAACAGGATCCTCGATCGTATGCTGTGGCTATAAAATGATAGACACATTTGGGGAAACGCGAAAAGAAATGCTATTTAGCTCATCAAACATAACAATTAGAGAAAAAACTGAGAAAGTAACGCTACCTGTGAATGCCTGGGGAAAGTTATATAAAAATATACATTTCGAGGACCTGGACTTTCCGGCAATAAAATACGAAGACTTGGCAGTTATACCGTACATTACCCTATCAGCCGAAAACGTAAGCCTCATACCAGATACGCTATATCATTACAGGATAACACCTGGCTCACTGGCAAGAGTCAACCACAACGATGAAACCAACATGGTCGCCCTTGATCATCTCATTCAGATTTTTAAAAATAAATATTTGTTCGATTCATATCATGATGAAATCGAGTATCTATTTGTAAGACATTTGCTAAGATACCGTTTAATGGAAGGCTGGCCTTCGCTTCGATATCTGAAAAATGTCTACAAGTACGGCAAAATTAATTTTCCTAAGTGGCATAAAAATTACTATTTCAGTACTCACAATGATGTCAATGATCTGAAATTATTCAGAATTTTAGGTCCTTTGTTTTACAAGTTTTATCTCTCAGGAAGACACAAATTTCGATTTGACGCAAGATATATATAAGTTTTATAGCTTAGATGAATCGAATAGAATCAGAGATCCCATTCGTTAAGATCAACTCCTACAACCACCCTATAGAACATGGCGCAACGTAAAACAGACAGCCATTGAAATGCAAGACACTAGAGGACTTCCTGATTATACAAAAGGACTACCTTGATCAGGAAGACGAAATGATCGACACAGGTTTTATGCCTTAGTTATACACGTTTGGACATGTTTATGATTAACTGGCTCGAATATTTTACTAGAGGTTTGATTGGAAAACCCCAATCACGTCAGATGCTGAGGAGGGATTTTTCAGATTCCAAGCTTTACCCTGACCGACTTCGTGATTTTCAGGCAAAGATTTTGCGAAGCTCATCTGAATATGACTCCGACATCAATGCTCAGAGGCCGATTTTTGTTTTATCAGCTGGATGGCGGTCCGGTTCAACTCTGGTACAACGAATGCTGATGCACCACAATGATGATCTGATCATCTGGGGTGAACCATACGACAGAACCAATTTGTTCGACCGATTAATGCTGCAATTTAATGCTTTCACAAAGGATTGGCCGCCTGACCGGTTCTACCATGAACCGCAATCGACAGGGCTCAGCCATCGATGGGTCGCGAACCTCTACCCATCTCTGAATGATTTTTTCGACGCCCACAGGTCTTTTTTCGATTCACTTTTCCTGAAACCCGCCACCGAACTCGGCTATCAATCCTGGGGCGTCAAAGAGGTTAGGCTCACTGGAGATCATGCTCGGTATCTTAAGCTTTTGTATCCAAACGCACGCTTCATTTTTCTGGTAAGACATCCGGTGCACGCTTTTGCTTCGTATCGACCCACCGGAGAGTGGTATCGCTCATGGACAGATAAACCAGTTTTCACTCCCTTTGCCTTCGGAAGAAACTGGTCAAGCCTGGCCGGCAGTTTTTTCGAAAGTTTTCGTGATGTCGATGGAATCCTTATACGGTATGAGGATCTGAATCAATCGAACACGGTTTCCTCAATTGAAAACTATCTAGGCTGGAAGGTCAGTAAAGCAGATAATGTAATGAAAGTTGGGTCATCAAAAAAATCTGACAAAGAGCTTTGGGTGCCAAAGTTTGACCGTTGTTTACTCCGCTTGGGGCTTAATGGAACCGAAAAAAAATTCGGTTACCAAGCATAGCCTGGCAAGCAGATCACCTATAGGAAAGTAGAGGAGCCGATACTGGTGAACACCACATGCTGCAACTCCTATAACTTATCCACCCATTCAACAGCGGCAGCGATTATGGTTTCCCGCGATGCTCTGGTGGAAAATGTCTGGTCCGCCTCCGGCAGGAAAAGGTGCTTGTTGCCGTCGCGATAGAAGAGGCTTTGCCACTCGGTAGAGTTTTTTACCAGTATGCCAAATTCCCGACTGTCCAGACTGCGGCCGCTAATCAGGAAGAGACAGGGCCCGGCAAAATTCTGCATCCCCTGGAACATCTTGTCCTGAAAAGGGATATCCTCACCCTGACCGTTGCCCGGTCCCGTGCTTCGAAAACGGTTCGTTATTCTGCCCACAAGGGCATTGCAGAACTCCCTGGCGTAGCCGCTCAACCGGTATTTCCCTGTAAACAGTTTTCGCCAGAACTCCCCTTGACGGAGCCGGTTTAGATAGTGCTGCTTTCTTACCTGTTCTGCCAGCGCCTTTGACCGCACGAAGGGATTCCCCAGGATAAGGCTAGAAACCTCCGGAAATCGCCAGGCGTTGATCATGCAGGCAGAAGCGGCGTTACAGCCCCCCCACAGAACAATTTTTTCTACCTCAGGGACCTGACGCTTCAGCTCAGCAATAGCAGCGGCTATGTCCGCCTCTATATGCTGAAACCCCTGATATTGCCCGGTGCTCTCACCCATGCCACGGTAATCAAAACGGAGTACGGGCACACCAATGGCGGAAAGCGCCTGGGCCAGTTCCACCAATTGCCTCCCACAGCCGGCTCGGTACTGGGGCCCGCCCGCTACGACGGTGATCAACCCTGTTTTGCGCGAAACCTCCGGCCGACTGAGCACGCCTATCAGTTGCTCCCCTTCACAGGGAAAGCTCAATGCGACACTCTCGACCTTCATCACCAGATAAACTCCTCTGCCGCCAGCGCGGATACTGCCTTCGGCGCTGAATCCCGTTCGTGTAGTTGCCACAGAGGGGGGTCACAGAATGTCACAGCATCGACGGTATTGCGC
>PABE01000162.1 GCA_002702725.1 Porticoccaceae bacterium
ACTTAACAAGGACATCGCCCGGGAACTACTCAGCATGGGGGCCAATACACCCGCGTACTTTCACATGCGCAACATGATTGTTATCAAAATGCGCGAGTGGCTAGAGCAACAGAGACCCCAACTGGAGCCGATCAAACGGGAAGCTACAGTGCATTTTCTCTCCAACGCCCTGCAGGGTATGCTCACCTGGTGGCTGACCAACGACTGTCCGTTTCCCGCCGAGGAGGCCAGCCTTCATTTCAATCAACTGGCGATTCGGGGGCTCGATGGCCTGCTGAAGCCCGAACCTGTCGGGACCGAGCAACCATAAAAAAACCCCGGCAATGGCCGGGGTTTTTACTTGATCGACGATTAATCAACTGGCCCGTTTGCAACCAAGGATACCGGAAATATCCATACCCGGGTCGGCATCGGACTGGTAGCCAAAATCGCCGTCCCGTTGACGGCGAACCAGCTTGGCAAGCGTCATCCGGTAACGGCTGCCGGCGGCATCAAAGCGGGAGCTGACATCCCGGCGACCACGCTCAGCTAGATATAGCGGGTTCTGCTCGCTCATCATCTCATCGTCCTGTGGCCCGATTCCGTAGGCGAAAAGCGGGAAGATATTGCGGGCAATCGCCGGCGCATCGGTAATATTGAAAGTAAAGTTATTGCGGCAGAGATAGCGCCCCTCCGGGATTAGCGGGTGGAACAGAGGCTGGGAGAAACCGGGGGTGAACTTGCCGTAGAGCACGATCACGCCGCTGCGAATATGCACATGGGCAACGGCCCGGTAGTCCGCCTTGTCACTGGGAATTCCCAGCCTGCGGAGCGCCGGCGGTATCTTGCGCCCGGTACACTCGCGAATCATGGTGATGGTTTCAGAGGTGGACTCGACGCGAACCTCGTCCGTTTCATTCTCTTCGTTACCGACAAAGTTGGAGTGCAGATAGTCTGCGTGCACCAGATCGAGAAGGTTTTCAGAGGCCAGCTCATAGCTGCAATTAAAATATATCTGACCCCACATATGGCGCGGCAGCTTGACGCCTTCGATTGGCAGATAGGGCACGTCCGGCACAAGTTCCAGATCGGCGTTGTCGGGATTGCCGTACCAGACCCAGACGTAACCATAGCGTTCAAGCACAGGATAATAGGCGCTGCCGCCGGTAAACGAGGATGCGCCATTCCTGAGCGACGCCAGTTTGGTGGGATGGAATTCGGCGGCCTTCGCTTTGCCGCCTTCCCGCCACAGATAAAAGGGCTGTGAATGGATATAGCGACGAATCGGGTCACGGCCCACGTGGGGAGCGTGGGCAATAGGGAACCAGGCGTCCCTGAGCGCAAAACTGCCCGGCACGAATTCCTCGCGCACCAACGGCTGCGCCGTGTCTGAACCGCGGCCCTCCTGGGCTTTCGATATTGCGTGACTCATACTCGTTTCCTCCGCTTTAAGCTATGGACAGTACCGATGCCATCGGGTTCTGTCCAGATGCTCCCTGGGCTGATAGTTGGCGCCATTCTTCGCCGGGGCCGGCAACCACTCCGGCCAGGCCGTTGGCATCAAGGCGCTCGCGCAACAACAGGGGCTTGATACCCAAGGCTGCCAGCAAATGGTAGAACAGGGACAGCTTGCCGTGCTCGCGACCGTGCACAACCGCCCGCCAATGAAGTGCCGTCATGCCACGGGTGGACGGCACGGCCGCAATCAATATTTCCGCCATCAGCGATTCGGTGCTGGCATCAAAGAGCTGGGCCGTGGTTTCACCTGTGACGGGGGCAGACCAGGTTTTCCAGACCAACGGGAAATCCGCGCGGTGGCGCAACGGACCGAGCATCAGGCGTTTTTCGCCGATCAGGTTCCAGCGCGCAGCCCGCTCAACCAACAGCAGATTACCGTCAAAATGGGGGTCTCCGAGGGGCTTATCGACGAAATCGACACCGAGGTAACGGGTCAGGAAGCCCGGAGCGTCGAGAAATGCCACCATCCATTCCGTGTGTTCAAGGGGGTTAAACAGGCTGCCATAAAGCTCTTTGCCGCGCCCCAGATAAGGCTGTTCAATAATACGATTGCGGTCAACCCTATCGGCGGCACCGTCCCAGATATAAACAAGGCCGCGCCGTTCAGCGGCAACGAAAGTTTCGACGCTGCAGGCCGGCATTCGCTCGCCCTCGGCCAGATTGGGAAAACCGCAAATCTGCCCAGTCTCACCGTCGAAGGTCCAGCCGTGATAGCCGCACTGAATATGCCCGTCTTTGGTAACGCGCCCCAGGGACAACGGCGCCCGACGGTGCGGGCAGCGATCCTCAACGACCCGGACTTCACCGCCCGCATCGCGGTAGACGGCAAACTTCTGGCCATGAAGCTGAACCCCAAGTGGCTTTTTGGAGGTGACCTCTTCCGAGTGGCATACGGGCCACCAACGGTTTGCAGCAGACATCGTATCTCTCTTACCCTTTATGCTGTATTTCGGCGCCCTGACCGAGGGAACTGCCCGTTTAATGCAGGCCAATTGGCTCGGTCGGGTAATGTATAGCGCCTCATTGTCGTCAAATTGAGCCCCCGGGTCATTGCACAGAAGCGAAAATCTGTCCAACCTCACCCGACAAATCGACTAATTTGCCCTATTCGGCACATTTGTTAGGGTGTGTTTATAGACCAGAAGGACAATTTGCGCGACTATTTCGTACCTTGACTGGCCGGCCATGCTCTGCCAGCGCCCGCTACCCTCGCAGACCATCAACCGAAACCGGTGCGCAGCGGCGGTATGAATACCGCAGCCCGCCGTGCCAGCCGAGCGGTCAGCGGTTCAACAACCCCGCCTGAAAATTCGCCCGGGGAATGCTCGCCAGGGATGCAAATATCGGTAGCGGTCTGCATTTTATTAATACGACAACAATGAAGGAATACGCCCATGGATAATCAAAACTTCCGCGACCTGGACAACAAAGTCGCCCTTATCACCGGCGCCCAACGGGGTGTTGGTCTTGCCACCGCGATACGACTTGCCAGGGGTGGTGCGAAAGTGGTGATGGCTGATCTACCCAATGTCGATATCGCCTCTGCAGCCGCCACTGTTGCCCAGCATGGCGAAGTCAGCCATCACGGTGTCGATATCGCCGACGAAGCCAGTGTTAAGGATTTGATAGCGTTTACCCTGGACACCTACGGTCGCCTCGACATCCTGGACAATAATGCCGCCCGGCAGGGGCTTCGGGAGGACGTCGACGTTCTGAGCATGGAGCAGGCGGTATGGGACAGCGTCTTTGCCGTCAACGCACGGGGCACCATGCTGATGTGCAAGCACGGAATCACCGCCATGAGCCAAAGCGGCGGTGGCTCCATCATCAATATCAGCTCCGGCACCGCCCTGGCCGGCAATCTCTATCAGACCGCCTACGCCTGCACCAAAGGCGCCATCAATACACTGACCAAGTATATCGCTACCCAATACGCCTCCGTCGGAATTCGCTGCAATGCACTGGCTCTGGGCCTGATTGAAACCGAAAAACTCAAGGAAAGCCTGCCTCAGGAAATGCGTGATTTGTACACCTCCTACAAGCTGATACCGCGCCTGGGCAAACCCGAAGATATCGCCGAAATGGTGGCTTTTCTGGGCTCTGATCGCACCCCCTGGATCACCGGCCAGATTTACGGTGTCGACGGCGGCTTTTTTGCCAAGGCGCCCCAGGTGACCGGCGAAGTCAAAATGATGCAGGACATGCAACTGTCCGTGGGCGGCGAATAATCACGGATACGAGTTTACAGGACTCCGCAGCAAGACCTTTGCGGAGTCCTTGCGCCGGCGCCGCCGATTCTTATAATCAGTTGCACCTGCGTTTCAATCTCGCACTGCTTCAGACGTTTTCCAACAATTCCAATTACATTCAGCAGGAGCCATCATGAAAGTCAATCTCGGCGTCCCGGGGACTATGAAAGTTGCCGCCATGACCCAGGAATGGGAACACGGCATGAGTACCGGACAAATTCTCGAAAGCGTAAAACTGGCGGAAGATCTGGGATTCCACAAGGCCATGCTGGGAGAGCACTTTATTGTTCCCAACGAACATATCCCGCTCTCCGGCGCCCACTATCTCCATGGCACAGTGGCGCTTGGCGTCATTGCCGGCCACACCTCAACCATCAAGCTGACCTCCTCAATCACCATCCTGCCGCTGCAAAACCCCATCGTTCAGGCCAAAGCCTGGTCAACCCTGGACTGGTTGTCCGGCGGCCGAACCGCACCCATTTTCGGGGTCGGCTGGCTGAAGGAAGAATTCGATATGCTCAACGTCGACTTCCACCGCCGGGGCAAAATGGCGGAAGAATACATTCAGGCGATGATTGAGCTCTGGACCAAGGATGAACCCAACTTCAAGGGCGAGTTTGTATCCTTCAGCGACGCCGGCTTTGAACCCAAACCTGCACAGAAAGGCGGTATCCCCATCTGGTTCGGGGGTGATGCCCCGGCGGTTCTCGCCCGGGTCGGTCGCTACGGCAACGGCTGGTCACCGTTCCAGACACCGCCGGAGAAATTCAAGGACGCCCTGGATCTGATCAAGTCACAGCCCGAGTACGATGGACGGCCCATCGATGTGTTCTTTGCGCTGGAAATGCTGAATGTCGGCGCCCACCACGAGATCAAGGGCGACGATCGCGCGAAGGGCGCCTGGGATGCCAATAAAATCATCGAACAGTGCCAGTGGCTGGGCGAACTGGGTGTTTCCGAAACCATCGTGCCGCAACCCCCGATCAAGGACTTCGACGCCTACAAGGATCGCTTGCGCTGGGTGTCGGAAGAAATTATCCCCAAGGTGGCGAACACCTGACACCCCGACTCTCCCTTGCCGTCAATGGCCGGGGAGAGTATTTTTCCCGCGTCCCAAAACGTTTTCAGATTCAGACCGAAATGCCCGATTTCGCGCCGGGCCTTTGGGGCTAATCGATTTTTTGCTCGTAGGGCGAGATTATTTCCGCCTTCAGGGTTTTTGCTGCCCGGATGTAATGGAATGCCGCCCAGACCAGACCCAGCGACGCGGTAATCAGCGCATACTGAATACCCTCTGCCGTGGCGGCGGCGCAATGACCGGCAAAATTCGCGGACGGCGCCGAAGCCTCACAAATCTGGCTGAAATTTCCACCACCACTTGCAAGCCCGAAGGATCTCTGGGCGAAAAGATCGCTGGCAAAGCCCAAAAACGCAGGACCCGCAGCGAGCCCCAACATGGCCGAGGCGAGTCCGTGCAGGGCCGATGTTGACGCGCGCATCTTGGGGCGAACCAATCCCTGCGTAACAGTCTGGGTCGTTGGCAGAAAGGCGTAAAACGTAATACTGCCAAGCACCATGAGAATGACCGCCATCACCAACGATGATTGCAGCAGAGCCAGGACATAAAACGGCCATGACCCCAGCAATCCCAGCGCCGGTAGCCAGGCGTACCACTGGAGGTTTCGCCGCCCCGCCCAGTCACAGAGCAGCCCGCCGGATAACGTTCCCACGGATGCGGAAACCGCCAGAATAATGCCCAGCAACATGCCCGCCTCGGCGTGATCGAGGGCAAAATTGCGCACCAGGAACGGCATCAGGAAGAAATTATTGCCATAGGCGACAAAACCGATCAGCGCCGCCCCCAGGGTCAGATGAATGAACGCCGGTTTTCTGCCCAGATAACGCAGGACTTCAAGCATGGACGGCACCGCATCGGTATCCAGCTTGCCGTCGGAGTGCCCCCTGGGCGGCTCCCGGAGTGTAAACCACACCAGCAGGCCCAACAGCATACCCGGCGGTCCGATCACATAGAATACGGTTCGCCAGCCGTAGTGTTCGACGATCCAGCCCCCCAGGGAGGCGGCAATGAACGATCCCAGGGGCACGGCCAGGATAATCACCGAATAGGCTGTAGCACGCCGATTAGGGGGAAAGTAATCGGAAATCAGCGACACCACCGTTGGGGTGAATCCAGCCTCGCCGACACCCACCCCCATGCGGAACATCAGCAACTGCCAATAGGTCTGGGCAGTGCCGCACAATGCGGTCATGGCGGACCAGACGGCGACACAGACCGCAATAATGCCGACCCGGCTGACCCGCTCGGCAACCCGTGCCAAGGGAACGCCAAACAGGGTATAGAACGCGGCAAAGGCAAGGCCGCCGAGCAACCCAAGCTGAAAATCGGACAGGGCGAGGTCTTGCTTCACCGCCTCACCCACCGAGGCGAATATCACCCGATCCATATAGTTGAAGGTGTAGACCACCATCAGTACAACGATGATTTTGACCTTGCTTTGCTCACCGTAGGCCGGCGCCGTAGGAGGTGCCGCGGACGTGGCGGACCCCGGCGCGGGAACATCGATCTGACTCATTATGGTTATCCTTTTCGTCGTAACAGGTTGCCGGTTCAGGCAACCCGTGTGTCAGAGACACTAAAGCAGCTGACAGGCCTGATCAAATTCGAGCCTGGGATTGCGCGGAAACAGCCCTTCTTCGCTGCCATACCCCAGGTTACAGAGGAAATTGGCCCGCCAGCGCCCATCGGGGAAAAATTCCCGGTTGAGAGTTTCGGCATTAAATCCGGACATGGGCCCGCAATCCAGCCCCAGCGCCCGGGCAGCCATGACCAGATACCCGCCCTGCAGGGAGGAACTGCGCATGCAGACTTCCTCGATCAACGCATCCTTGCCTTCAAAGACACTGCGCATATCCCGGGACGGAAACAATTGTGGCATCAACTCGTAGAAACGGGTGTCATAGGCGACGATCACGCAGCAGGGGGCGGCCATGGTTTTGTCGACATTGCCGGGGTTCAAATGGGGCTTGAGCCGTTGCTTGCCTTCCGTGGATCGCACGAAAACAAACCGTGCTGGACAGGTATTTGCCGTGGTCGGCCCCCATTTCAGCCGCTCGTAAAGGGCATGCAGCAGGCTGTCATCCACGGGTTTATCCTGCCAGGTGTTATAGGTTCTGGCGCTGTCAAACAGCAGGTCCAAAGACATGTCGTCCAGACGAGAAAACATCAATTGCTCCCATTTTCGGTTTAGTGCACAGGGCCACCCGGCGGCCTCGGCCGGACAGTTATCGCCCTCTAAGATTGTATTAATCCGCCCGACAATCAGAGGCGGAATATCGGAAATACGGATACTGCCCTGGATAACAGGGCACTGACCAGGAAAATTGATAGGCGCGGGCACCAATTGTCCCGGGCCAGGTTGCAATCTGCCAGATCTGTATTCCAAACAGCCGGGCGGGTGACAACACAATGCGGGCGCCCCGGTCGCAGATCAATTCTACAGCGGGAATCCGGAGTGGATTGCCGGCCAGACAGGTAATACGCCCGAGATGACAAATACCCGCCCGAAACCTGGACGTGTTTTGCACCTTTGCCGAAAGCCAGGTGGATCGCTCTTCACTGTCCTACTAATACTTGCCAAAATCCATTATCCTCAACTCCGTCCTGGCAAAAGCCGCCCGGCATAAAAAAGCAATGCGATTGAGCCAGTGTCACTGGGGCCCAGCGAACTCCCGATAGCTGATTTTAATATATCCCGCACCGCCATCACTGGTCGCCAATGACACCAACAATAACCAAATACGGAGAAACCCATGTCCGAAAAAGACTATGTACTCGTGGTCTACAGTAACCCAGCCCCCGGCCGGGAAGCCGATTACAACGACTGGTACAACAATCAGCACCTTAAGGACGTACTTGCCCAGCCCGGTTACCACTCGGCACGACGTTTCAGGCTCACCGATTTTAAACTCGACGATGCCATGCCGCCTCAATCTCACCAGTACGTGGCGTTCTATTACATGCGCACTGACGACCCCAAAAAAGCACTGGATGACATGAAAACGCGGGTCGAGGAAGGAATCATCGGCCTGACCGACGCCATGGCCGAGGACTTTTTGGCCTATTGCTACGAGGCGGCAAGTCCGCTCGTTCAGGAACTGGAATAATCGAGTCGGCAAATCAACAGGAGAGCGACAATGAGCAATCCCATCCGCGTCGGCATCATCGGCGCCAACCCCAACGGCAGCTGGGGTACCCGGGCTCACCTTCCGGCCCTCGCAGCGCTGGATGACTTCAACGTCACCGCGGTGGCCACTTCCCATCAGGAAACCGCTGACGCTACCGCGCAGGCATTCAGCATCCCCCAAGCGTTCTGCAATCCGCAGGATCTGGTTCAAAGCAACGATGTCGACGTGGTGTCTGTCTGTGTCCGGGTGCCGGCTCACTTTGACCTGGTGAAAATAGCGCTCGAGGCCGGCAAACATGTCTATTGCGAATGGCCACTGGCCCGCAACACCGGGGAAGCACAACAGCTCTGCGATATGGCCGCCGGCAAGCCGGTTGTCACCATGATCGGCTTGCAGGCACGCCACGCGCCTGCGCTCCAGTACGTCCGCGATCTGCTTGCGCAAGGTGAAATCGGTCGTGTGCTGGCCTGTCACCTTAACCATTCCGTCGACTGGATGCCGGTACTGCCTGACGCCATGACCTACCTCCAGGATTTTTCATCCGGTGCCCATATGCTGAGTATTCCGGGCGGCCATTCCATTGATGCAGTACGCTGGCTGGTTGGCGATTTCAGCGAACTGTCAGGCTGGACCACCACCCAGATTCCCGCCATCTCGGTGGCCGAAACCGGCGATGCTTTTCGCCGCACATCCCCCGACCAGGTACTGGTTTCCGGCATCACCGACCAGGATGTGGTGACCAATATCCGTATTCAGGGTGGCTCCCCACACGGCACCGGCGTGGTGCTGGAGATCAATGGTGACAAAGGCGATTTGCTGATCAAGGCGGAGGCCGGCGGTCGCGGCATTCAGATGACGGATCTCNCCCTGTTCCGTTCCACCGGCTCTGCGNCNTTCGAGGAAATGGCAATACCGGAATCCTATTTTCAGGTAGCGGACAGNATTCGCCANAANCCNCCNCTNAATGTCGCCCGCAGCTATCAGTCNCTCGCCGATGCGATCCGGAANAATACCGCAGTGCCTGACTTCAACGATGCCTTGAGCCTGCACAGACTGCTCGACCGTATCGTTGAGTCATCAGCGGAGCGTACTGTTAGCCAATCTCGCTGACCGCAGCGGCAAGCCATCGGTGAACCGCCCACCGATGGCTACGCAACCTCGGCACCTGTGGCGGCGATATGCGCATCCCTTTTGGCGCAGCGAGCCGCCAGGAAAAAATACAGCGCCGCCCAGACATGAACAAGCAATGACAGAAGTAGTGCCCAGCGCAGTGATTGGGGGCCACCGATGCGGTCACTCAAGACCCCGACCAGAAACGGCCCCATTCCCCAGCTGATCAGATTGGTACATACCTGCAGACTTGAAATGGAAAAGCCGCGCATCGCCGGGCTGACCATGGTCAGGACCAGGGCATTGGCTGGCCCGTTATGGGCAGTATTGAACATGGCGTAGACGAAATACACGCCCATGGCGACCCACAGTGATCCCGACAGTAGGGCCGTGGCGCCGATAAAGAGGGACGACAACGCCGTAAAGGCACACAATACGGCCATCCGTTGCGGGCTGTACCCGCCATAACGGGCATTGATACGATCCGCGAAAAAGCCGCAGCCGATACCGCCAATGGCACCGCAAACCCCGGAGGCCATTGCTGCCACGTAACCGGACTGCGACAAATCAAGACCGTACTGACGGGTAAAAAAGGCCACGGTCCAGACAGAAAAGCCGGATACCGTCATCCCGGCAAGAATGATTCCCATCATGGTATGCAATACCACGGGCTGGCGGATCAGGGCGGCGGCGCTTTCCTTCATGGACAGGGAGCCAACAACGGTCAGCGCGTCGCTGGCCCCCCGCCTGGGTTCCTTCAAGGTCAGAATCACCAACACAGAGATAATCAGGCCCGGCGCCCCGGCAAAAAAGAACGCGTTGCGCCACCCGTAGTGCTGGGCAATGTACCCGCCCACAACGAACGTGGTGATAATGCCAAAGGCGGAACTGGCGTACCAGATGGACAGCGCCGACGACCGTTGTCGCGGCGGAAAATAATCCGAGAGGATGGACATGCCGGTGGGCGACCCTCCCGCCTCGGCGGCACCCACCGCCATACGGCCGAGCAACAAAGTCAGGTAGCTGTTGGCAAGCCCGCAGACGGCGGTAAGACCGCTCCAGAGAAAGAGTATGCTGGCGAGGATATTGCGGCGGTTATAGCGGTCCACCAGCCAGCCAAGCGGAATGGCCGCAACCGCAAACGCAATACCGTAACCCAGCCCGGACAAAAACCCCAATTGCCCGTCATTGAGACCGAACTCCACCCTCACCGGCTCCACGACCAGTGCAATGATCGTTCGATCCAGGTAGTGGCAGGCCTGTGCGGCTGTCAGTATAAACAGCACATACCACTTGTAGCGATTCGCCGCGTCGTCCGCATTGGCAATGGGTTTGGTATCAGCCATTATTATTTAATTGGTTATTATTACGTTATAAAACGCACAAAAGCCGCAATTTCCAATCGTTAGCTTAGCATCTGCACGTCGAACCCGGACCTCCATTGAAGCCGAAGAATCCCAGAGGTTATCCCATTAAAGGACTTTGCGCTTATCCAGAACAGTATTAACAGGGACAATTGTTTTGCTCACCGGACCACTGCCAACCCAACGGTTAACGGCCATCCTGAGAAACATGCGCGGAACCGCGAGTCGCAGTTCCGCGCGACAGGGAAACTTAAGCGTCCCCTTTTTTGTCCCACTCCGCGGCGGCTTTTTTGGCCATCTGAATACCGCGCCAGGTGGCACTGGTATTGCCCCAACCGGTATAGAACGCCATCTGCAGCGCGATTTCCTCCAGCTCTTCATCGTTGAGCTCACCGTTGAGAATGGCGCCGGTCACCTGGGTCTCGATCAAATCAGCACGACCGAGCATGCAGGTTGCCCCGATCACCAGCAAACGGCGATCGCGGATGGATAGACCGGGTCGATTCCAGACATCCGCAAACAGGTTGCCGACGGTTTCGTTGACATAGGGAAAATCTGTCAGCGGCTCCATGGTTTTGTGGTAACCGGGACCGTAGACCCGGTCGATCACTTCCAGACCGCGTTTAACCGCTTCTTCGCCATGTTTGATTTTATTGGCCATATCTTGCTCCTGTGGTCGTGTGATGGGGAGATCGCTTTTTACAGTAAAGTCGATTCGAGAAAAGGACAGGTATTACACCTGATTAAGCGAGGCAACGCCATAGTCCCGGGCAACCTGCCTTACGGACGCCGCCTGGAAGGTTGTCACCACCGCCACATATCTGGCGTGATGTCCTAAGCGTTGAGTTAATTGCCAGTGCCGTTTTACTATAGGATCCAAAATCCGGCGCAACTTACCCGCGTAACCATTCCGGAAACCCATAACAAAAGAGAGCCCTATGACCCGCCTGACAGGAAAAGTCATCATTGTCACAGGCGCCGCCACCGGCATCGGCCTGGGCATCGCGGCCGCCTGCAAACAGCAAGGTGCCGATGTGGTATTGGTCGATAAGGACCCACGGGTGAACGATGCAGCCAGATCCATTGGCGGGCTCGCCATGGTGCAGGATATCACCCGGCCCGAAAGTGCAGACAGCACCATAAAGCGCGCGTTTGAGGCTTTTGGAAAACTGACCGGACTGGTCAACAATGCCGGCCGGGTGGACGAGGCGACCATCCTAGAAACCGATGACCAGCTCTGGCGGGACACGATGGCACTCAATCTGGAGGCACCATTCCGATGGACCCGGGCGGCCATCCCCGCCATGCTCGATGCGGGCGGCGGCGCCATCGTCAATGTCTCGTCCATTGAGGCCACCCATGTCCGCCCCCGCCACTTTCCCTATGTGATTTCGAAAAGCGGGCTCAACTGTCTGACCCGCGCCGTTGCCGTCGACCTGGGGCGTCAGGGCATCCGCTGCAACACCTTGTCTCCGGGGTCGGTGGACACGGAAATGTACCAGCGGTATACCGCCCAGTACCCGGGGCTTCGGGAACATCTGATCGGCCTGAACTTTGCTGGAAGGCTGGGTACTGTGGAAGAGATGGGCGCCGCCGCCGTCTACCTGCTTTCCGATGAGACAGCTTTTCTCAATGGTCACGAACTGGTCGTAGACGGCGCAAGAACGGTCGCAACCTGAACACGGAACTTCAACACTAATCCCTACTAAACGATTAAAAGGATAACCATGAACCAGCGTTTCAATGACAAAGTGGTATTGGTGACCGGCGCCGGCAGCGGTCTGGCAAAGGCCGCAGCCCTCGGATTTGCCGAACAAGGGGCCTCCCTGTGCCTGGTCGATATCGACGCCCAGGGGCTCGAGAAAACCCGCCAGGAAATCGAGACTCACGGTGCCAACGTGATGGCTCTGACCAGGGATCTGGGCAGTCGGGATGCCTGTCACGATACCGTTGCCAAGACCGTCGAGCACTTCGGCAGGCTGGACGTGCTGTGCAATATCGCCGGTATCGTTCGCATGCACCCCGTCACCGAAGTCTCACAACAGGATTGGGATCTGCTGACCGCCATCAACATGGCTGCGCCATTCTGGTTGTCCCAGGCCGCCATTCCGCACCTCATCGAATCCAACGGCAATATCGTCAACTGTGCGTCTCAATCGTCGCAGAAAGGCTGCGCCTACATCGTGCCGTACAGCATGACAAAGGGCGCTATCGTTCTGATGACCAAATCCATGGCCATGGAATATATCAACGCACCGATCCGTATTAATGCGGTATCGCCGGGCACCATGGCCAATACCAACATGAGCACCGGTATGTCGATTCCGGAAGGCATCGATCCCAGCCTGTTCATGCGTTACGGCGGCATCCGTCCCGCCTCGGAACCGGACGAGGTTGCCTCGGTCATCCTGTTCCTGGCCTCGGATGCCGCCAGGGCGGTACACGGCGCGATCTACTGCGCCGACGGCGGTACCACCGCGGACTGATTACCGCCCGACATGCAACGGCTTTCAATTACACCACGCTCCAGCGAGATCAGCGGTGGCCATGTGAGCAACACGGTGCCACCGGTCTGGTTTCAGGACGCGCGCCTGGAAATCTGCCAGGCGGTTTCCGAACTGAATGGCGAAAACGCCCTTTTTGGCGTTGTTCGAAGCGCAAAATACGACTATGAACGGGAACTGTATTTTGGCTCGGCTGTCGAGATACGGACGACAATCCGGAAAATCGGCAATAGCTCTGTGGTATTTTTTCAGGAGGCCTGGCAAAACCAGCACCGGGCAGTCACTGCCGAGACAGTGATACTCCTCATTGATACGGTGACCGGTGGGCCTTCAACGCTTTCGGAGACGAGTCGTCAGTACCTGAATTCCATTGGGTAAGCTGAAAACCTATCTCGAAGGGAGGCGTTACTAGGGCCTGTTAACATATTCTGAAAAAAGACCGCCTTATCAGGACTTGTGTCAGCCGATTGCCCCCCCAGCGATGATCAGGTTGCCAATCCTTCGGGTTTTGGGTGGTTTTTCTAAAGATCGAACCTCTCATAATATTCACTAAACGCCTCCCGAATCGCTTTTTTTGAAAGACCGAACTTTTCCAGGGAGTAGGTGAACTTACCGTATCGATCAGATCGATTCTGATCATTGTCGAACCAGCCTTCGATGGCATTTTCAAAGTCCTTTGAAACAGAAAGCCCCTGTCTGCGATAGGCATTGCCGATTACACCAAGCGGATCATCCAACAAATCCCGAAAACGGATATGGCAAAGTCGTGGGTCGTCAATCCAGTCGCTGGAAAGCACATACTGGTAGGCGCTTTTCATTTCGTCGACGACCCGCTCCACATCAATGCCCGGATACAATTCGCCATTAACGGGCTGATAAATCATTTCTATCATTTCAAAAAATGACGCGAAGTAATCCTCCGGAGCCCGGTGTGACCAGAAACAGACCGCATCGGGATAAACCTGCCAGAGGGCGGGCAGGAAATACTGATGGGTAGTGCCCTTGCACACCCATCGGTGGGTCGGTGTTTTCCACTGGAACTGCTGGAGCATCCGCTTGTGAAAACGGAACGCCGCCAGATTGTCCGAGGGCATGATGGGGTACGGCAGCGATGGCACCCGGTTAAAATGCATCACATGAAGCATATGAAAATCGAGTGTCATAATGTCTTCGCACTCCGCTTCCGAACGTCCGCCCTGCTCCAGATACGGATGGGCCGCGAGCAAGCGGGGGATTTGCGACAGGACATCCTCGATATGGTGGTCTTCTTGGGCAATAGACGCTGCGTCACTGGCAGCGTCCAATCCCGGGGGTGGCGAAGGCTGACGGACCTCCCAATAGCGGGGCATACGATGGCCCCTATCCAGTGCCAGCAAACACTGCAAAATGGTCGTCCCCGACCGGGCATGACCAATCACAAAGAATGGCTGCTCGATCTTTTGCCTTGCTATCTCGGGGTAGCGCAGCCAATCCCGCTCCAGAGATAGCCTGCCACTGACAAAATCCACCATTTGGGCCACGGCCCGATTATAAAGAGAATCCGGTATCGGGCCAAAATCGTTGAAATACTGTACGAAATCACGGAAGCGAAACCGAATTTGCGAAAACCCAACTTCCGTATCCCTAAATCGTTCCAGCGCGGTGTCGAAAATTGTATCGGCGTCCAGATAAGCAGGCATGACTTCCTCGGTTCCTCCATTTTTTCTTATTGAGTACAGCCGCACAAGGCCGGTTTGCAGAGTATCACACAGCATCCTGCCCACCGCCTTCCCGCTTATCTTTTCATTGCACTCAAGGCATAAAAAAGCCGGCGCTAACGCCGGCTTGAGGAAAGGTCGGCAGGCCAAGCACAGCCTGCCGGTAATCGTCTAATAACTAGAAGCGATAGGTGACACTGGCACCATAGGTGCGCGGGTTACCCTGGTTGTGAAGCAGGAAGCCAAGGGCCGTCCAGCTCTCAAACACGTTGGTGTTGTACTCCTCGTCGGTCAGGTTGCGACCCCAAAGGGCAATCTCAACGTCCGGGCTGTTAAGTTGCAGCGCCAGGCGGGCATTGAGCAGGCCGTAGCCATCAATGGTCGCGTTGTCGTTGACAAACTTGGCATCGGCCCGGTTCTGCGCATCGATGACTGGGTTGGGATCCGGCGTGCCGGTCACTGTAACCAGTGCCTGATCGTCAATGTAGGAGTAATCCAGGTGCGCGGTCAGCTCGCCGATATCAAGATTGAATCGCTGAGTGGCACCAATACTGTAGGTCAACTCAGGCAGACGGGGAATTTCCTCGTTGCTGCGATCAACGGTGACCACATTGCCCTGGCTGTCGAAACGCTCTTCGGTAAAGCTGCCACTGACATACTCACCGTCCAGCACCGCCGCAGAGAAGTTGATCTCCATGCCGTCCCAGGGAATGGCCGTCAATTCCAGCTCAAGCCCCTGAATCTCAGTATCACCGGTGTTGGTATTGAACTGAGTCAAACCGGTGCCGGCACTGTTAAAGGCGTTGATAATCCGCTGGACATCTTCACCTTCCATATAGAAGGCGGCGACGTTGGCACGCAGACGATCATCAAGCAAATCGGCCTTCATACCCACTTCGATATCCTGAACCGTTTCAGGATCGACCGCGAAGGAAAACGGTGCCGGGACCTCCCGTGTATTCAGGCTGCCGGCCATGGAGGCGCGACTGTGCTTGGCATACACGAAAATGTCATCATTCAGCTGATAGTCGAGGCTGACGACGTAGGCCGGATAACCGAAATCTTCACCTGCCCTGATCTGACAGGCCGACAGCGGGAAGCCGGTGGGGTCGAAGCCCAGCTCCGCGGCAGTGAGACCACAGGAAACAGGCAAACCGGGTTGCGGAATGTAGTTTGACTCCGGTGCGCGAACGATATTGCGCTCATCCTGTGTATAGCGATAACCCGCCGTAAGACGCAGTTTATCGGTCAGGTCATAGTTGGCCTGAACAAAGGCGCCCTGGGACTTGGCACTATAGTTGGAGAACGTATTACGGTAGGAAAAGGGAGGAACGATACCCATCGCTATAAAGTTCTGGATGAATACACCGAACTGGTGCGCATGGGAAAACTCATAACCGCTTTCTTCAAAATGGTATAGACCACCCACAAGGTAGAGGTTATCCGTCAGGTTGCCCGACAGCTGCACTTCCTGACTCCACTGACGATTACCGTACTCGGAGAAGAACGAGATAATGTCGACCGGAGAGCCGTCAAGATCGTTCTGGTTGGAACTCACGGACTCCCGGTAAGCGGTGATGGACCTTAGCGTTGCCTCACCCATTTCCACCTGGAAGTCCAGGGTGGCACCGGTGGCGCGGGTGTAGTTGGACGGCGTCATAAGCTCATCGTCGAGAACCGCTGTCTGCACAAAGCCAAAGGTTTTGTCAAACTGGCCTTCGAAATCCCGGGGATTATAACCCACAGAAGCAAACAACTGAGCGACGTTGGGAAGGAATGAAGCAGCGCGTGCATCGTCGTTATAGGCGATGACCGTTGTCGGGGTACCGTTGTCCTTGTAGTACTCATGGTCGATGGAGAAGAACACCTCGACGGGTGTGTCGGTGGGTGTCCAAAGTACAGAGCCGCGGGCCGAATAGGCCTCATCCACATCCTTAAAGTCTTCACTGTAGAACGGGTTGTCTATATAGCCGTCACGCTCATTCCACCGATAGGCAAAGCGTGTGGCCAACTCATCGTTGATGGGCACGTTCAACACGGTTTCGATATGACGCAGATTATAGTTGCCCACTTCGGCCTTGACATGGCCGCCAAAAGCAGCGGTATCGGGTCGGTTAGTGGTAACAGTGATCGCGCCACCTGTAGTGTTCCTGCCGAACAGGGTACCCTGGGGCCCCCTCAGCACCTCTACCTGGCCCACGTCCAGAAAACCCAGGTTACTGCCAATCGGGCGGCCAAGATAGACACCATCAACATAGACACCCACTGCGGCATCGGTGACCGAGTTGGGGCTGTTCTGGGCCTGACCACGGATGGAGGCATACAGGATACTCGCCGGGCCGGTACCACCGGTATTCAGACTCAGGCTGGGCGCGGAGCGCTGCAGGTCCACCATTTGCAGTAGCTGTTTCTGCACCATGATTTCTTCGCTGATGGCGCTGACCGCAACCGGCGTGGTCTGCAGGGTCTCTGCGGATTTACGGGCTGTTACGACAATCTCTTCCAGTTGTGTCTGGGCAATACCCAGGGTTGGTACTGTCGCTAACAGAGTGGATAGATAGAGAGTTTTTAACTTCAAAACTTTCTTAACGTTATTGGTGGTCATGGTTTCCCCCAGTCAATCGTGAGAAACATCCTTGTTATTATTGGATGTTAGGAATGTCTTTGCATGGTGCTCCCACACCCGGACAGTTAGCACAAACCTGTCCGAACAAAAACTGTGCTGACAATACTCCCGCTTTAACCGAATTTCAATAAGTTTTTTTTGGCTATAGATTATAGAATTTTTTTATGTAACCGTGGGTTACGTTTCCACATTGATGTTACAAATAAAGCCAGAGAAGGAGATGTCCGAAAGTAGACAATTTGACTGATAAGATAATCTTTATTGCAGCATCAGCAGGGCTTTGCCCTCGCCGGAACTCCTTTGCCGGGTTTGCACCTGATTCTCCGCTCGGCCCGCGGGAGTGAGTCTGGTACCATTCACCGCCCCTGCAGCGCCGATTGGCTGGCGTTCAATTGAGCAACCCCTTGACGAAACTGGGCAGGAACAATGTGGTTTGGAAAACTGATTGCGGGTCTGATTGGCTTGCTTGTCGCAGGTCCCCTGGGTCTGATCATCGGCGTTGTTGTCGGTCATTACTTTGACAAGGGTCTCAAGGGCATTTTTCACCCGGTTCCCGCGAGGGAGCGCAAGGCCATTGAAGACTGTTTTTTTCAAACGGCGTTCCTGCTCATGGGCCACCTGGCAAAATCCGATGGCCGTATTTCAGAGGCGGAGGTAGCCCACACCGAGCGACTGATGACCAAAATGGGGCTCCACAGCGATCATCGGCAGGAAGCGATCGGGTTTTTTAAAGCCGGTGCCCAGCCCGATTTTTCGGCGGACGATCAGCTTCGCGACTTCAACACCCACTGTGGTCGCTACCCCAATCTGTCCCGCCAACTGCTTAATTACCTGCTCGCGCTTGCCCTGGCGGATGGCGTCCTGTCCGCTCAGGAAGAACAGGTCTTGCGCCGAGTCGCCCAGGGGCTTGGAGTCTCAATGGCGATGTTTGAGCAGCTGCTGCGAATGATTCGCGCACAGAGTCATTTCAGGGACTACCGGACGGAAGGTGCAAGCCGGGATTACTCAAGTCAAAGCGAGCTTGCCACCGCCTACGAAGCCCTCGGGGTCGATGAAAC
>PABE01000163.1 GCA_002702725.1 Porticoccaceae bacterium
GCCTAGCTGGAGGCAAAAATGACCTCCAGCAGTGATAATCCAATTAGTGTGAACAGGCCCTAGGAACCACCCATGGCATTGAATCTGTCCGACACCGATATCGTCGCCATCGGCGCCGCCCGCACCGCCATTGGCCGCTTTGGGGGCACGTTGCGGGATGTCCCCGCCTATGATCTCGGCGCCACCGCCATTGCCGGTGCACTGGCCCGTGCCGGCATCGACGGCGATGCGGTCGATCAGGTCATTTTTGCCAACTGCCGGCAGGCGGGCAATGGCCCCAATCCGTCCCGCACCGCCGCCATCCGCGGCGGCGTGCGCGAACAGAGTCCGGTATTCACCGTCAATATGGCCTGCCCCTCGGGCATCAAGTCCGTCATGCTGGCGAGCCGCGAGCTGGCCTCGGGGGACGCCGGTGTCATCGTCTGCGGGGGTATGGAGTCCATGAGCACCATGCCCTACCTGCTCAAGGGCGCCCGCTGGGAGGGCTTCAAGGCGGGGGACAAAACCCTCATGGATTCCTGGAGCGACACCGTTGACCCCCTGTGCGGATACGGCATGGGCATGACGGCGGAAAACCTGGTGGAAAAATACGGCATCAGCCGGGCGGAGCAGGATCAGTTCGCCCTCGAGTCCCAGGGCAAGGCCGCCGCGGCGCGGGACGCGGGACTCACAAAGCCGGAAATCGTGGCCTTTGAACTGGAGCCGACCCGCAAGAATCCCGACGGAATCGTTTTCGAGACCGATGAGTCACTGCGACCGGAAACCACCATTGAGCAACTGACCAGATTGCGTCCTGCCTTCAAGGCCGATGGTACGGTGACCGCGGGCAACGCCTGCACCATGGGCGATGCCGCCGGCGCCATCGTTTTGACCACCCGGGGACAGGCCCGCAGCCTTGGGGCAAAGCCGCTGTTTTCCGTGGTGGCTTTTGCCGAAACCGCCGTTGCGCCCCAGACCATGGGCGACGGGCCGGCCCATTCCATCCCCATGGCCCTGGCGCGGGCCGGCTTGACCCTGGGTGACTTGGATTTCATCGAGGTCAACGAGGCCTTTGCCGCCCAGATGCTGGCCAATGAGCGGGAGCTGAAATGGGACCGGAGCAGGGTCAATGTCTGGGGCGGTGCAATCGCCCTCGGACATCCGACCGGGTTTTCCGGCGCGCGCCTTTTGATCACCCTGGACAATATTCTTCGCCAACAGGACGGCGAGCTGGGTGTCGCGGGCATCTGCGGCGGTGGTGGTGTCACCACCGCCATGGTGATTCGCCGTGAGTCCTGACGGCGGTTGATGCCATGGCGCCAAGCAAGCCCGTGCCGGACTTCGCCGAGCTGGCCAGTCGCGTTCCCCGTGGCGGTCATATTGTCATCCACTCCGACTTCGCCGAGCCGGCGGCATTGCTCCGCCAACTGGTGGCCAATGCGGATCTGTTCGATGGCGTGAACCTGCATACCCTGATGCCCATGGCGCCACCCCCGTACGCGGAACCCGACGCCGCCCGCCGGTTGGTGATCAACAGTTTTTTCCCGGGGGCCGGCCTGCGCCGCGCGGTGAGCGGGGGGCTGGTGCACAGTCGCCGCTGCGCGCTGTCGGAGATCCCGGGTATTTTTGCGCGGCAGGAGATTCGCCCGGACCTGCTGCTGTTACAGGTTTCGCCGCCGGATGACAGCGGCCGGGTATCCCTGGGTATTTCCGTCGACTATATGCCCGCCGTGTTGGCGCAGCAGCCGCTGGTAGTGGCTCAGGTCAACCGCCATATGCCCTTTACCTGCGGCGACAGCGCCCTGCCGCTGGATGCCATCGACTATGTTCTGGAAGCCGACGAACCATTGACAGAATTGAGTGCAGGCGAGCCGGATGCGGTCGATGGGGCTATCGCGGGGCATGTTGCGGGGTTGATCGGCGACGGCGATGTGCTGCAAACCGGCATTGGCGCACTGCCCGACGCGGTGATCAACAAACTCGATCATCTGCGCCACCTGGGGGTGCACACCGGCATTTTGACCGCCGGCTGGCAGCGCCTGATTGAAAACGGCGTGGTGGACAACAGCCGCAAGCGACAGTTTACGGGTGTGTCCGTGACCACCATGGCCGGTGGTGATGGGCATTTTTACGGTTTTTTGCATCGCAACCCGTCGGTGGAATTTCACCCTTGCAGCCTTACCCACAACCATGCCGTTCTTTCGGGCATCGAGCATTTGTGCGCCATTAACAGCGTACTCCAGTTGGACCTGTCGGGACGCGCCAATGCCGAGGCCGTCAACGGCCGGCAGATTTCAACCCCGGGCGGCCTGCCGGATTTTGCCCGCGGCGCCATGGCCGCCCCCGGCGGCAAAAGCATCATCGCCCTGCGCGCCAGCTTCAAGGCGGGTGCTGTCAGCAATATCCTGCCAACGTTGGACGCCAATGGACCCGTGACCCTGGATGCCAGCACCATTTCCCATGTGGTGACCGAATACGGCGTGGCGGCAATTGCTGGGCTTGACCCCGAATCCCGCGCCCGGGCGTTGATCGCCATTGCCCATCCCGACCACCGCGATCCCCTGTTGCGCCACCTGTCCGAGCACAGGCAATAACCCGAGAATCCGCCATGAGTAATACCAGCCCGGTCAGCCAAACCCTATGCCAGCGCATCGCCGTTGTCTGTAGCGATTCGCCCCCCGTGAATGCCCTGTCCCTCCCGGTCCGCCAGGGGCTGGACCAGTGCCTGAGGGCGGCCATGGAAGATGACGCTGTCGATGCCATCGTGGTGATTTGTCGGGGCCGGACGTTTTTCGCCGGCGCCGATATCAGGGAGCTGGGCGCGCCACCGGTCAGCCCGAAAATCTCCGAATTGAACGCCCTGGTGGAGGACAGCCCGAAACCGGTGGTGGCCGCCATGCACGGCACCGTGCTGGGCGGCGGGCTGGAGCTGGCCCTGTCCTGCCACTACCGCATTGCACTGCCCTCCACCCAGTGCGGTCTGACCGAAGTCACCCTGGGCATATTGCCCGGTGCCGGGGGCACCCAGCGCCTGCCCCGGGTGGTGGGGGTGCCAAGGGCGTTGCAGATGATCACAAGTGGCGAGCGGGTTGGCGCCCGGGAATGCCGGAGTATTGGCCTTGTCGACCGCTTGACGGAGGGGGAATCCCTCCAGGATGAGGCCGTGGTATTCGCCCGCGAGATTGTCGACAACAACTTGCCCCTGGTGCGGGTGCGCGACCGGGATGAAAAACTGGCCGAGGCCCGGGACAATGAACAGGTCTTTGCACAATTCAGGCAGCAAAACGCCAGGAAATTCCGGGGCTTCAACGCGCCGGAACGCTGCATCCGCTGTGTCGAGGCGGCGGTGACACTGCCGTTCGAGGAAGGGCTGCGTTTTGAAAAGGAAATGCTGGCCGAGCTGATCGCCCTGGGTCAGCCGGCGGCCCTGCAATACGCCTTTTTTGCCGAGCGGCAAATCAGGAAAATCCCCGGCCTGCCATCGGATAGCCAGCCGCTGCCTATCGAAAAAATCGCGGTGATCGGCGCCGGTACCATGGGCGGCGGCATCGCCATGAATTTCGTCAACATCGGCCTTCCGGTCACGCTGGTCGAAACCAGCCAGGGGGCGCTGGATCGCGGCCTCGAAATGATTCGCCGCAACTTCGAGCGCTCGGTGCAGCGGGGCAAACTGACCGCCGACCAGGTGGACGAGCGCATGGGCCGACTGACCGGCACCCTGGATTACGGCGATCTGGCCGATTGCGACCTGGTGATCGAGGCGGTGTTCGAGGATTTGTCGGTCAAACAGGCAGTGTTCGAAAAACTCGATGCGGTGGTGCGCGACGATGCCATCCTGGCCACCAACACCTCGTTTCTCGATATCCGGGCTATCGGTTCTGTCACCCAACGCCCCGGGCGGGTGCTGGGCATGCATTTTTTCTCCCCCGCCAATGTCATGAAACTGCTGGAAGTCGTGCGCACGCCGGACACCGATAGCGCCGTGATCGCCACCGTCCTGGAACTCGGCCGGCGCATCGGCAAACTGCCGGTGCTGGTGGGCAATGGCTACGGTTTTGTCGGCAACCGCATTGTTGTCCAGCGCAAGGAGCAGGGGCAGGCGCTATTGCTCGAGGGGGCCATGCCGTGGCAGGTGGATAGGGTGCTGACAGATTTTGGCTTTCCCATGGGACCGTTTGCCATGTCGGACCTGGCGGGACTGGATATTGGCTGGACGGCCGAACAGTCCCGGGGCGAGACCCTGCGCGATCTGTTGTGCGAGATGGGTCGCCGGGGTCAGAAGACCGGGGCCGGGTATTACGATTACGACGACCGGCGCAAGGCTTCGCCGTCGGCGCTGGTGGAAAAGACCATCCGCGATTTCGTTGCCCAAAAGGGTCTCGAAACCCGGGCTATCAGCGACGAGGAAATTCTCCACCGCTGCCTGTACCCGATGATCAACGAAGCGTGCCGGGTGCTGGAAGAGGGCATCGCCATCCGCGCCTCGGATATCGATGTCATCATGCTCAACGGTTACGGTTTTCCGCGATACCGGGGCGGACTGATGTTTTACGCCGACCAGATTGGCCTGGACCATGTGCTGGAGGTTGTGAATAAACTCCACCGGCAACTGGGGGATACCATGCAACCCGCGGCGCTGCTGGAAACCCTGGCGGCCGAGGGTGGCCGACTGAGCCAGTTTGCCAATACCTGAACGGACCAGACAACAAAGTACTGAACCAGCGAGAACCCGTTATGACCCGCGAAGCCGTGATTGTTTCCATCGCCCGCACCCCCATTGGCAAGGCCTACAGCGGAGCCTTTAACAACACCCAGGCCCAGGCACTGGCCGGCTGGGCCATCGGCGAGGCGGTGGCCCGTGCGGGTGTGGAACCGGATCAGATTGACGATGTGGTCTTCGGCTGCGCCAACCAGCAGGGCACCAGCGGCAGCAATCCGGCGCGGCAGGGGCTGCTCTACGCCGGACTGCCGGTCACCGTGCCGGGGATGTCCGTGCAGCGCCAGTGCGCCTCGGGCCTGATGGCCATTGCGGTGGCTGCCAACCAGATTGTCAACGAAGGCATGGACGTTGCCGTGGCGGGCGGAGTGGAATCCGTGTCCCTGGTTCAGAACGAGCACTTTAACACCCACCGCATCCGCGATCCCCATCTGGTCGAGCGCGTTCCCCAGCTGTACATGCAGATGATCGAAACCGCGGAAAATGTTGCCGAGCGCTACGGAATCAGCCGTGATCAGCAGGACGAATATGCCCTGTCGAGCCAGCAACGCACCGCCGCCGCCCAGGACGCCGGACGATTCGATCGGGAGATATTTCCGGTGACAACGGTGAAGCTGGAAAAGGACCGGACCTCCGGCGAATTCAGCGAGCGGCGGGTGACCCTCAACAGGGATGAGGGCAANCGCCCGGGNACGACNCTGGNGGCCNTGGCCGGCCTGAAACCGGTNCTGAAAAACGGTCAGCGGCTCAGNGAGGGCCGGTGTATTACCGCCGGCAACGCGTCGCAGTTATCAGACGGCGCCAGCGCCNTGGTGCTGATGGAACGCAGNGCGGCACAGGCCCGGGGTNTGACGCCCCTGGGCGTCTACCGGGGCATGGCGGTGGCCGGNTGCGACCCCGATGAGATGGGTATCGGGCCGGTTTTCGCCGTGCCGAAGCTGCTCGCCCGCCACGGGCTCAGTATCGATGACATAGACCTGTGGGAGTTGAACGAGGCCTTTGCCAGTCAGGTGATCTATTGCCGGGACCGGCTTGGCATTGACCCCGACCGACTCAATGTCTCCGGCGGCGCCATTTCCATCGGCCACCCCTACGGCATGTCGGGAGCCCGAATGGCGGGGCATATCCTGCTCGAGGGCAGGCGTCGGGGCAGCCGGTACGGAATAGTGACTATGTGCGTGGGCGGGGGCATGGGCGCCGCCGGACTGTTCGAACTGGTTTAGCCGTTGCCCTCGACGGCGCCCTCGGCCAGTATTGTGTTGTCGATAATAACCCCGCCGGGGAACAACCTTGACGGCACTGGCATCCCATGGAGACCCTTAAATGAGCCTTGACCCCGAACTCAGCCTGTTCGACGTTTTTACCCTGCCGGACTTTTCAGACATCGACGGGGCGCGGCAATGGGAACGGTCACTGGCACGCCAGGCGCCACCGGTAACGATACCGGACAGCCTGGAGGTGTCGGATATGACCGCGACGGTCGGAGACTCCCGATCTGTACCGGTGCGGCTCTACCGACCGGCTGTGGATTCTCCAACGCCGGGTTTACTGTATTTCCACGGCGGATCCTTTGTCATGGGCGGGCTGGATACCGACCACAGGTTCTGCATTGACTATGCTGTCAACGCGGGCATTACCGTCATTTCCGTGGACTATCGACTGGCCCCGGAGAACCCCTTTCCGGCCGGTGTGGAGGATTGCTACGGAGCCCTGTGCTGGGTTGCGGAGGAGGCGGGCCGTCTCGGTATCGATGCCCGTCGGCTGGGGGTGGCGGGGAGCAGTGCCGGCGGTACCCTGGCCGCGGCGGTGGCCATCATGGCCCGGGATCGCAATGGCCCGGACCTGGCATTACAAATGCTCGTCTACCCGGCGCTGGATGATCGCATGGACACTGTCTCCATCAATGATCAGGGCCGCGATTACGGCGTCACCCGGGACGTGGTCGGCCATATGTGGCGGCATTATCTGGGCGGGCCGGGCATTGCCACCTCGACCTATGCGGCGCCGGCGCGCCTGACCGACTGTTCCCGGTTGGCGCCGGCCTATATCGACGTGGGTGCCCTGGATCCCCTGCGCGATGAAGCCATGGACTATGCCAGCCGGTTATTGCGCGCCGGCACAGACGTGGACCTGCATGTGTTTGCCGGCGCGCCCCACGCCTTTGATATGGTGGAGGGAGCGGCGGTAACCGCGCGGGCGTCGCGACTTCGCGCCGCGGCGCTGCGCAAGGCGTTTTCCTGTTGAGGGCGGCAACAATGGCCGCTGTTGACTGAAAACATCAATAAACAGGCCCCGGGGGTACTCTTGGATCAGTTTCAGACATTCACATCCATGGCGCTGCCAGACTGGGCCGAGTGGGCCTATGGTATGCCCGGCCGGCCGGCGTTTATCGGTCCCGCATCCGGCCGAATCCACTACCTCGAATGGAATGACGATGACAGCAAGCCGCCGTTGTTGTTGATCCACGGGTTTCGTGCCCACGCCCATTGGTGGGACATGGTGGCGCCGTTCCTGATGGAACACTATCGCGTGTTTGCCATCGACCTGCCGGGTATGGGCGACAGTGATCACGCCTCGGCCTACACGCCACACACCCACAGCGATGCCATTATCCAGTGGGCGGAAGCGTTGAATATGGGATCGTTCAAGGCCGTTGGGCACAGTTTCGGCGGTGGTCGCCTGCTACAGGTATGCGCCCGCCGTCCTGACCTGGTCGAGCAGGCGGTGATCGTCGACACCTACCAGTTGTTTCCGGGGGTGATTCTGCCGCCGGATCCGGTCAAGGCCAACAAGAAACGGGTCTACCCCGATCAGGCGGCGGCGCTGTCCCGGTTTCGTCTGGCACCGCCACAACCGGAGGCGCTTCAGTTCCTGGTCGATATCATCGCCCGCCAGTCCATCCGGGAGGAGAACGGCCAGTGGACCTGGAAATTCGACCCCTTTATGGATTCCGCCACCTTTGCCGTTCCAGATGCCGACACCCTGTTGCCGAGCATCAAAACCCCGGTGGATACGGTTTACGGTGCCTTGAGTGAAGTGGTGCCCGATGCCCTGGCCCGGCGCATCGTCAGTGCCTTGGGCAATGCCGGCAAGCGCATCCGTATACCCGGCGGTCACCATCACCTGATGCTCGATCAGCCCATCGCGCTGATTGCGACTTTACTGGCCCTGCTTGGCCCCGATAACAGGAGCAACCCATGACCGACAAGACGCCGGATGGCCGCGCGGACACCGTGCTGCGGGAGGACCGCGACCACATTGCCCTGCTCACCATCGATGTTCCGGAATCCCGCAATGCCCTGTCCCTGGAGGTGATTGAGCGGCTCATCGAACGCTTCAGAGACTGTTTTGCCGATACAGACTGCCGCGCCATTGTGCTGCGGGGGGGCGGTGGCCATTTCTGCGCCGGCGGCAACGTCAAGGGTATGGCGGCGGAACGCACCCTGGGCCAATCCCGGCAGCGGCTGGCCGTTGCCCACGAATTGAGCCGCCTGATTGTCGCCGGTCCCAAACCGGTGATTGCGGCGGTGGAAGGCTACGCCGCCGGCGCCGGCTTTTCCCTGGCTCTGGCGGCGGATTACCTGGTGGCAGGGTCCGATGCCAAATTCATTTCCTCCTTCACCAAAGTCGGCCTGCAGCCGGATATGGGCATGCTCTGGACACTCCGCCAACGGGTTGGCCTGGGTCAGGCCAAGCGCATCATCGCCTCGGCACGTAAGGTGGTAGCCGATGAGGCGCTGGCCCTGGGGCTGGTGGATGAGGTGGTGAACAATGACCGGTTGACTGACCGCGCCCTTGCCGCGGCCCGGGAGTTTTCCGCCGGCGCTCCCCTGCCCCTGGCGATTATGAAGGCCGCCTATGCCCGGGGTATCCACACCTTTGAGGATGCCCTGCGCAACGAGATGGACAATTCCGCCGCCCTGTACCTTACCCGGGATCACCGGGAAGCCGTCTCCGCCTTTATGGAAAAACGCCAACCCCTGTTCAAGGGCGAATAAAGAGGAACAAGGTCCTGTGACTATCGACTACGACAAGCTGATCAATATTCATATTCCCGATGTGCACCAGACCTACACCCGTCGTGACAGTCTGCTTTATGCCCTGAGCATCGGGGTCGGCCAGGATCCGCTTGACCCGCGCGAACTGCCCTTTGTCTGCGAGAAAAACCAGCGGGTGTTGCCGACCTACGGCGGGACCCTGGCGCGTCCGGGCTTCTGGCTGCGGGACATGGACACCGGTGTCGACTGGGTCAAGGTGGTTCATGCCGAGCACAGGCTCGTCCTGCACAAACCCCTGCCGCCGGAGGCCAGCCTCGTCGGCATCCAGAAGGTTACCGATGTGGTGGACCGCGGGGAGGGCAGGGGCGCGATGATCGTCTGGGAGCGCAACGTCTATGACACCGCCAGCGACGAACACCTGTGCACCGTCATTCAGACCATGCTCGCCCGTGGCGATGGTGGTTTTGGCGGTCCGCCCGGGCAGCTGCCCCCGCCGCCGAAAACCCCGGATCGGGAGCCGGATTTGGTGGTGGAGCGCAAAACGGCGGACAACGCGGCGTTACTGTATCGGCTGAATGGCGACATGAACCCCCTCCATGCCGACCCGGACGTGGCCCGAAAAGCCGGCTTCGAACGCCCCATTCTCCATGGCCTCGCCACCTGGGGTATTGCCGCCACGGCGGTGCTCGATCGTGTCTGTGATTTCGACAGCGACTCCATCGCCAGCGTCTACGGACGCTTCACTGCGCCGGTGATGCCGGGGGAGACCCTGTGCACCCGGATCTGGATTGAGGGCGGGGAGGCCCACTACACGGTCGAGGTTGTGGAGCGGGGTGTGGTGGCCATCAAGAACGGGTTGGTGGGACTTCGCTGAGCGGTCACGGTGTGCCTCAGCACTGATAAATATGCAGTAAACACCCCTTTGCCGGGAAGAAAATTTTCGAGGGGAATCCGGGTGTTTGTATTGGTATCGATGTTGGCATCCAGGTGGTGGGTCTCCGGATCAGCCCGCAATGTGATTCAGTCGCCAAAGCCCCTCAGGCGCCGCACCGCGGCTGCGTCGGTGGGCTCAATATTGAGGGGCGCCCCCGCGTACATGATTTCCCCCTTCATCAGCCATCGGTCGCAGTCGAAGGGGGTCGTCACCACCATGGGAAATTGCACCAGATACAGCTGCTCGGGGTCGGGTTGCGCACTCCTGCCCTTTAGCATGGCGCCGGGGAAAACCGCTACGAAAATCCCCTCCAGGGTCAATCCTCCTTCGCCGAAGGCAAAGTGCTCCTGGTCGAAGGGACCGCCGGGCATCAGCTCTGCATCGAACTGCGTCTGATACATGTTACGGGCGAAGTCTGCGGAGCTCGCATCGACGCCATCACCAATCTGATCGGTGCCGTGCCAGCGATAGACAATATCCTCGGTGACCGTCTCCATGACCATGGTCAGGTCGTATATCACTTCACCCCACCAGTGCTTGAGCCAAACTTCCAGCATCCGCCTGTGGCGGGGATCGTCGATGCGTTTGATCAGGGACTCGATGCGATCGCGGGTTTCCGGGGCGGTTGAGCAGTGAATGGTTGTCATGTCATTGACCCCTTATTTCGGGATCGACGGGGGTGATAGACACCGGCACCGCGTTCATGCGGGGCTGGCCGAACAGCGGGTCAAACTCGGCGTTGGCGTCCATCAGCGCGGAGGTGCAGCCGCCCTGATTGACCGGGTCCGCCGTCTCGTCGGGATTGGTCCCGAAGCAGTGGCTCATGGACAGGGTGCCCGGTCGTAGCCGTGTATCCCGGGCGGCGATGGCATGGATATCGCCATGTTGCGATCTCACCCTGATGGTGTCGCCGCTGTCGACGCCGAATCGTTTGAGATCGTCGGGGTGCAGGTAGGCGGGATTGTGGGGATGCCGTCCCCCCAGCCGGGGATTGTGCCGTCCCGTGGAGTTGTAAAAATCGTTGGAACGGCGGGTGATCAGTAACAGGGGAAACTCGTCCGTGGGATCGGGCGCATCGCCACGGTTTGCGAACACCAGGTCGAGCTCATTCATCATTGATGAATCGCCAAGGGCCAATCGGGCATCGCAATCCGCTTGCCTCGGCAGCACCGGGTCGTTCAGTTCGTCGAACAGCTTGCCGTGGGGATGCTTGCGAATTTCCGCGAGGGGAACGCGGGAGCCGGTGGTCAGTATATCCAGCAGTTCATCCGGGTCGATATCCCTGTCCGTCGGCAGGGGAATGGCGGCGGGCGGTTTCTCCCAGTGCTGACCCACCCCGGCGGGGTTGGCGTAGGCCACCATGTTGAGCCCCATCTTGCGGCCGAGGCGGTGGAAGAATCGTCCGGGATCCAGCAAGTCGGCATTTTCGGGGGGAGGTACCAGGGCGGGGGAATACATGGCGTAGGGGAACTCATTGGCGTGGGTCCAGAGGCCATAGTACTTGGTGTATTCCGTGTAGTGGGTGGTGCCCGGGGTTTCCAGCACCATGTAGTCGGGGATGACGTAGTGGGCCTTGCGGGCGGTGTTGGACATCGATACGTCCAGGGAGACCAGCAGGTCCAGGGAGTCCAGTGCCTGGGCGGCGCGCCGCTGACCCGGCAGTGACACCGCCGGGTTGCTGCCCACGCAGATCAGGGCGCGGATCTGCCCCTTGCCGGGGGTGAGAATCTCCTCCGCCAGGGTGCCGGCGGTGGCGCCGAGAATGGTTTTGGGCAGCCCGTGGATGCGCCCGTTGGGTATCGTCTCGTCCCAGGGTTTGTAGGGCGGTAGGGGCTGGGCGTGCACCGGCACCTCCGGCAGCAGCACGTGAGGGTGGGTATTGAGCTCGCCGGCCCGGACCCAGCGCCCGCACAGGGTGTTCATGCACAGGATGAGGTATTCCGCCAGGGTGCCGTGGAGGCCGAAGTGGGTGCCGGTGCCCGTGACGATGCAGCCGCGCTTTGCCTTGGCAAAGGTGCGTGCCGTTAGGCGAATGTCGTCCGCAGGAACGCCGACGATTCCTGCCGTGTATTCGGGGGTGAAGGGCGCCACGTGGCGGGCAAGGGCATCCAGGCCCTCGGCGTTCTCGGCCACGAATGTCTGGTCGTAAAGCTTTTCGGCAATGATGACATTGAGAAAACTCGCGATCAGCGTGCTGTCCTGGCCCGGTCGGGGCTGGAGATGAAGAAAGGCATGGGTGGCGGATTCGCTCGCCCGGGGATCGACGACGATCAGCTTCATGCCCCGCCCGACCGCATCCTTGATGGTTTGGGCCGGGTTCTGCTCCAGCCCCATCTTGGAGATCACCGGATTTGCCCCCACCAGAATCCACGCATCCGAATCCCGGAAGGCGTGGGGTCCGGGGATCCAGCGACCGTGGAGGGCCTGGGCGATCAGCTTGCCGGGCTGGTCGATGGTGCCCACAGAGAAGAAGCGTTCATCGAAGGTGCCGAGGGCGCTCAGGAAAAAACCCGCCATGGATGCCGCCGGGGGATTCGAGGCGATGCCGTTGCCGACGATGACTGCAAGGGATTCGGGGCCGTGCTCGGCGATGATCGCCTTCAGCTTGTCGGCAACCTCGTCCAGTGCCTGGTGGCTGGGAATGGGCTCGTAGCCTCCGTCGGCCCGGCGGCGCTGGCTGTGCAGCAACCGTTCAGGGGCATAATGCCCTTCCGGCAGAGTGCGCCCCTTCGGGCAGGTGTAGCCGTTGTAGAGTTGCGATGTCCTGTCTCCCGTCACCTTGGTGGCGCGGCCGTTCTCAATGGTGACTTGGATGGGGCAGTAGGCGGGGCATATCTTGCACATGCCGATGGCGGTGGTCATGGCGAATTCCTGGATGGTTAGTGTTATTGGCGATGTCGGATCCTGGCGCTACGGGGAGTATCCATCAATTATTGACCCGGTTGTGCATCGGTGGCTTCAGCCATGTCCTGCTCTCGTCAAAATGGGCCAGATTGTTGTCATCACTACCACGGGCCTCGGGGCATTTGCCCGGACGGATGCGTGGTGCTTTGGCGCCGTGTTTAGTAGTGTTGGGAATTCTTATAACACAACAAGGACAACGGGGTGATTCATGAATAACAAGGTATCGGAATCTGAGGTCGATGCAAAGCCGGATGACGAGGACTTCGCCAACATCCGCGCCTGGGTGGAGGAGCACGTGGGTGGGAGGGTCCTCGACATCGAGCGCCTGGTGCGCTGGCGGCCGGTGTGGCGGGTGGAGTATCGCAAGGACGGTATCGACAGGGCCCTGTTATTGAAGGGGGACAGGCCCTGCACCCAACTCTACAGCCTCAGACACGAAATGTTGGTTATGGAGGTGCTTGAAAAGCACGGTATAGGCGTGCCCCACATCCACGGCTGGATGGACAACCCCGAGGCCTTTGCCATGGACTGGGCGGAAGGGGATCGGGACCCGGGCCTGATTCATACCGCCATGGAGAACGCTTCGACCCTGTCGCCAGAGCGCTGGCAGGCCAGTCTCAAATATATGGAGGAGTTGGCGAGGATCCACCGGATCCCCGTTTCGGAATTTTCTCACACGGAAGCGGGCAACCCGGCAGGAGCCCAGGAGATCGCCCTCAGTCAATTTGAACGGCAATACAACCTGGGTCTGGAGGAGGGCGCGATTGACGCCACCATGGAATACTTCGCCTCATGGCTGCGTCGCAATGTGCCAACCCATCGCACCCAGGCCAGCTTTATTACCGGCGATTGCGGGCAGTTTCTCAGCAAGGGTGAGGAAGTCACCGCCATTCTCGATCTTGAGATAGCGCATATTGGCGATATTTTCATGGATCTGGCCTGTTTTCGGGGCCGCCATCCCTATGAAAATATGGGGGATATTCCCGCGCTCTACCGCCATTACGCCAAGGCCTCGGGCATCGAGCTGGATTTGCCGGTGATTGCCTACCACACCGTTTGCTTCCTCGCCTTCGCCGCCATCGCCGCCAACATGTTCATGAACCCCGACAAACCGGAAAGCAACTGGATCGAAGGTATGCTGGAAATGGTCAGCATCTCCCGTCGCGCCCTGGAAGGTATTGCCGAGCTGGAAGGCATTGACCTGGATTACAGTATCCACCTTCCCGATCCCCATGTGTCGCCCCTGGAGGATATGGCCATCGGCAAGTTGCTGAATGAAATCGATATCCTGCCGGTATCCAGGTCCTTTGCTGAATGGCAGCGGGAACTGATGGGAGCAATACCCAGATTTCTGCGTAACTACGCCCACTACGGGCGCTGGTACGAAGAGGAAACCCTTCGGGAAATAGCTGAAATGACGGGCACAAAACCCGAGAACATGGCCGTCGCCGATGAGGTTTTGAAGTCCTTCATCCAATCCGTGGGTGGGTCCAGGGATGCGGACCTCGTGAAGTTCACCCACCGGCGCATGTTGCGTCTCTCCCTGATCGTGGCGGGCACCAATGATGTTGATGGCAACCCGCTGTTTTTCAGGCTGGAACCGATTCTCCATATGGCCGTGTAGCCCGCGTTCCGGTTACAGTCCGTGAACTCATTGGCTGTGTCGTCTGTTCGTTGACGGATAGCGGCCCGAAGGGTCTCATATTAGGGGCCTGATGCCGCCTGGTCGAACTGTTCAGGGCGAAGCCGGCCAGCCCTGGAAGTGCTGGCCGTCCAGGCGCTGGAATTCCATGACCGCATCCTGGCGCTGGTGGCGTAAATCGAGAAGCTGAAATCTCAGGGACTGAATATTCCGCTGCAGGTAACGGATATTCACCAGCGCCTGCTGCCGCTCGGCATCCGAGCTGTCACCGTCAGCCAGGATCTCCTGCAGGTGGTAGATACGGTATTCGCTATTGGCGATTTCCCGTGCCCGGGTCTCGATGGCATCGTTGTAGGCTTCGACCCGCTGTTCAGCCTGATGCAGGGCGTAGCCCTGCTGATAGCCGAGGAGAAAACCGCTCTCCAGGGCAGCGGGGCAGACGCCGTTGTAGTGGTGACCCCGGCGGCCCTTCTCATACCCACTGGCGGCGGTGCAAAAGTCGTCGATACCCCGCTCGTAGCCCTCTTCATAGGCCGCCCTGTCCGGCGTGATGCCATACTCCGCGCAGTCCTCCCTGTGGCGGTCAAGCCTTTCGGCGCTGGCGCCACTACTGCCGTCCTCCCGACCCAGGGAGTACCAGTCGGCGCTCAGACATTCGTCCCGGTCGAGGCTGGCGCAACCGGTGATGAGCAGCGTAAGGAGCACGACGGCTATATGGCGATACATGGACGTACCGTAATGGGGGTGAGCAAGTGTAGACGGGAATCGATAAGGTTAACAATCCGTCGGCCCCGATTTACTTCAGTACCGCCGGTCCGTGGGATAGCCAGGGGACTACCGGCTGTTGACCAATGCCCGGTTTTGACCAGTCGCATACCCCTTCCGGGAATATCGCTTCCAGTTGCCGCCACTGTGACGCAGTGAAATCCACCCGGTAGTCGCTCCGTGACAGCGGTTTTAACCGGCATTTGAGGGTATTGGCATCCAGCGGACCGCCGGCTTCCCTGCGGACAAATGACCAGGAGGGCCAAAGTGTGTTGCACTGGCTGTCGGCCTCGCGGCTGAAGGTCTGCTGTTCCGCGATAAATTGCGGGGTCAGGGCTTTGGTGAAGCATCCGTCCCTCGCGGCGTCGGGCTTGTGGCGCAAGACCTTGTCCAGTTGCGGGTCGGTGCCTGTATCTTCTTTATAGCGGGCGACCCAAGCGATCAGGGTTTGCCAGCTTTTCCGGTCGATAACCTCTGTCATTGCCAGCAGCTCCGGCGACGGTTCTCCGCCCACCTGTGGGTGCTCCCTGGCGGCCCCGCCCCCTCGCCACATGACATGATTGTCGGTGTGGCCATTGAGGTTTTTCATCCGCTCGCGGGCGGCGAAATGAAACCACTGGTAATGGTAAAGTTCATCCTCATCATAGAGGTGGCTGAGATCAATCACGGGAATATCGGCCAGGCCACCGCCACCGCTGAGACTTATACCGCTCTGGTAGGTGCGCTTAAGGGTATCGGAGTCGGCGATCGATCGCTCGGCGACGAAATTTGCATTGTTATCAAAGCCTCCGATACTGGCGTTAAGATCCAGAAACTGGGCCACGGTAATAATGCCCTGATTCAGTGCATTCAGGCCGTATTGGACTCCCGTGTTATCAAAGGGGCGTTTGGCAAACCCTGTATCGGGATCAGTGCCATAAATATTTTTTGCGGTGTCGAAAATTGTCGCCCTGGCGCCGTCTGGATTTTCCTGGAGGGAATACCGGATATCGTCGGGCATGCCCTCCGCCCACCAGCCGGACTGATAGCCTCTGAGAAAATGACTTTTAGGAATGGATACTTCACGGCCGGATACCGGGTCCGTTCGAGCAGCCTGTAGTGCCAGGTCATACCAGGCTCGGGCATTCTTGAAACCGGATACCGCCACGATCTGCGATTCACTGAAGTCGCCACTATTGTTATCCAGAAAGTAGTGGGCGAGAAGATGCGCATCCATTGCAGATAGCGCGATTGATAGCGCGTCGGGAAAGGTGCTGCCAATCAACACGCCATCGATCAGACCGGGAAAGGCATCGGCGATTTGAAGGCTCGTGTAGGCACCGCCGGAGCTGCCGATGCTGACGGTAAAATCGGGCACTCCCATTGTTTCAATAAAATGTTCCTTGCCCATCATCGTTGTCTCGCCCGCCAATACCGGGTTGCAGCTGTTGGTGGGATGGTTGAGGGTGTTGGTGAACAGCGCATAACCTTCACCCAGACGCTCCGCGTCCAGAGGGTTGACCCCCTGTGCTTCCCCCTGCCGATACCAGCCCCGTGGACAGCCGAACCCGTGAATGGCTATCAGTCGTTTATTCCATGCGCGGGGTGGCGAAAAAGGGGTCGGTTGTTGCTCGCGGGTAGGGTCGTGCAGAACCGTCGATTGATAAACCCCGCGATTGATCGTGCGGGTCTCAAGCCTGACAATAAATGGGACAGTCAGCCCGGTAGTGGTTTCCGTCGTCGCAATATCATCGGGTAGCTGGTTGATGGAATCGAGCGGCTTAAAGCGTTGTTGTGGATCGGAGAAATACACATAATCAACGCGTGGCTCAATGCTGCAATCGTCATCAATCGCAGGCCCGAGGGTGGATCCGTCCGGGAGTTTGAATTGCTCGGTCTGGCAAACGAACGGATCCTGGTGGGGGCCTGACAGGATGGGGCCCGTGACCGGGTGATTTTCCAGCAACAATGCGGCCCCCGGTGTCTTGCTGTCGGGGGAGCCATATACTTTCAAGGAGTTTTCGCCCGACACCAGGCCGGAAACCAGCCCGGAAAAGCGACGCTCCTCTCTGGAAAAACGCAGGGAATCTGTCACATCGGCGCCATTGAGTCTGACGGTTACCGGTTCCGGATCGGTATCATCCGGAATCGTCACCGCGAGAAAGACATCGCCTCCCGTGACCAGATGGGGCGGTGTCGACAGCGTCTCGATATTCCAGCTGTTTTCCCCGTTTTCCGACAAGCCTGTTTCGGCGGCCACCGCCAGAATGGTTGCGGAACAAAAAATAACCGCTGTTTTCAGAATTCCATCGAACACCATCGATTCCTCGTGTTGTGGTGACACCATTCGGGCGGAAGCCCTCTCGAGAGCGGCGCGGTGGTACCCAGCGAATGGTGGTACATTCTAACCATACCGCTCGGTTGACACGGGTAGCCCGATGGGTGGTTTTTTTAACTGACGATCACTATCGTTCGCGTCTAACGGAGATTCCTGGACTTGCCAGCGACTTCCCCTAGGGCCACAGACGATACGATATGTTTAATCCCCTATTTTTCGGCCTGCGGGTAAGATGCGGCAGCCAAGGCCAGAATTTCCTCCTTGTCCTCGGCCAGAATAAATCCACTGCGGATGGCGCTTTCAAGGGCTTTGGTAAAGCGCTGCAAATAGTCGGCCTTGCCACCTGGGTAGAGCGTTTCCAATTTGGCTGAGTCAAAGGGCTGTGTGGAACCGAAAAGCCGTGCAAACCCCGGCCCTTCCTGGGCGAGCCCTGATAACACCGCCGTAGGTGCATCCACCCAGGGGCTGCGGATACCACCGCGGACATTGCCGTATTCATCCTGTACATATGCCTTGCCGTCCGCCGTCAGCGCCAGACGGTCGGCGATGGGAGGCGGTGTACCTTCGCGGACCCATTCGTCCAGGTGCTTAACGGCAGCCTGCATGACGTAGTGCTGTTGCGGGCCTGCGTTGACCGGCTTGCCAAGCTCCATGCCCATTACCTTGGGGGTGGGCGCCATCAGCGTTGCGAGTTTCTCCGGAGAAATTCCCGCGTGGTCCTGTCCTGCGGCCACAAGCAGATACGTGTCGGCGTGGGCCGCGCCGGCAATTTCCCACAGGCGAATCTTGTCGGTGTCATCCTGGCGCGCGATCACCGACATTAACTGCAGTACATCGGTCTCGCTTTGTACCGTCAAAACCGGAATGCGCACATCTTCGCGGATCAACACCGGGTTGCTGAAGAATTCTGCCCTCGCGCGGTCCATACGTATACCATCCAGCGGCGCACTGGAACCGCCCCGGGCCTGAATCAGCGCGGCATCGTAAACCCTGGCAATGGGGTCGATGGCGTTGACGTAGGTGACCATATGAAAGGCCGACTGGGATTCACCTGCGGCAATGAGATGGGTGGGATCAAGACCCGGTATTGCGACGTCACCATCACCCCGCACTACCCGACCCGCCTGGGAAAAAATATCAAAGGAAAAGGCGTCGCCAGGATGCACCAGCATGCCATAGCGCTCGGGATCCGCTTTTTTCAGCGGTGGCATAACGGCGGGCATTCCCTCCATGCCATCGATCCCCACTTTTTGGGCTGACACCCCCACCCAGGCGTAACCGTCCCGCAATAGCTGACGGTGGGTATAGCTGTACACGGGGGATCCATCAGTACCGGCTGATACATTCAACCATTCCACTAGCACTGTGCCATTGAACTTGTCTGGATGCGCAGGGCGCCGCACAAGCAGGCGCGTGGTGTAGGCCTCTGAGTCCGATTCCTTTGCATTGGCAGTACCATCTTTCGGGAACTCGCCGTCAATGGCGTAGGAGACAGCCGTGCCCGAGAGCATAAATTCCTCTTCGACATACCCCTGTTTCGCCAGCATCTCGCTGCTCTTGATGCCGCCCAGGTAAGCCTGGCCTTCAAGTGGGCCATTCAGTTCGATTTGAGCGCTCTCTTCCGAATTCACAAGCGAAGCCGACAGTAGCAACGAGAGCAATCCCAGGCGCCATTTTTCTGTTTTCATTATTGATTCTCCAGTAAGAGGGAGTGTTGGGTAATGACGAGAAAGAAAGCCTGCAACGCCGTTCTTGCCGGTGTTTCAGGCATTTGCTTCACCCCGTATCACTTCTGTCAGTTGCCAAAGGTGTAACGTACTTCCATCCCGCAGGTGCGTGGTTCACCTTAAAGATAGGCGAGGTTTCCAAATAAAGTCGATAACTGATTTCGGCTAAAGCCGTTGAGCCTTGACCCTGTTCGCCGGTTTGTTTCAGCGGCTATTCGGGATGGACATGCGCCTCTGTCGATTTAATGTAGCGAACGGTCTATCCTCTCGGAAATTCAAACATTAAGAAGTGGTAGCGCATGTTCGGACAGGACAGGAACTGCGCCGTAAACGTGGCTGCCGTGGCGATTTGCAATGACAACGATCCAAGGGCTTTAAATGGTTGATCAATCTGGACGAGAAGAAACATCGGCAATGGGCAGTCGGCTGGGTTATCTGGGTTTGGTGCCCTTTATTGCCGGCGCTATCCTGGCACTGCTTTCCGAAGAACTCGGGAACCGGGTGTTGGACGGTTTCCTGATCTACAGTGTTGCCATTCTCTCTTTTATGGGCGGCGTTCACTGGGGGCTGGCGCTGGTGGCGGGGGAAATGCAGCGTATGCGTCTGGCGATATCCATTGTCCCGGTGCTGGTTGCCTGGCTTGGCGTCTGGCTGCTGCCGCCGGTTTATGCCGTGGCACTGATGGGTGCGGCGTTTATCGGTCAATGGCGGCTGGATAGGCCGATTCTTGCTGCTCTGGATGTACCTCGCTGGTATGTGCAGATACGTCCCCGGCTGGCCTATACCGTGGCCGGATGCCATTTGCTGGTGTTGTTCCGGTTGCTTGGCTAGGCCGTCTCGAGACGGTTCGCAGATATCGCATGTGTCGCGGAGTTGCAAGTATAGAGGCGGTTCGCCCGCCGGTTCAGGTTCCGGATAGATGAAGACAGGAGGTCAAAGTGACGGCGGAAATCATTTTACTTAAACATCCGGAAGTTCGATTCCAGAATACCCCGAATGTCATTGTCTGCGGCGCCGTCCCGAGCGACAGCAAAGAGCGGAACATGGGCCGCCTGGGCTTTCAATATTTCCCTGATCTTGGCGAATTCGGCATATTTGCAACAAGGCCGGCCGGTTGGAGTGAAGACGATATCAGGACTGCTTACCGCAACTTCAGTCAATAGGTCTTGCCACCCTTCATTGGCGGGAATGGAACTTACCGCACTTGCAGATTTAGCGTAGCTAGGCATTCAGGGGTTGTTCCGGAGAGCTATCCGGGTATAATATTTGTGCAATTTACCATTATTATCTATAACTAATACGCATAGGTGACGGTGAGAACCCTCGATCTCCGCAAGCTGTATCACGCCGTTGTCCTGGCAGATGAAACTACCTTCGTGCGGGCGAGTAAACGGCTGAACTTGAGCCAGCCAGCCCTGACCCGCAGTATTCAAAGCCTGGAGAAGGAACTGGATCTCAAACTCTTCGACCGGCAGTTAAGCGGTGTTGTGCCCACAACCCAGGGTCGTGCGGTGGTGGAAAAGGCCCGCCAGCTGCTGGAGCACAATGCGCTATTAAACAAGGAAATTCGCCTGCTCAAGGATCAGGATCTGGGGCAGTTGTCGTTTGGTGTTATCGATGGTTTGCACAACCCACTGTTGAATTATCTGCTCGAAGACATTCTGGGAAAGCACTCCCTGGTGAACGTGGCGATCGAAGTGGAGACCATGGAACGCCTGGTCGATCTGCTCCACCGAGGATTGATCGAGTTTTTCGTCGGTGACCTGGGCCAGATAAAGCCGGCGGAGCGGCGGCGGTTAGCGATCGAACCTCTGGCGAAGACCAATGGAGGCTACTTCGCCCGCAGCGGTCATCCGCTGGCAGGGTTGGTCGACTTTCCCCTGGAGCGATTTGCCGAGTTTCCCCTGCTGTGTACACCGACGGACGACAACGAATGGCATCAGCCGGGCAAGTTCGAGCGGGAATACCTGAAAGCAGAACAGCTGCGGGTGGTGATCTGCAACGATGTGTCAACGCTCAAGTCACTGGCCTTGCAGTCGGATGCGGTTCTGATCACTGTCGAGGGCACCGTGGCGAGGGAGCTGGCGGATGGCACCATGACCCGGTTGCACTTCAAAAACCCCGGGTTTAACACTGAGCGAGAACTATGCCTTGTGACGTTGCCGGGCAAGGCGCAATCCGGCTCCGCCAAGTGGGTACTGGAACAGGTGAAGGCCGTCGCAGCCCGGCACTATGTTGCCGCCAGAGGGAATGGTCCTGATGGCTAGACGCTCAGGGTCTAACGCATCGGCGAAGAATTGCCTGACTGCCAGCGGGGAACTGGCCCCGTTTGGAGAGGTACGATTGTTCCAACCAATTCAATAATCAGGAGAACTTTGTGTCAGATAATTCTTTTCAATACAGTGGTAAGCGGGTACTTGTCGTGGGAGGCGCCACGGGCATGGGGGCCGCGGCAGCCCAGGTGGCCGCCGGGCTCGGCGCCGAGGTCATCGTGATGGATGTCGCCGAGGTGAACTATCCCGTCAGCCAGAGCCTGACGGTGGACCTTCGGGACCGGGACAGTGTCGATGCGGCGCTGGCACAGATTGCCGAGCCGGTCCATGCGGTCTTTTCCTGCGCCGGCGTCGCCGACGGCACCCGCGGTATCATGCTCATCAACTTTATCAGTCAGCGCTATATTC
>PABE01000164.1 GCA_002702725.1 Porticoccaceae bacterium
CTGCCTCCGGCTGAAGCCATAACGCCCCACCGGCGGCGCCACCAGGGTAAGATGGCAACAGTTAGGCAAGCGGTGGGCGCCATTACCGGCTACACCGGAACCGAATGAGAACCCGGCCAACAGCAATCGGGCATCCGGGTATCGGCGCTCGACCCAGCGGGCCACAGCCATCAAATCCTCGACTTCACCAACCCCGCGGTCATAGACGCCTTCGCTGTGTCCTGTACCGCGGAAATTGAACCGTACCGCCGGGATGCCAAGTTCGCCGTATCCCCGCACCAGGGTGGTGACCACCTTGTTGTCCATGGTGCCACCGTGCTGTGGGTGAGGATGGCAAACAACCGCCACCAGTGCTTCGTCTGCCAGCCCGCCCCCTGCCCGGGGAGGATGGAAAACCACCTCCAGCGCCCCCACGGGGCCGGCGATAAGTCGGGATTTATGCTGGGAAAGGGCCAAGGTTCGACTCCGTTATTGCGTTTGAAACGCCCATTGTAAGAAGGCGGCTTGCCTCAGGACAACGAAACATCGACCGCCGATCGCCAAAAAGGGTCGGTGAAATTCGCCAAAGTTCACGTATACTCTGCACAGCGATCGCTCAATAGACAGGAAACCATTGTGGATCTGACCTCAATACTCATCGCCGCTGGCGGTTTATTAATCGGCTTTATTGCCGGCAGCCTTGCCGCACGCACTCTCGCACCCCAGGCAAAAAAGCAGCGGGAACTGGAAGACAAGTTGCGCAAGGCGGAAGACGAACTCAAAGACTATCAGCAGACGGTATCCGACCACTTTGTCCAGAGCGCTGAACTGTTGCGCAATCTCACCGAGAGCTACCGCAGTGTCGGCGAACACCTGACCAACGGCGCCCTCACGTTAGCAAGCCCAGAAGCGAGCCGGGACATCCTCGATGCCCTGGGCCCCAGGCTGCCGGACCGCAAGGGAGTGCGCACCCTGTCTGCAATACCTCCGGAACCGCCCAAGGATTACGCCCCGAGTGTGCCCGGCGGCGTACTCAGCGAGCATTATGGCCTCGCTGACGGCGGTGACCGGGAGGAACCGCGCTTCCTCTACAACCGCAACAACAAGGACGACGATGCCGCTGCGACAGACGCCGACAACGATGACCCCACCTACAAGGTGGGTTAACGGTTTGCCAGCATTGTTCGGCGGAGGTAATCAGGTGACAACACCCCCATGACGGTCTCCGGCGTCATTCGATACCTTACATGGCCGGTGATGGCGGGCCTGTTGGCAGGGTTCGCGGTACTGCTTTTTTTTCCTTCGTCGCTCAGGGATACCGGCAACACTATCAATACGCCGGGTCCGGAACTCGACGCACCACCGCAAACCCTCTCCTACGCCAATGCGGTGGCCCGGGCAGCGCCTTCCGTGGTCAATATCTATACCACCAAAACCACGCCCCGCCCCCGGCATCCACTACTAAACGATCCATTTTTCCGCCGCTTTTTTGAAGGCGGCAATATCCCCCAACAACAGCGCATGGAATCTTCGCTGGGCTCGGGGGTCATCGTCGACAGCGACGGCTATATTCTGACCAACAACCATGTGGTGGACGGTGCCGATCAAATCGTCGTACTCCTGTTTGACGGGCGCGAGGCCGAGGCCAGCATCATCGGTCGGGATGACGGCACCGATCTGGCCGTCTTGAAAATCGACCTGGACGCACTGACCCCGATCCCCATAGGCGACCCCCATCAGTCCAGGGTCGGCGATATCGTCCTGGCCATCGGCAATCCGTTTGGTGTCGGCCAATCCGTTACCCAGGGTATCTTGAGCGCCACAGGCCGAGGGCTCGGCCTCAACACCTTTGAAAATTTTCTCCAGACCGACGCCGCGATCAATCCGGGCAACTCCGGCGGCGCATTAATCGATGCGGAGGGCAATCTGCTCGGGATCAACTCTGCCATCCTCAATCAATCCGCATCCGTGGGCATCGGTTTCGCCATTCCCGCCGACACCGCCATTCGCGTCAAGGAGGATATCGTCAATCACGGGCGGGTGATACGGGGCTGGCTGGGTGTCCAGGTGCAGCAACTGTCCCCCACCGTTGCCGCCCAGCTGGGACTGGATCCTCCGAGGGGTTTGCTGATAACCGATGTCCATGTCGACAGCCCCGCTTACCTGGCGGGCCTGTTACCGGGCGACATCGTCACCCATATCAATCGACAGCTCGTGGGAGACGGTCGCCAGGGCACCAACATGATTGCCAATCTGAAACCGGGAGACACTATTCACGTCCAGGTACTCCGTGACGGCAAGAGTATCGATTTCACAGCGGTCGCAGGTACCCGCCCCGCCGGCTGATCCCGGTGATGGCTTATAGCCGCAGACAGCCTGCCGCCTTCAATCTGGTAATTTAGCCGGGCAGAATCACGTCCAGGGCGGTCAGTAACCGCTGGTTCTGTTCCGTGGTGCCCACGGTGATACGCAGAAAGTTTTCAATACGCGGCTTGGCAAAGTGGCGCACAATGATCTTTCTCTCGCGCAGCAAGCGGGCCAGATCGGCTCCGGGATAGTCGGGGTGACGGACAAAAATAAAGTTGGCCGCCGAGGGCAACACCTCGAAGCCCCGGGCCGCCAGCTCTCTTGCCAGCACTTCACGACTGGCGATAATCGCATCCCGCGTTTGCCGAAAATAGGCCTCGTCAGCAAAAGAGGCCACGGCCCCCGCGATGGCGAGCTGATCCAGCGGATAGGAATTAAAACTGTTTTTGACCCGCTCCAGCCCCTCGATCAAGCCCCTGTGGCCCAGGGCAAAACCGACGCGCAGGCCCGCCAGAGACCGGGATTTGGACAGGGTCTGAACGACCAGCAAGTTATCGTATTGATCGACCAGCCCGGCGGCGGATTCGGCGCCAAAATCGACGTAGGCCTCGTCGACCACCACCAGTGCGTCCGGATTATTCACAACGAGCCGCTCAATCCCGGTCAGGGGCAACGCACAACCGGTGGGCGCATTGGGATTGGGCAGGATAATGCCGTCATTCGGCTGCTGATAATCCTCCACCCGAATACTGAAATCTCCGTTGAGGGGAACCCGCCGATGGCCAACATCATAAAGCCCGCAGTACACGGGGTAGAAGCTGTAGGTAATGTCCGGAAACAGCACCTGGCGCCGACCGGCGAAAAACGCCTGGAAGACATGGGCCAGCACTTCATCTGAACCATTTCCGACAAAAACCTGGGCCGTATCCAGGTTGTGGTAGCTCGCCAATACTGCCTTCAAAGGATCGGCATCCGGTGGCGGATAAAGCCGCAGGTTGTCGCCGGCGGCGTCCCGAATAGCAGCCAGCACCCGAGGGGATGGGCCGTATGGATTTTCATTGGTGTTCAGCTTGACCAGGTTTTCCATGCGCGGCTGCTCACCCGGCTCGTAGGGTTCCAGTGCCAAAACCCGCGCAGACCAGAATCGATTGTCCATCAATCCTCCACGACCCGGTAGCGGGCCGAGCGGGCATGCGCCTCCAACGACTCCCCGCTGGCGAGGGTAGCGGCGATACGGCCAAGGGCATCCGCTCCCCGGGCAGAGCACTGGATGATCGAAGACCGTTTCTGGAAATCGTAGACTCCCAGAGGCGAGGAGAACCGCGCTGTTGCCGATGTGGGCAGGACATGATTGGGCCCCGCGCAGTAATCGCCAATGGCCTCGGCGGTATAACGGCCCATGAAAATAGCGCCCGCGTGGCGGATACCCGCCAGAAGGTTGTCCGGATCCGCGACCGACAATTCGAGGTGTTCCGGGGCGATCCGGTTGACCAGATCCACGGCTTCTTCAAGGTCCCTGACCCGGACCAGCGCTCCGCGATTGGCCAGCGATGTTTCAATTATGTCCCGGCGCTGGAGGGTGGGCAGCAGACTGGCCATGCTGTCGGCGACAGCGTCAAGAAAGTCCTGATCAGGGCTGACCAGGATCGACTGGGCATCCTCGTCGTGCTCGGCCTGGGAAAACAGATCCATGGCAATCCAGTCGGGATCCGTCCGGCCATCGCAAACCACCAGAATCTCCGAAGGCCCGGCAACCATATCCAGACCAACCTGGCCAAATACTGCCCGTTTAGCGGTGGCGACATAGATATTGCCGGGGCCAACGATTTTGTCGACGCGGGGGACGGACTCTGTGCCATAGGCCAATGCCGCCACCGCCTGGGCACCACCGATGGTAATGACCCTGTCGACGCCGGCAATGGCTGCAGCCGCCAGCACCATGGGGTTCAACTCCCCCGCCGGCGCCGGAACGACCATAATGATCTCGCGCACCCCAGCCACCTTCGCCGGCAGTGCGTTCATCAGCACCGACGACGGGTAGCTGGCCTTGCCGCCCGGCACATAGATGCCGACCCGATCAAGCGGGGTTATCTTCTGGCCCAGGCGGGTACCGTCCTGCTCCGTGTAGTCCCAGGATTCCTGCCGCTGATGCTGGTGATAACGGCGCACCCGATCGGCGGCATTTTCCAACGCCAGGCGGGTCTCAGAATCGATGCTTTCAAGCGCCGTCGCCAGGGCATCGGCACCTACCTCGAGCTCACGGAAATCGGTAACGTCGCGGCGATCGAAACGGTTGGTGAATTCGATCACGGCGCCATCACCGTTTTGGCGCACAGCACCAATAATCCCATTGACCGTCTCGACAACACCCATGCTGGAAACACTTTCCCAGGCCAGCAGGGCGTCGAGCCGCCGGTTGAAGTCGCTGTCCGCCGTCGACAGCCGGGTAATCTCAACCATAATTCAGCCCCCCGCGCCGGGGTTGGATACCGCATTGCCCAGCTGGGTCAGCAGCGGCTGAATAAGCTGGTGCTTGGTCTTCATGGCAATCCGATTAACGATCACCCGGGAGCTGATATCGGCGATGGTCTCCCTGGACTCCAGGCCATTGGCCTTCAGGGTGTTGCCGGTATCGACAATATCGACGATCTCGTCGGCCAGACCCATCACCGGCGCCAGCTCCATGGCACCGTAGAGTTTTATCATATCCGCCTGGCGACCCTGTTCGGCGTAGTAGCGCCGGGCGACATTGACATACTTGGTGGCGACGCGAATGCGCCCCGTACTCGGCGGCGATCCGGTGATAGCGGCGGTCATCAGACGGCACCGGGCAATACCGAGATCAAGGGGCTCGTAAAGGCCATCGCCGCCGTGTTCCATCAGGGTGTCCTTGCCGGAAACACCGAGGTCAGCAGCACCGTGCTGAACGTAGGTGGGGACATCGGAACCCCGCAGTATCAGCAGGCGAACCCCGTCACGGGAGGTTTCAAACACCAGCTTGCGACTGGCATCAATGTCCTCCAGCGGCGTAATGCCCGCCTGTGCCAGTAACGGCAGCGTCTCTTTGAGAATACGGCCCTTGGTCAGGGCGATGGTCAGTTCAGTCATTACACAATCCGTCGGATATCGGCGCCCAGCTGCTGGAGCTTTTCCTCAATACACTCGTAGCCCCGGTCGATATGATAAATGCGGTCCACCAGGGTTTCACCCTCTGCCACCAACCCGGCGATTACCAGGCTCGCCGACGCTCGCAGATCAGAGGCCATTACCGGAGCGCCTTTCAGTCGTTCGACCCCGGTAATGATGGCGGTATTCCCCTCCAGCGCGATATTGGCGCCCATGCGGTTGAGCTCATGTGTCTGGATAAGGCGGTTCTCGAAAATGGTCTCGGTGACCCTGCCGGTGCCCTCGGCAACGGCATTCATCGCGGTAAGCTGGGCCTGCATGTCGGTGGGAAAGGCAGGGTATGGCGCCGTTCTCAAATTCACTGCGCGGGGGCGATTACCGCGCATGTCCAGCGAGATCCAATCCTTGCCGGATGACAGGTGCGCCCCCGCCTTTTCCAGCTTGAGCAGGACCGACTCCAGGGTATGGGGATCGGTGTCTTTAAGCAGCACCCTGCCGCGCGTGGCCGCTGCTGCTGCCAGATAAGTACCGGTTTCAATGCGGTCGGACATGACGCGGTATGAACCGCCGCGCAAACCCGCGACACCGCGGATGGTCAGGGTATCCGTGCCCGCCCCTTCAACATCGCCACCCAGGGTATTGATAAAGTTGGCCAGATCGACAATTTCCGGTTCCCGCGCCGCATTTTCAATTACCGTCGTGCCGCGGGCGAGGACGGCGGCCATCATCAGGTTTTCCGTTCCTCCGACAGTCACCATGTCTAGCAGGATATGGCTGCCCTTGAGGCCACCGGAGGGCGCGCGGGCCCGGATGTAGCCCCCATCGATATCGATGGTCGCCCCCATCGCCTCCAGACCGCGCAGATGCAAATCCACCGGCCGGCTCCCGATCGCACAACCGCCGGGAAAGGATACGTGGGCCTCCCCAAAGCGGGTCAGCAAAGGCCCCAGTACCAGTATGGAGGCGCGCATGGTTTTGACCAGGTCATAGGGCGCCACCAGACTGTCAATTTTGGAGGCGTCCACTTCAAGGCGCATTTTCTCATCGAGCACCACACCGACACCCAGGCATCCCAGCAACTCCAGCATGGTGGTAATGTCATGCAAGTGGGGAACACTGGACAGGATAACCGGCTGCTCGGTAAGCAGCGTCGCCGCCAGAATCGGCAATGCCGAGTTTTTGGCGCCGGAAATGCGAATTTCACCCGCCAGGGGCGCGCCGCCCCTGATCAATAATTTGTTCATAGCTGGCCAAAAATAAGGAGGGGGTCAGGCGCGCTCAGCCCACTCCGTGGGCGTAAAGGTAAGCATATTGTCCACCGCGTGGATCTCGCCGTTGTCGAACTGTTCCCGCAATGCGCCGAGAACAAGCTGCTGCCGTTTGACCTTGCGCAGCCCCTCGAAGGCCTCGCCGACAACCACCAGGTTAAAATGCCGACCATCACCCTCAACCTGGACCTTGGAACCGGGAATTTCAGTCTCGAGTATGCGCTTGATCTCTTCAGGAGTCATGCCTTCTGCCTATTGTCTGTCAATTGCTGTTGTAGGCCCAGTTTTCGATAACCTTATCAAGGTTGCCGTCATGTTGCTGATAGGCCTGGGCGAACTGATTTCGGAAGGTGCTGCCGAGATTGATGCCATTGATGATGACATTGACCACCTTCCACTCACCGTTGCGGTTAAGCCCCATGCTATAGATCAACGGATAAGTGGCGTCCTCTCCCTTGATTTCCTGAACCACTGACACCCGACGCTTGCCGTCGATATCTTCTTCAGGGGGCCGGATGACAATTTTCTGATCGCTGTAGGACAGCAACCCGCGCCCATAGGTTTCCACGAGCCCGCGGGTAAAGACTTCGCTAAAGTGTTTCTTTTGTTCCGGCGTCGCTTCCTGCCGGTAGCTACCCATGACATTCAAGGCGATCCAGCGAAAATCCACTACCGGCTCCAGCGTCGCCGTCAAAGCGTCAAAAAAGCGATTGATCAATTGCTCCTTCTCGGCCCGGTCGGCGGCCTCATCGAGGGCATCCCTGTAGCGGGCAATATCCTCCAGCACTGTCTCGGTAACCACTTCCACCAACTGGTGTGGGTCCTGTTGCGCACCGGAAGCGAGGGCAGTCTGACCGGCCAGCATTATCACTGCAGACAAGACGGCGGCAAAAATGGCGGGTGTTTTCATGTTCATGATCCTGGAGTGCACCGATTTCATCACGTCTTTGACAACATAAGATCCTGAGTAGCTCCCCGCAGACCCTATCCGGGGTATGCCAGAACCCATCGTGTTGGTCGCGCACTATACCACTGCGCCTTCGGCGCGAGAACTGCTGTGCCAAGCGATCGATCAATCCAGGGCCGATGTACAGGCTGACCTGCCCCTGCGTCACGGTTATAATGACCCATTGACCTCGGGGAAGCTCCATGACCAACACCGACCTGCTCCAGTCTGCCAGGCGCACCATCGCCCTGGAGGCAGAAGCCGTTCAACAACTCGACGCCCGGATCGACCAGGATTTTCTCACCGCTTGCGAATTGATTATGCAATGCCAGGGCAGAACCATCGTCACCGGCATGGGCAAATCGGGGCATATCGGCCGCAAAATTGCCGCCACGCTGGCAAGTACGGGTTCGCCGTCTTTTTTTGTCCACCCGGGCGAGGCCAGTCACGGCGACCTGGGNATGATCACCGGCAATGACGTTGTGATCGCNATTTCCAGCTCCGGCTCGACNGCGGAGGTAGTGACCCTCTTACCCCTCATCAAGCGACTCGGTGTACCCCTGATCAGCATGACGGGCAACGCCGCATCGCCCCTTGCCAAGGCGGCCGACGCCATACTCGACATCGGTGTCGCCAAGGAAGCCTGCCCACTCGACCTGGCCCCAACCACCAGCACCACCGTAACCCTGGTCATGGGCGATGCCCTTGCGATTGCCCTCCTTGAGGCGCGCGGCTTTACCGCCGAGGACTTCGCCTTCTCACACCCCGGTGGCGCCCTTGGGCGCAAGCTGCTGCTTCGTGTTGAGGACATCATGCACCACGGCAGCGAGGTGCCGCGGGTTCGGGAACACTCGCTGCTGCGCGAAACATTGCTGGAAATGACCGAAAAGGGTTTCGGCATGACCACGGTAATCTCCGACAGCGACGAATTACTGGGTGTTTTTACCGACGGCGACCTGCGCCGGGCGATTGACCGCGGCCAGGACATCAATGCAATCACCGTCGGGCAGGTGATGACCCGCAACGGCAGAACCATCGCCGGGGATATGCTCGCCGCCGAAGCACTGCACATCATGGAGACAGCCAAGATCACCGCACTGGTGGTAGAGGACGAGCACCACCACCCCATTGGCCTTGTGCACATGCACGACATCCTGCGCGCAGGCATTATGTGAAACGTCAATCTGCGAGGGAGATTCAATCAGCGTGAATCAGAAACTGGCCGCCCAGGAAATCCGCCTGCTGGTCCTCGACGTCGACGGCGTCCTCACCGACGGTCGCCTTTACTACGGCAACCAGGGCGAGGAGCTCAAGGCCTTCCACATTCAGGACGGACTCGGTATCAAGCTGCTCCAGCGCCATGGCGTCGAGGTTGCGGTTATCACCGGACGGCACTCGGAACTACTTCTGCGCCGCACTAACGAACTGGGTATTCAGCGCGTGATTCAGGGTCGAACAGACAAATTCACCGCCCTGCAGGAGCTGCTCGAAGAGACACCCATGCCGCTATCCGCGATTGCCTATATGGGCGATGATCTCCCCGATTTGACGGCAATGACCCGGGTCGGCCTCGCGCTCACCGTGGCAAATTGCAGCAGCACAGTGGCGGAAAAAGCCCACTGGCAGGCCAGTCGCAACGGTGGCGAGGGTGCCGTCAGGGAGGCCGCCGAGTTCATTCTTGCCGCCCAGGGCAAATGGCAACAAGCATTGGAGCCGTACTGCCCATGAAAAATCTCCTTATGCTGTTTGCGCTAATTTCCGTAGCGGCGGTATTCGTTTTACTTTGGGAATCGCCCCCGGAATTTTTTCTCCGTGACGGCACCACCCGGACAGGAACACTGCCCCCGGCGGACAGCTACATGCGCGACACGGTAACGACCAAATACAATCGCGAAGGCCACAGGATCTATGCCCTATCGGCGCAAACCGGACTCTACTATAGTAGCGAGGATCGCTTTGAACTGGCGTCGCCACAACTTGTGGCGCAGCGCGACCAAGCGGATGATTCCCCCTGGCAACTGCGAGCGAGCCGGGCTCACACCACCCAGGGCGGCCACAGTGTTGTCCTGTCCGGAAAAGTCTACGCCTGGCAACAAGTCAAGGAAGGGCGCAATGAACTGCTTACCGAATCGCTGCATTTCGACCCCGATACCAACCGCGCAGAGACCGACCAGCGGGTCATCATCAATTACCCCGGCGGTACAAGCGAAGGTGTGGGCATGAGAGCGGACTTTAACGCCGAAGTCTACGAGCTGTTATCCCAGGTCAGGGGCACACATTATGGTCGGTAAAACCGTGCGAGCACTCCTATCGCTGTCACTGGCCGCTGCGGGTCACCTTGCCCTGGCACTGCCGGATGACCGCCACCAGGCAATTGAAATCGAGTCCCGGTCCGCGATCCGCGACGAAAAGAAGGGTCTTACCGTCTATGAGGGCGATGTCTCGATCCGTCAGGGCAGTATTCTGATCCGCGCTGACAAGGTGAGCCTGATCACCACCGCTGGCAAAGTGACCCGCATCGTCTGCACCGGCAAGCCCGCCCAGTACCAGCAGACACCGAAGGCTGGCGACAAACCTGTCGTCGCCAAAGCCAACACCATCGAATACCAACTCGACAGGGACACCATCCAGCTGATCTCAAACGCCAGCCTGGAGCAGGACGGGGCAACGCTGACCGGCGAGCGGATCGACTACGATCTCAAGCAGGAGGTCATCAAAGCCCGGGGCGATGCCGCCGGAGACAAGCGCATACGCATGGTGATTCCCCCGAGCCAACAGGAAAGCGTCCAATGAGCCTGCTGCGTGTTGAGCATCTTGCCAAACGCTACAAGAAGAGGCAGATCATCGCCGATGTCTCCCTCCGGGTGAGCAGCGGCCAGATTGTCGGCCTGCTGGGCCCGAACGGTGCCGGCAAAACCACCTGTTTCTATATGATCGTCGGCCTGGTAAATCAGGATACCGGCCGCATTTTCATCGACGATCAGGAAATCACCCATCTGCCCATGCATGGCCGCGCCCGCCGCGGCTTAGGCTATTTGCCCCAGGAGGCATCGGTATTTCGCAAGCTGAGCGTCGAGGACAACATACTGGCTATCCTCGAAACACGCCGCGAACTGAATCGCGAACAGCGCATAGAACAGCTCGAAAGCCTGCTGCAGGAATTTCATATCGTCCACCTGCGCAAATCACCGGGCATGAGCCTGTCCGGCGGCGAACGGCGACGGGTAGAGATCGCCCGGGCCCTGGCTACGGAACCGGCATTCATCCTTCTGGACGAGCCGTTCGCCGGGGTTGACCCCATATCGGTCAATGACATCAAGATGATCGTGCGACACCTCAGGGACAAGGGAATTGGCGTGTTGATCACCGACCACAATGTCCGGGAAACCCTCGATATCTGTGAACGGGCCTATATCGTCGGCGAGGGCCGGGTCATCGCTGAAGGCACCGCAGACGACATACTTGCTGACGCAAAAGTGCGGGAAATCTATCTGGGCGCCGATTTCACACTGTAGGCCAGGCGCGGTCGATCCATTGGCCGCGACGGCCTCGATACCCCTCCGGGAAAGCAGCATGCGATGAACGGCACATATTTTGCTTAACCGATTGCCTGTTCTCGCCGGCAGGGCTACACTGACTGCAAGAGTCACCCCTTAAGTTGTAGTTACTCGATGAGACAATCCCTACAGTTAAAAATCGGCCAGCAGCTGACAATGACGCCCCAGCTGCAACAGGCCATTCGTCTGTTACAGCTCTCATCCCTGGACTTACACCAGGAGATTCAACAAGCGCTTTACTCCAACCCTCTCCTGGAACTGGCAGAAGAATACGAGCGCGACAAACAGGACAGCGAAGAGCCCGCCTCTCAGGAACCCGCTGACGCACAGGATCGCTGGAACAAGGATGACGGCCCGATTCCCGAGGAACTGCCAGTCGACGCCCGGTGGGACGATATCTACCCCAATCCGACCACCAACCTGTCCAGCCCGGGCACCGAACACCGCGATTTCGAAAGCTTCCACACCGTCACCGACTCGCTGATAGATCATTTGCTCTGGCAGCTGAACCTGACCCCGATGTCAGCGGTGGACAACCTGATCGCCACTGCGATTATCGATGCCATTAACCCGGACGGTTTCCTGAGCTGCTCTATTGAGGAAATTCACAGTGGACTGACCGAACTTGACGTCGAACTGGACGAGGTAATGGCGGTCCTGCACCGGGTGCAGCAATTCGATCCCCCGGGGGTTGGCGCCGCCGGTCCCCGGGATTGCCTGCTGATACAACTCGGGCAATTTGCCGGAGATACCCCTTATCGCAGTGAAGCCATGGTGCTGGTGGAACATCACCTGCCCCTTGTCGCGGAGCGTGACTACAATCAGCTGCGGCGCAAAACCGGCTATGACAATGACACCCTCGCAGCCGCCATCCAGCTCATCCAGACACTCAACCCCAAGCCCGGCGAACATATCGGCGGTGACGAGGTGGAATACGTGGTCCCGGACGTCCGCGTTCAAAAGCACAACGATGTCTGGCAGGTCAGCCTGAATAACGATATTGCCCCCAAGGTTTGCATCAACCAGCAGTATGCGGACCTGGTACGACGCGCCGACAAAAGCGACGACAATACATTCCTGCGCAATCAGCTCCAGGAGGCCCGGTGGTTCCTGCGCAGCCTCGAAAGCCGCAACGAGACCCTGCTTAGGGTGTCGAGCTGCATTGTTGAAATGCAGCGCGCGTTCCTCGAGCGCGGCCCCGAGGCCATGAAACCTATGGTACTGGCGGACGTCGCCGAACGGCTTGGCCTGCACGAATCGACAATCTCCCGGGTTACCACCCAGAAATATATCGCCACGCCCCAGGGTGTCTTTGAACTCAAGTATTTTTTCTCGAGCCACGTCAGTACCAACACCGGCGGCGAATTCTCATCCACCGCGATTCGTGCCATGCTCAAGAAGATGATCGACGCCGAGAACCCCAAAAAGCCGCTCAGCGACAACAAGCTTGCAGACCTGTTTGACGAACAGGGCATACAGGTGGCGAGGCGCACCGTGGCCAAATATCGGGAAGCGATGGGAATCCCCACTTCCAGTGAACGTAAGCGTTTCAAGCAGAGCGCCTGTTAGGCGGGCGCGCCAATGAGTACAACCGACAATACCGAAAGGAGCGTTACATGCAACTCACAATCAGCGGGCATCACCTCGACATCACCGACTCCATCCGCGACTACGTCAACACCAAACTGTCACGCTTGACCAAACATCACGACCACATCACCAGCACCAGCGTCATTCTCTCGGTTGAAAAACTGGTTCAGAAAGCGGAAGCTACCGTCCACGTCAGCGGTGGTGAACTGTTTGCCGACGCCCAGCACGAAGACCTCTACGCCGCCATCGACCAGCTGACCGACAAACTGGACCGGCAACTGATCAAACACAAGGAAAAGCACAGAGGCCACTGATACCCTGCCATGAAAATAGCCGACATACTCACCCCGGAGCACGCCTACTGCAATGTTGACGGCGTCAGCAAGAAACGCGTGCTGGAGAACCTGTCCATCTTTCTGAACGACGATCAGGATGTCTCCGGCACCGAGTCTGACGCCATCTACCAGAAGCTCCTGGAGCGTGAGCGTCTGGGCAGCACCGGGATAGGCTCCGGAGTGGCGGTACCCCACTGCCGGGTTCCCGGCTGCACGCGGATTACCGGTGTACTGCTCAAACTGAGTGATCAGGTGGATTTCGACGCCATCGACGGCGAACCCGTCGATCTTGTCTTCGCGTTGATGGTGCCCGACGAACACAATGACGCACACCTGCAGGCACTGGCCCTGATAGCCGAACTACTCCAGGATGAGAGCAGCCGGCGACGGCTGCGCGGCGCCACCAGCAACCAGAGCCTCTACGATCTGGCAACCAGTCAGGGTATCTGAATGGACAACGGGGACTCGAGGCGACTGGTGGTCATCAGCGGCCGCTCCGGCTCCGGCAAGAGCACCGCTCTCCATGTCCTCGAAGACCTGGGTTTTATCTGCATTGACAACCTGCCCGCTGGACTGTTGCCGGCACTTTTCAACGAATTGGGCAACAGCGTCGATCAGGATAACAGCATGATCGCGGTGGGCATCGACGCCCGCAATCTGATTGGCAATCTGGACCAACTGGCACAAATTCTCGACAAACTGCGCTCAGGCGGTATTCGCTGCGAGGTTATCTTCCTGGACGCGCGCACCCCGGTGCTGATCCGCCGCTATAGTGAAACCCGACGCAAGCATCCCCTGAGCTCCCTCGATATCGACCTGAAGCAGGCCCTGGCACTGGAACGCGACCTGCTCGACCCCATTGCCTCTATCGCCGACCGTCAAATCGATACCAGCAACATGACCCTGCACCAACTGCGGGATCTCGTCAAAAAACAAATCGTGCCGGATACCGGCGGCGATATGGCGATTCTTTTTCACTCCTTCGGTTACAAGCACGGTGTACCGCTGGATGCCGATTTCGTCTTCGATATCCGTTGCCTGCCCAACCCCTACTGGAAACCGGAGTTGCGTCGGCTCACGGGCCGGGATAGCGACGTAATCGCGTTTCTCGAGTCGCAGCCCGATGTCGCCGCCATGCTTGCCGACCTGATTGGCTATTTTACCCGCTGGCTACCCCGATACGTGGCCAGCAACCGCAGCTATCTGACCATCGCCATCGGTTGCACCGGCGGACAGCATCGTTCGGTCTACTTTGCCAATCGGCTTTACGAACATTTCCGCGCACAGTACCCCACCAGCCAGGTTCATCACCGGGAACTGAGTGATCACAACACCAATACGACCGACTGACACTGGTGACCGCCCGGCATGATTGAGATCAACCTGACCATCATCAACAAACTCGGTTTGCACGCGCGGGCGGCGGCCAAGCTTGCCGCCACCGCCAACCAGTTCAGCTGCGAGATTAAAGCCGGTAGGGACGATAAGAAAGTCAACGCCAAGAGCGTTATGTCCCTGATGCTGCTGGCGGCAAGCCAGGGCACTGAACTGTCGTTTATTTTTGATGGCGTCGACGAACAGGATGCCTGTAACGCGGTAAAAACCCTGGTTTCCGATTACTTCGGCGAACAGGAGTAGCACCGCCACCAGCCACTGGATAAACTACCTCCTTCAGCTTGCCTCACACCGTTGGGAGACGTTCCGGTGGCCAATAAATCCAGTCATTTGTCCTTACTGGCCAAAATCGATCAGGTTATCGATCCGGATGATCTGAAGCGTCTCGCCCACATGCTCAACAACCTGGCGATTCCCGATATTGCCCATCATATCGAATCCGCGCCCCCCCGCGCCCGGCGGATCCTTTGGGAATTGCTCGACGAGGAGTTCGAGGGCGAAGTCCTCGGCGAGCTGAGCGAACAGGTCCAGCAGGAATTCCTCCAGGGCATGGACAGTGCCGAGGTCGTCGCCCTGTTCGAGGGGATGGAGACGGATGACATCGCCGATATCATCCAGCAGCTGCCGGATCAGGTTATCCCGGAAGTACTGCAGGCGATGGGCGAGCAGGACCGGCAGCGGGTCGAAAGTGTACTGACCTACGACCAGTACACCGCCGGCGGTCTGATGAACACGGATACCATCACCGTGCGCCCCGACCTGACCATCGACGTTGTCCTGCGCTATCTGCGCCGCCACGAGGAAATCCCCGAGGTCACCGACAACCTGTTCGTGGTCAACCGCAAGGACCGGTTCCTCGGCATTTTGCCAATCCGCAAACTGCTCACCTGCAACCCCAGCACGACGGTGCGGGAACTGATGGAAACCGACGTCGAAGCCATCCCCTACACCATGTCCGACTCCGACGTGGCCAAGCTTTTCGAGCGCCACGACTGGGTATCGGCGCCGGTGGTGGATGAAACCACCAGACTGCTCGGCCGCATCACCATCGATGACGTGGTGGACGTGATCATTGAAGATGCCGACCACTCCCTGCTGGGCCTCGCCGGCCTCAGTGACGAAGAGGAAACGTTCACCTCGGTTCGGCGATCCGCTCCGCGACGGGCCCTGTGGCTGGGAATCAACCTGATCACCGCCATTCTGGCGTCTGCGGTCATCAATGTCTTCGAGGGCACCATCGACAAGGTGGTGGCGCTGGCCATTCTCATGCCCATTGTCGCCAGCATGGGAGGTGTGGCGGGCAGCCAGACCCTGACCGTCGTGGTGCGCGGTATTGCCCTCGGCCAGATCAGCCGCAACAACCTGCGCTGGCTACTCAGCAAGGAGTTTGCCGTCGGCTGCCTGAATGGCATGCTATGGGCGACGGTCATGGGCGCCGTGGCCGCCTACTGGTTTGATGACAGGTTAATCGGCATCATCATCGCCGCTGCGATGGCTATCAACCTGGTCACCGCCGCCCTTGCCGGCTCCCTGCTGCCGGTCATCCTCAAGGCCCTGCGTATCGACCCTGCCCTGGCCGGCAGTGTCGCGTTGACCACCGTCACCGACGTGATGGGCTTTTTATCATTCCTGGGCCTGGCCACCCTGTTTTACGCGTAGATATGAGTATGCACGAGCAATCCGACGAGCCGGAATATCCCGATGACTACACGAGCAAATCCGCCCGCAAGCGCGAAATGCAGGCACTTCAGGATCTGGGTCGCGAACTGCTCGACCTGCCGGAAAGCCAGTTCAGCCAGGTCCCCCTGAGTGAGGAGATCATCGACGCCATAGCCCTTTACAAGCGGTTGCACCAGCGGGAGGCCCGCCGTCGCCAGCTGCAACGGATCGGCAAGCTCATGCGCCAGGAGGACATTGAAGCCATCGACGGTACGTTGGCGGGCTTTCGCCAACATGACCTGCTGTTCCGCCAGCACTTCCATCGGATTGAAGCGCTGCGCGACCAGCTGATTGCCGACGGCGACACCGCCCTTGCGCCACTACTCGATCAATACCCTGATCTCGACGTCCAGTTTATAAGGCAATTGATCCGCCAGGCCCGACAGGAGGATGGCCGGGGCAAACCACCGGCCGCGAGTCGCAAGCTGTTCCGATACCTGCGGGAAGCGCTTCCGGTCGCCGGCGGCTAGAGCTGCTATTGATGCTTACCCCCATCACCGTTATCGACTTTTTCCCTGTTTTTCTTGCTGGCTGACGTCGCCCGGCGGGCGGCTTTCTTGTCTAAGTCGCCTGATTGGCTTCCTGTCTTTCGAGCTGCATCGGGGTCAGGCGCACTCTCCCTCCGCTTTCTGGTGGAGGGGCTTCGAGGGGCAGGCGTAGGCTCAGCTTCAGGCACCTGCGCTTTTTCAGGGGACTTGCTCTGGGGACTTCTGCGCTTCCGGTAAAAGGGTTTCAGTATCTGCTGGTATTGCTGAGTCACCGTTTCAATTAGCTGGTCGGGCTTCGCCATGCCAGCCAGTCCCGGCAACCCCTTGCCTGACGAGAGGTTGCGCAGATGCTCCCGCAATCTGTCCTGTTGGGAGAGAAAGCCAACAACCTGCCGCTCCAGGAAAGGCCCCAATACGCCGACCATCCTGTCGCCATAGAAGCGGATAAGTTCCTCGAGCACCCGGTTGGTCAGCAGGGATTCGTGGCCCTCCGCCTCCATTTCAGCGATCACCTGAAGTAACACAGCGCGGGTAAGGTCGTCGCCGGTGCGGGAATCAATCACCTTGAAGGCCTGGCGATCAATGACCATCTGACGAACGTCGGCGAGGGTGATATAGGCACTCTTGGACGTATCGTAAATGCGGCGGTTCGGATATTTTTTTAATGTACGCATAAGGCCCGGTGCTCATTTCCTGAAATTTCCAGCCCATTATATACACAGGTGTGCCACAGGGACTTCGGCACGCCGCAAAGCCGGATTGTGCACCGCATCAATTTCCTGTTGACAGTACCCATGGCCATGGTATGGTTAGGTGAATTGTGCGATGCACAAAACCGCGAATCCAATGCATCTTCCGGAGGAGACCGACTATGGCACTTGGCATTTCCACCAGCAAAATGAAAGAAATGGTCGAGAAGACCCTTTCCACCAACATGAAAGTCATCAAACTTCAAAGCCGCTTTGCGGAAGACCTGATGAAGCGCAACACCGCCGTCATGTTTGAGATGGCAGATGCCCGCATTGGCCACCTCCAGGAGCTGACCCATATAAAAAGTTTCTCCGACCTGTATGAGAATACCCTTGAAATTGAAGGCAGCATGCGGGACAAAATCGTAATGCTTTATCAGGACAACACCCAATCCGCGAAGGACTTTGGCGAAGAGCTGAAAAACGTCCTGGAAGTCGACGACATGATCGCCCGGATGAAGAGCTTCTCAGAGTCGGTTGGCGGCAAGGTCAAATCCGCCTCCGATACCACAGTTGCCAAGGTGAAAGACATTTCCGATGCCACTGTCAGTAAAGTGAAAAACCTGACCGATGGCGCGGTTAGCACAGTCCGCGGCACTGTGACCCCCGCTACACCCAAAAAGAAACCGGCGGCTACCCGCAAGCCGACGGCCAAAAAGGCTCCGGTAGCGACGCCTGCCACTGCCTGATCAATTGGGGCTCGGAAAAAGGGCAGCACCCCGTGTGCTGCTTTTTTTTGTGGCGCAAACGCGTGTTTTTTCACCCGAGCGCACGCGGCAAAGACTAAAAATTGTCATCCAACTGACCTAAACTATTTTTCGGAACGTCGTTCATACCATCAAGGAGAAGCGTCATGGCCAAAGAGTTGGACCCCAAAAAGTTTCAATCCTTCTTTGAAAAAGTAGCCGAGACCAACGTCAAGGCCTTTGAAGCCCAGACCCGCTATTTCGAAAACCTGATGAAACGCAATGCCGCCCTGATGTCCGACCTCACAGCGTCACGGATCAATGAACTCAAGGAACTGGCCGGCACTCGCGATGTATCCTCTGCCATCAAGAACAGCTCTGCCATACAGCATGACCTCCAGGAGCGCATGCAACAGATGTACGAGGAAAACCTGGCCGCGTGGGACGAGTTGCAAACCGAACTGAAGGAGCTTTACAAGCTGGATAACGACCTGCTGAATCAGATGCAGGCCTCCACCAAGGACTGGATGGTGTCCACGACGGAAAAGGTCAAATCGGTGGTCAACAGGGACAATTCAGGCGATAAATCCGCCCCCAAAAAGCCCGCTGCAAAAAAAGCGGCATCAAAAATCGACGACGGCAAATAACCTGAGCTGTAAACCTGAGCGCACCCGGGGGGGGGCAGCTTTCAGCAGGCTTCCCGGTCGCCCTCGGCATAGGCCGAAATAACCTCGGTCAGTGCCGCGCCAATTTCCACCAGCAACGCCCTGTCATGTGTACCATCCGACGGCAGGGCGCTGACAATTGTGTCTATAACAGCGACCTGCAACCCGATGAATTGCGCCACAGGCACACCCAACAGCTCATGATGGGGCACCGCCTCGGCGAGGATAATATGGATTTCCGCGGGGCGCTCGAACCAGGTCATCACACAATAGAGCGCCGACTCCACCATGCTGGCCTCCAGGCGCTCGGGATAACCACAGGCCAGATCGACAAATAATACCCTTGCCTCAGGGTAGTCCCGATAAAAGCGATCCATGACTAACGGCGTGATGTCACCCAGCTGATCCGCTACGTGCTCGAGCAGATTGTCCAGTTGCGCCTGCTTGGCTTGATCAGTTTTCGGTATGCGAGGCGTTGCCATTCCGGTATTCCCAATGCGTGGTTTTAACATTCATTTTGGATACACCATAAACCAACGCTTTTCCCCTGACTACCCACCGATCAGGGTATTCTTCCACCCTTTGGCAAATTGACCTGAAGGGAAAAATCAGGACCAGCCCGCCGGGTCGAGGCGGTAAAGCCGCGACAGTTGCCGGTAAAGGGCGGCATGTTCTTGTGCCATAACCTCAGGTCGCTGGAAGAAAAGCTCTGAAATGACAGCGAAAAACTCCGCCGCGGATTCGGCACCGTAGGGATCAATCAGGGTCGGCTCACCCCGCTGCACCCGGTGGCAGAAACGTTCGTATTCGCGGCTGAGAACCGCGGCCCAGTCCCGGTAATGGGACGCCTCCCGCAATACCGGCAGGCCATCCATACCGGTGTTTTCCTCATCCAGTTTGTGGGCGAACTCATGCAGGATCACGTTGCCCTCTGCGCCTCTCTCCACCACATCCCGCCACGACAGCACCACTGGCCCCCTGTGCCACGATTCACCCAGGCGAACCGAGTTTGACTCAGTCACCACCCAGCCGTCGTGCACCACCTCGGGGGCGACGAAGGCGTCGGGATAGATAACGATTGTCCGAAATCCGGGAAAGGGCCTGCCCTTGCGCCCCAGGACCAGCAAGCAGGCATTGCCGGCGATAGTCAGTCTCACCTCATCCGTGACCACAAAACCGTCACAACCGATAAAGACCTTATCGTCAAGAAAATAGCGAATGTGGCCAACCAGCCGCGCCTTGAGCGCCATTGGCATACGGTCGTAGAGAGTCACCCGTCGAGACAGCAGCGACGCCCAGGCCACAGGGATGGGGAGTTGATAGTAGTGCGCGATTTTCCGTCGTCTGACCCACCACCAAAGTACTACTGCCCCCGCAACGGCGAGCAGCGCCAAGAAAATCCAAAGGAACATCAACCGGACACCACCGATAGCGACGTTACCCAGACCAGCTCACAGGAGCCGTCACCGGTATCGCCCCTGGACAGAGAACTGACCCACCGCCAACCGTCTCCACCCTCGACCTTTACCAGATGGCCTTGCACGGTGACGATATCTCCTTCCCTTATGGCTTTGAGCTGTCGTTCGACCGCGCTATTCGCCGGTATCATGTGCATATTGGCGCTGTGCTGTTCGACCTCCCGTCGGGGGATGACCATATTGTCCGCTCGCCAGAAGTACCAGCGATTGCGCTGGGAAATACTGAATTCGTTGAGTACCGCGCTGTCCGACATGGGGCCCCAGCCCAGGGCAAGATCGGTGGGTGACAGGTCCGCTTCCCTGTCAAACCGGTAGTCCCTGCGGGACAGAACCCGCGCTGTAAGGGCAAAATTCGCCAACGGCGTCACACGATAGTCTTTATGGGCAAATGAACTACCCTGAACAGGTGACTGACTGGGACTCTCCGGCGCGGTTACACCCTGGCCATGGGGTACAGGCGGCGGCCCGTCAAAATAGCGCCATGTAAAAACTACCAACAATAGTATCAGCAACCACCGCTTCATATGACTGGCGCGTCCTCGCTTAATCATTTTCCTTTCTCCGACACATCAAAGCGCACAGGAACCATCAAGTTTGCCAAATTGGTCTAAACTTCAAGGGTCAGCTGTGCCGGGTTGCCCGGGACAGTAGCGAACAGGGGAATCGTCATGGCCATGGCAATCACGCTCCAGGAATATCTGAAAAGACACGACGTGGACTACGAAGAAGTGACTCACCCACGAGAGGCAAGCGCCAACCGCATCGCCGAACAGGCACATCTGTCGGGGGAGCGGATCGCCAAGGCCGTCCTGATAAAAGGCGATACCGGCTATCGTGTGGTGGTTCTGCCCAGCACCTACAGGGCTGATCTGAGCGAGCTGTCCCATCACTATCATGAGCGGCTGGGACTGGCCACCGAGTCGGAAGTGACCAACCTGTTTGGCGATTGCGACCCCGGCGCTGTCCCGGCCCTGGCCCAGGCTTACGGCGTTCGGGTGGTATATGACGAAACCCTTATGACGCAACCGGAGTTGTATCTGGAGGCCGGCGACCACGAAACCCTCGTTCGGGTGCCCAAGCGCGAGTTTCACCGCCTGATGCTGGAAGCCGAACACGGGCATTTCGGCCGCCATATCTAACGCCGTTTCACTGCCGGCCATCGCCTGTACCCGGGGCAATAGACGGGCACGATCATTCGTTCTGCGCTTCAGCAAGCAGTGACCTATATATCCGGTTGTTCCAGTCCTGGACAATGATCTGGGCCCGGAACAATGCCCAGAGTTCCAGCACCGACACGCACAGGATCAAGCCAATTCCCGGCCAGACCAGACCGGCGACAATCAAAACAACACCGAGCAGGAAAACACCGAGATCGAGCAACCCCAACCACCATCGACCCAGGTAGAAATGATGCAGCCCGGCGAGGAAAAACCAGTTCAGCGCGGCGTAGGTATCCGGATCCCGAAGTCGATTGCGGGCCCGCTCATAGAACACCCTGCGCTGTTCGTCCTTGAGTGCCGCCACCGCGGTGCGCAGACGCTCTTCGTCTGCATCAACGTCCCGCTGGTGGAGCATTGCGTCCATCCTCCGGGGTAGCCGGTACTGGATCCAGGCACTTGCAAACGGCATCAGGCTGCCGGCATCGGCGCAAGCGACCGAGGGCAAGGGAAAGCCCCCGACGCAAACCGAAGCGGGTTATGGATTGCCGGGCGTACTCCGAACAGCTGGGCTCGAAGTTACACTCGACACCAAACCATCGCCGTCCGCCACCCGCCGACTGATAGCTGGCGATGGCGCGCAGAACCAGCCGTTGCAGCATGTCAACGCCCCAGTGTGACGATCACGGCTTCACGGGTCCAGAACAGCCAAAAGCGCTTCTGCTCAAGCACCTGAAACACCACTTGCCAGCCCTCTGCCGCCAGTCGATTCAGTTCGGCCTCAACTTTCTTCAGGGGCAAACCCGACGAGCCCAGCAGCAGCGTACCGCAGCCTCCCTCTGCAATATGAACGACCTTGTACTCCCGGTAACGCACTTCCGACATAATGAATCCTTTTGCCAATCCCAAGTTTAATGGCCTCATTGAAATCAATTTGTCTTGGCGGCGCAAGGCGATTCACTGGTCAGGGTTTCAGGCACCGGCTGAGCCAGTTGCAGTGCAATGAAAATACGCCACAATAAACGGCGAATAATTCAATAACGGACAACAAGGAGCCACACATGTCAAAGGTCATCGCTATTATCGGGGCCGGCCCGGGGGTGGGCCTCGCCATCGCTCGCAAATTCGGGCAGGAGGGCTTCAAATGCGCTCTGATATCCCGCTCCCTGGACAATCTGGGCCCTCTGGTGAAAACGCTTGAACAGCATGGCATCGAAGCCAGGGCATTTTCCGCTGATGTACGGAATTTCAACGGCCTGGGTAAAACCCTCGAAGCGGTGATCGAACACTTCGGACATATAGACGTGCTCGAGTACAGCCCGACACCGAAAGCGGATATGTTGCGCCCACCCAGCGAAATGGATGTGGAAAACGAACAGTTCCACCTCGACACGCTGGTGCTCGGCGCCATCACCGCAGTCCGCGCGGTGCTGCCGGGCATGCTAGAGCGACAATCCGGGGCCCTGCTGTTTACCACCGCCGCGTCCGCCCAGCACCCGGTCACCTTCACCGCCAGCTTTGGAGTCGCCGCTGGCGCCCAGCTCAACTATGTCCGCGTGTTAAACCAGGAGCTGATGCCGAAGGGGATCTACGCTGGTATTGTCGCCATCCCCGGCCTGGTCGTCCCCCGGGAGCAGGCCGGCGGCACCAGCCCAAAGGGGCTGCCACTGATCGCGCCGGAAGAAGTGGCGGACGCCCACTGGAACCTCTACACCAGACGGCATCCCATCGAGGCGTTTGCCGGCGATGTCAACGCCCTGCTAAAACTGGGCGGCCATTGATTCCCGCTAACAAATCCAAAGCGCCCGGCCGGATATCGGACGTTAAGCCGGTGTCTTCGGTAAGATCAGGATTCAGGCACCTGGAAGATTACGCCGTGATTGGCGAATACGGATACCACTGTCGGGATATCCGGCGGCCCTGACGGGATCGCCTTGTGGATGGCGGTGAACGCCGCAACCGCAGTGCCGCCTTTGCCGGTAATTTCCAGCATCCTGCCACCGCCCGGACCGTAGCGGAAGCTGTGCACGGCACCCCCCGGAACATGCACCAGGGTGCCGGGTTCACAGAGCCGGATCTGGTCATCCCAGGACAGTTCCACCGTACCCTCCAGAATAAAAAATGACTCGTCCCAGGCATGATGATGGGGTGGTGGCCCCATGCCAGCTCCGCCACTTTGCACGGTGATCTCGTAGGAATGGGTGTCCTCATTCGTAGCGATGGGAATAATCGCCGTTCCCAGCACATTCAACGCATCGGGATAACCCGAGGGCGGCACGACAAACGGTTTCGGACTCATGACGGGTTCCCCTAATGACCGGAGACCCAAGCTTAGGCCCTAAACCGCTTTCAGGCACTACCGACCGCCAATCCAGGGGATTACCGACTCACAGAGCTGGTCAACCTGGGCCATGGCGTCCGCCTCTGAGTTGGCCAGTGGAATGGCGACGAATTTGCTGATGCCCCTGGCCCGATAACGCTCAAGGGTGTCAGTAATCGCTGATCCATCGCCCACAGCAATACACTGGCCGGGATCAAAATCCGCAAGGCCAAACCCCTGGATTGCCCGAACGAATTCCTGTACCGGCTTGTCGTCAGGACTGCCGAAACGCAGCGGCAGACTGATGCCGTAGTGATCCTCGGCGATGGTACGACCGGTCCGCCCAAGCTCTTCCTTGATCGCGATCACCACTTCCCCGGCGCGCTCGGGTGAGGAAAACTCCCCCTGCCAACCGGTACCGTAGCGGGCGGTTCGACGCACCGCCGCCGGGCTGTTGCCGCCAATCCACAGTGGCAGCGGCTGTTGCAACGGCTTGGGGTTCAAGGTCACGTCCCTGTAGTGATAGAACTCCCCGTCGTAGCTGACGTTATCTTCGCTCAGCAAGCGGGCGAAGAGCTCGAGAAATTCATTGGCCCGCCGGCCGCGGCCGGCGGGACTGCGCCCGGTGCCGGCCCACTCCCGGGCGCCACCGACACCGACCCCGAAAATCGGCAACAACCGGCCACCGCTTAACACATCGATGGTGGCGCACTGTTTGGCCAGGACCAACGGATCGCGAAAGGTTACTGACACCGCATTCATCCCGAACTTCAACCGCCGAGTTCGGGCCGCCAGGGCCGCCATTACCGACATGGTTTCAAGGCTCCCCTCCGGCGATATCAACTGATCGGAATGCCACAGGGAGTCGATGCCACCGGCCTCACAGAAATCCACATAACGCCAAAA